>JBBSRC010000007.1:0-78350 GCA_038243395.1 Flavobacteriales bacterium | reverse complement strand
TGTTGCCTCTAATCCTGATGGGCCTTATGCCTTGGGAGGATTTTCCTATGGTGGAATTGTGGCCTTCGAAATGGCAAGACAATTAATAGCGCAAGGCAAGGAAGTTAAAATTTTAGCGCAATTTGACACCTATGTTTATCCATCTTATTACTACACTAATCCTCTGATTAAAAAAGTGCTGGAAACATCATTTCAGATGGGCAAAGTTGTGTATCTAAGCTTTAATATGTTTGCCAGTAAAAAGCATTTTATACGACGAAAAGAATTGTTGAAAGTTCAAATTTCAGGATTGTTTTTAAAGCTAAAACATGGAAAAGAAAAACAATATGAAATGCAGTTTAATGTTCCCTATAAAATGGAACACAACCACGCAATCGCCACCAAAGCTTATACCATAACGCCTCAAGACATTGTGATCGATTTATTCAGAGCGCAGGAGGAAATTAATTTTGTGCACGATCATGACTTATTGGGATGGAAAAAAATGGGCAAAAAAGGAATTCGAAAACACATGGTCCCTGGCAACCACGTGGACATGTTCGAGAAGCCTCATGTAGACGTTTTAGCAGCTAGCTTGCAAAATGTTCTGGATCATAAGAATTTAAAAAGTGTATAGTACGTTATATTGTAAAACATTAGAAACCTCGATTCAAGATGCTAAGGTTATTGAAGCGGCAAATCGAGGTTTAAAACTTTATAAAATTGATCTATTACAATATCAATATTTAGTTCCTGATCTGACATCTATTTTATCCACATCTGAACGCCTACGCGCAAATCGATATCATTTCGTAAAGGATAAAAACAGATTTATAATTTGCAGAGCCTTTTTAAAAATTCTCTTGGCGGACCGGTTAGATGTGAATGTTGCCAGAATAGATATCGCTATTGATTCTAATAAAAAACCCTATTTAATTAATCAGCCGTCTGTTTTTTTTAACGTATCACATTCAGCCGATTATGCCTTGATTGCCATCGCTAAAAGCCCTGTAGGGGTTGATATCGAATATGTAAATAAAAGTTTTGATTATAAAGAAATTTTACCAAATATCTTTAATAAGATTGAAACAGATGACGTTCAACATAGTCATGAAAAACATTTTATTTTTTACAAGTTTTGGACGCGAAAGGAAGCTATCGTGAAAGCTATTGGGAAAGGTATTGATGACGATTTAATTAGAATACCTGTGACCGATGGGTTGCACTCTGTGCCACTTTCATTGGTAGGCGATTTTAAAAATTTAAGCGTTTATAGCTTCAAAATAGATGATGATTATATCGGCGCTTTATCATGTGCAGAAGAAAATTTTGATTTAGATCATATTGTATTCTATCCTTTACCAACTTCAGAAGAATTAAAGTCTCTGATATAATAAAACGTTAATTATTGAAGTCGATGGTTTTAAGAAATACTGTAAATTAAGTCGTCCATATTTGAACGTTATCAGAATTTGTTAAATCCCTACTCCTTAACCTATGACCACTACAAAATTTTGTAACATTTGTTACAACAGATCTCTTAAAAGTCTCTTATCTTTAATATTAATCAAAATCAGGATACTTTAAACATTTCATTACATTTTCTTAATGACACATCATATTGAAATGTCGTAATCGAACCTTCGAATAATTAATAGATTAAAATGAATACAAAACAACATTGGGAAACTGTATACGAAAACAAAACTCCCGACCAAGTTAGTTGGACTCAAGAGAAACCAGAAATCTCCCTAAAACTGATTGAGGAAGCTGATTTGCCGAAATCGGCCAAAATTATTGATGTGGGAGGTGGCGATAGCAAACTCGTCGATTATTTACTTGAAGAAGGTTATACCAAAATTACCGTGCTAGACATTTCTGCCAAAGCCCTTGAAAGAACAAAAAAAAGGTTGGGCGACAAGGCTAATGGCGTTAAGTGGATTGTTAGCGACATCCTCGCGTTTCAGCCTACCGAAATTTATGATTTATGGCACGACCGGGCGACATTTCATTTTTTGACGACCAAAGAACAAATTGAGAAATACACCTCCATTGTGGATGAATTTGTAGCGAAGAATTTAATAATCGGTACTTTTTCAAATGATGGGCCTATCAAATGTAGTGGACTTGAAATTTCCCAATATGATGAAAGTGGATTGGCAGAAGCATTTGAAGACCAATTCATTAAAGTAAAATGTTTTACAACAGATCACATTACCCCTTTTGACACCTTACAGAATTTTCAGTTCTGCAGTTTAAAAAAAAGGAAATAAAGAATTTCCCGACGAACATAAAGAGTTTGATCAGTAATTAGTAAACTTTTTAAATTTTTAAATTAGATATTATGAATATCAAGCAATTTGAATACAAGCCTCTTGCCCACTATTCTTATGCCATAATTAGTAATGGCGAGATGGCAGTTATTGATCCGGAGAGAAATCCTGAACAATATTACGCTTTTGCAGAAGCTAACAACGCTAAAATAGTAGCAGTTATCCAGACGCATCCTCACGCTGATTTTGTGAGTTCGCATCTTGAAATCCACAAAAAAACAGGTGCAACTATTTATAATAGCGAAAAGTTAGGGGCTGAGTATCCGCATCAAGGATTTGATGAAGGCGACACTATTACTTTAGGCAACATTACTTTGAGCGCCATTAATACTCCTGGACATTCTCCAGACAGCATTACAATAGTGGCTACTGAAGGCTTTAAAACAACACTTTTCACGGGAGACACACTTTTTATTGGCGATGTAGGTCGACCAGATCTTCGAGAAAAAGTTGGTAATATGAAAGCCAAGCGTGAAGAATTAGCCGAAATGATGTATCACACCGTAAACACTAAATTCACAGATTTACCAAATGAGGCTGTTGTATATCCAGCCCACGGTGCTGGTTCCTTATGTGGAAAAAATTTGAGCGAGGCCGCTAGTAGTACATTGGGTAACGAACGGATGGATAATTGGGCTTTTAAAAAACAGTCCAAAGAGAAATTCGTGAATACCTTGCTAGAGGGACAACCATTTATCCCGTCTTATTTTGGTTTTAATGTGGACCTCAATAAAATCGGAGCTAAAAACTTGGATGCCTCAATCGAAAAAATTCCTTTCATCGAAAACTCTTCTGCTACAGGACTTATTGTGGATATTCGCGATGAAGCATCCTTCAAAAAAGGCCATTTAAAAGGTAGCATCAATATTCAAGCTGTTTCTGATACTGCAAAATTTGAAACATGGATTGGTTCCATAATTGCGCCAAATGAAAAGTTTACTTTGGTTATTGACCATAAAAAAAATAAGGACAAAATTTTAAATCGGTTAGCAAAAATCGGTTACGAAAATCAAATAATACAAGTGATTACGCTGTCTGACGAAAATCTAATAAAAACACTACAATTGAATTTGGCAGATTTTAAAGAACATCCTGACTCTTACACTATTGTCGATATTCGAAACCATAGCGAAATAGACAAAGGGAAATTCTTTGCGAAAGCACTGGCACATCCATTGAACGAGTTACGTGAAACGGCCAAAACCATTCCGACCGACAAACCTATCGTTGTGCATTGCGCTGGTGGTTATCGCAGTGCAGCAGGGAGCAGTATTCTTGAAAACGACTTGCATGGGGTTGAAATTTATGATTTAAGTGATGCTATAGAACAATTTAAAAATTGAATCTGAAAAGACCAGTTAAGGACTATGTATTCGTTTCGGTACAACTGGTCATTTTTGGGGCTTATATTTTCCCATTAAAATTATTTTACGTAAAACTACCCGAATGGATATCCTTTTCGGGTTTAGTGCTTTTGGGCTTTCCGTCATTTTTGGCATAGTGGCCCTTCTGCAATTAAACACCAACCTCTCCCCTTTTCCTTCTCCTGTTCGTTCTGCCAGATTGATTACCACGGGAGCGTTTCGTATGTCGAGGCACCCTATTTATAGCGCTTTGATTTTCTCAGGTGGTTATGCCATCTACACATTATCGTTCTATAAGATCTTGGTTACCCTCGTTCTTTTGGTTTTATTTTATTTTAAATCCGATTATGAGGAAAGTTTATTAATTGAGAAATTCCCAGAGTACAAAGCGTATAAAAAATGCACACGACGGTTTATTTGAGAATTTTTAAAAGACCCTAAGTGCCTCTCAATTTTAGACATCTCTTTAAAAAGTAAAAACCGGATCAGAAGTACATCTGATCCGGTTTTCTATATGATTTTATTTCCTGAAAAATCTTATTTTAAACTTCTCAAAAACTCCTTGAATTTTGAATCGTTATAATCGGCCATTCCTTTGTGTGTCAATGCCAAGTTTCCTTGCGCGTCAATAACATAAGTCGTAGGAAGTGCATTTGAATCATACAAGGCGGGCATATTACTCGCTGGAGCATATATTGGGAGGTCGTATCCTTTACGTTTGTCAAAAGCTTTTGCCGATTCAAAGTCTTGATCAAACGACAATATTACAAACGCAACTTCATCTCCCATTTCTTCATGTAATTTATCTATACTTGGCATTTCAGCAATACACGGTGGACACCAGGTCGCCCAAAAATTCATGAAAATAACTTTACCTTTTAAATCTTCCAAAGAAGTGATTTTTCCGTTTCTGTCAATGAGTTTTAGGTTGAAATCTGCTTTGGTTAAGCTTATTGTTTCTGTGCTTTCATTATTAATATCACGCGCTTCGGCAATACTCTCCACATTAGGATTCATCAAACCCGTTGCGAGCAATCCGCGTTGGGCAAAACCGATGACTTCAGTATGCATTCCCGTGGCATAGAGTGTAATGGCCACAATGGCGAACACACCGTATTGTATCCATGTTTTACGTGTATTCTTATCTGTTTTATCTTTTTTCATAATATGTATTTTTTATTTTTAAAATTTTGAGTTATGCCTAGTAAAGTTGAAAAGCAGATCCACATTTAAATTCTGCGTTTCTAAGTGAGCGCCAATAAAAAGACTAGCGATTAAAATAAATGAACTTAAAATATATGTTTTAATGTGATGTTGATTGTGAAGTTTTTCATTACAATTAACAGAAATCCTGCAAAAATTGTAATTAGTTTAAGTTGAGGTTCTCGTGTGACTAATTATAGAACTTGAATCTTTAAATTGATCTGAAAACGATCCTTAATATCAAGTAAGGACGTTTTACTGAAATTTTTGTCGTTATTAAAATGACGCAAAAAATTTACACGGCAATGGATCCTACGTTATTAGTTTATCTTGAACTATCTATATACTAGGATAGAACGACTACTTAAACACCATCTGGAAAATTTTTAGAAAAAGGTCATTAGGCCAGCCGGGGTGGCGGCGATACGTGATCGAGGTAACGGTAACTCAATCTGGAAGTGAAATCGTTGGTAAATGCCAAGATAGAAAATTCGTCATGCGGAGACCACGAAAATAATTCAAATTGAAATGGGGAAGTACAATGCCCAACTAGCATGATCAATTGATTCTCAACATTATCGTTCTGAGAAAAACTCGCAGTAGCATCTGAGGACTCGGTAGAACTAATTTTCTCACAATGTGGATTTACAAAATAAACATCCTTTCCGCTGAAAAACAGATTCAATCCATTGGCATCAACGGCCATAAATTTTGCCATAAAGACGAAAGTCAATATTACCGCTATGTAAGTTTTAGTTTTCACGAGAACAACAAAATTAAGGGAAAGATTCGATTATATACGTAACCTTTGTTACTTAGCTCCGTTAAATTAATGCTAAAAAAAAATTCTGTCCTCTTGGATTGACAGAATCTTTTTTCCTCTTTGATATATTAAGTAAATAGCAAAAATTGCTGTCGTATTACAAAAACGAATCAACTAGTAGGTTAATTAATTAGATGCACGAATTATGTCGTTTTACTACTTAAATCAGTGCAAATCTGCTCCATCAGTGTCATCAGTGTTCTATCATGGAATGGAACGCAGATAACGCTGATCTCTTATGATTTAAAAAGATAAACTATTAAGAGCGGAGTTTCTATTTATGAGGCCATATTAGAAACGCACATTTACTAAAAAAAACACGACATTATATAGTTTTAACTACTTAGTTGAGAACAGAGTTGTTTTATTAACCAATATTTAATATTCTATTGCGGATAAATAACCATCTTACTTACATTTGGAAAATGTTTTTCCATTTTGACTGGAATTCTATCAAGGTGTCCAAAATGTGAGGTATACCCTCTACGTGCTGAAACTAGGATGATAAAATCTGTATCTACAATCTCCTTGGAAAGTATAAGGAAATCGTCCCAATCGTTGAAATGCTGATAAATTAACGTTAAGGTTACTTTATTCTCTTTCGCAAAGTTTAAGATTGCAGTATAGGTTTCTTCAGTACAATTCAAAGTAATCGGCAAAGATAATTCGATGGATAATTTGGCGATTTTGTTAACCCAATGTGCAAAACCTTCTTCAAATTCTGCGTTGGGAGGTGCAATTACAAATAACCTCTTGTGATTTACTAATGGGACTTCAAAGTCACAAATGAAAAGTGTTTTCTCTGTGTTTTGAAGAATACTTTCCATTTTATCCCCTATCAATTTATCCAGAAATCCGGTTTTTTGTGGCCAACCTAATAAAATAATATCGGCCATGATTTCCTTTGCAGTTCTTGAAATACCACTCGCCGGATTATGATCAATCGTTGCCATAATTATCGCGTGGGTATCTGAAGCCGTTGTTTCTTTAATAAACCTTTCCAGTCCTTGTTTTGCCTTAACGATGGTTTTCTCCGCTTCATCTGTATTAGGGACAACGGTCAATATAGAGAGTGGGTTGCTTGATTTTTTATCTTTAATCAACACTGCAAAGTCTAGGACCTTATCAATATTAATCAAATTTGCAATCGGTATAAGAATGGTTTCGCTATCATGACCAGCACCTAAACTTAAGTTTTCGTCTTCATCAGAATTTCGAATGATATCCTTAACTGCACTTTCGGTCGCAAAGGATGCTATGATACAAGTAACAAGGATTAAAACGACGGTTCCGTTCAGAATATTTGAGTCTAGAATTCCCGCTTTGTATCCCACCAAAATAACAGCTAGAGTAGCCGCGGCATGTGCACTGCTTAATCCAAAAATCAATTTACGTTGTCCTTTTGAAAATTTAAATATAATTTGTGTCAAAAACGCTGCGAACCATTTTCCGAAAATTGCAACAGCCGTTAAAGTTCCTGCAATAATGAGTGCCATTGGGCCACTCATGATCACACTGATATCCACAATCATTCCAACACTTATAAGGAAAAAAGGAATAAATAAGGAGTTTCCGATAAACTCAATACGATTCATTAATGCAGAAGAATGAGGAATTAATTTGTTAAGTGCCAAACCTGCCACGAAAGCTCCAATAATGGACTCTAACCCTGCAATTTCAGCTAAAAACGCAGAAAAGAAAACTACGGATAACACAAAAATATAATGCGAATGCTTTTCACTCTCCAGTTTTCTGAAAAACCATTTTGCAATTCGCGGAATGACCATAAACATAAACGCTGAAAACAGCACTAGCGAGATTCCAAGACGGATCCAAAATTCTTGAGTAAGCCCCCCATCATGTGAGCCCAAAATCACGGCCAACATAATTAGAACTGCCGTATCGGTTAAGATAGTCCCTCCAACAGTGATGGCAACAGCAACGTTTTTGGTAAGGCCCAATTTACTGACTATAGGATAGGTTACCAAGGTATGCGTCGCAAACATGCTTGACGTCAATAAACTTGCATTAAAATCGAAACCTAAAATATAGTGACAGACTGGAAATCCAATGCTAATTGGGATGGTAAAGGTTAAGAATCCAAATAGGACACTTTTATTTCGGGTGGCTTTAAATTCATTTAAATCCAACTCCAATCCTGCTATAAACATGATGTAAAGTAGCCCAATAGTAGAAAAAACATCTACAAAAAGACTTTTCTCCAAAATATTTAATCCCGCTGGTCCAATTATAATTCCCGAAATTATTAATCCAATAATTCCTGGAATTCTTATTCTTTGTAATAGTACGGGCGCCAACAATATAATAAAGAGGATCAAAGAAAAGATCAAAACAGGGTTTTGGAGTGGTAGCTGGAACTGTTCCTGAAGTAAATTAATAATAGTATCCATGTTATATAGGCAAATAATATTAGACCGCAATAATACAATAACTCAACATTAAAAGGTAACTGCGATATAAAAAATTTAAACTCAAAGTTTTTGTGAAATTTCATGACGAATTCTGAAAATTCATTTGCCAAAAATACAACTCAAATCGAAATATCGAACGCTAAATTTGAAATACAAATCTATAAATGTTCACTTTTTTTAATTTTAAAAACCATTTAAATCTAATGGAACAATACCAATAAGTGCCATCACTTACGTAAAATTCAAAAAATAAATCACTCTAATGCTTTCATAGATCTCAAAGACAAACGAATACAAGGATATGTAGAAGTGCTCATCGTGTTTCTCCACTTTGAATTTCATCAAACCATTGTAACTATTGAAAAGATTATGTTTATGGGTGTTTTGTAACCAATGTTACTGTATATAACGTCGAAGTAAACTATTTTTGAACCCTAAGAGCAACGTATGGAATTAATAGAAATCTTCGGATATATAAGTGCTTTGGCGATTGGGATCTCTTTAGGTTTAATTGGTGGTGGTGGCTCTATATTAGCCGTTCCAGTATTAGCTTACTTATTCTCTATTGATGAAAAAGCCGCAACTGCCTATTCATTATTTATTGTAGGCGCCAGTTCATTAGTTGGTGGACTGAAACAACATTTGAAAGGCTATGTGGATTGGCAGACCGCTATTGTATTTGGAGTCCCGTCAATTATAGGAGTTACGATTGTGAGATATTTCGTCATACCAATACTTCCAGAAGAGTTTTTTACATTAGGAGATTTTGAATTTACCCGACGCATGGGAATGTTTGGCTTTTTTGCTTTATTAATGATTCCAGCGGCACTCTCAATGCTCAAACAAAGAAAAGAGACCCCAATTAACATACACGAAAAAGTTAAATACAACTATCCTCTAATATTACTTGAAGGACTTTTAGTAGGTGCCATTACTGGATTGATCGGCGCTGGCGGTGGATTCTTAATTATCCCGGCCCTCGTATTATTGGCAAAAGTGGAAATGAAAGTTGCCGTTGGCACCTCCTTAATCATAATAGCTTTTAAATCGATGCTTGGCTTCTTTTTGGGAGACGCCTTAACCATGACCATTGACTGGTCGTTTTTAATGATATTTACCGGTTTGTCATTTGTCGGAATTTTTATCGGAAGTTACCTGGGTAGTTATATCGATGGCGTAAAATTAAAAAAGGGTTTTGGTTATTTCATTTTTGCGATGGCCCTATTTATTTTCTACATGGAATTTATCGTAACGCAATGATTTGTGACCTTTGTTACCGTTTCTTAAATAACTATTCTTTAAATTTATGCAACAAATAAAATAATAGAGAAATTGATTATTATGGAAACAAACTTAGAAGTACAGCAAGTAAACTCAATGCCAAGAATTGGCGATGCAGCTCCAGATTTTGAAGCCGTTACCACCAAAGGAAACATAAAGCTCTCAGATTTTGCCAAAGACAAATGGATTGTAATGTTTTCACATCCTGCCGATTTCACGCCTGTTTGTACTACAGAATTGAGTGGATTTGCTACCAGAAAACCTGAATTTGACGCCTTAAACACGGAACTTTTAGGATTAAGCATTGACAGTATTCACGCACATTTAGGCTGGGTTCAAAATGTCAGAGAAAATACAGGCGTTTATTTTGATTTTCCGATCATTGCCGATATTGACATGAAAGTGGCTAAACTTTACGGAATGTTACAACCTAATGAAAGCGAAACTGCTGCAGTTCGCGCTGTATTCTTTATAGATCCTAGTAAGAAAATCAGATTGATCATGTATTATCCGTTAAATGTGGGTCGAAATATGAATGAAATTTTACGAGTCCTTGAAGCAATGCAAATCTCAGATGAACATAAAGTCGCCATGCCTTTAGACTGGAAAAAAGGAGATAAGGTCATAGTTGGTCCACCAAAAACCTTGGATGAACTGAACGCGCGTTTAGCAGATGATTCGCTCGAAAAAGTAGATTTCTATTTAGCGAAGAAAGATCTTTAATACGAATTTCGGTCTCGAACTATAAGAAGTCATGACTGTTACTTAATAACTTATAGAAGCATACCAAATTATTTACAGGAATTTAAAGAGATCTCTATGAGCAGTTCAATCATCTTTTTAATAAACTTCTAAAAAAGGATCAGCTCATCATTTTTATTAAATCTTTTACAAACTTTAGATAAAATAGGCTGTAACTCTAAAAAATGATCAAACTGGAAACGGTTTGATTATTTTTTGTACATTTGTTAACCAACTGGTTAAACTTTTTAGTTGATATGAAGAAAGAGAAAGAAGCCACGACTGAACAACAAATCTTGGATGCCGCTAAAGACGTATTTCAATCCAAAGGAATGGACGGCGCAAGAATGCAGGAAATTGCCGATAAAGCTGGTATCAATAAAGCCATGTTGCACTATTATTACAGAAATAAACAACTCCTTTTTGAAGCGGTTTTTAAGAATGCATTTTCACTTTTGGCACCGCAGTTAAATATCATTTTAAACGATGACTCCTCTCTTGAACATAAGATCAAAAATTTCACGTTCAACTATACCGATTTTATGATCAAGCACCCCTATTTGCCAAACTTCATTATCCAAGAGTTGAATAGAAATGAAGATTTTGTTTTGAAGCTGAAGCAGAATACAGGTTTTCCAAATTTAGAAAAATTCAAACTTAAAGTAGATGCTGAAATAAATGAAGGGCTGATCAGTCCGATAGACGCGGAACAGTTGTTTGTTAATATTCTCGCCCTTAATATCTTTCCGTTTTTAGGAAAACCATTAATTAAAGCCTTGGCAAACAAAGATGAAAAAACCTATAAAGAATTTATTGAACGGCGAAAAACAGAAGTTGCTGATTTTATCATCAATTCCATAAAACTACCGTAAAATGAAACGGATAATCATCATTTTAATAGGCTTGTTTTCTACCACAATGATTTCGCAGCAAACCGTAACTCTTCAAGAATGTTATGAATTAGCGACTACAAATTACCCGTTGGCAAAACAATCGCATTTATTTGATGCCCAAAACAAAATAGATCAAGAAGTTATTTATAAAGCAAAACTACCACAACTAAATGTAGACGCGCAAGCGACGTACCAATCTGATGTTATCGAAATACCTATTCCTAACGCTGGTATCCAACCTCCACATAAAGATCAATACAGAGCTACGCTTTCCGTGAATCAACTGATCTATAATGGTGGCGCAACGGACGCCTCATTAAACCTAAAATCTGCACAGCACAAATCCAAACAAAAACAAGTTGAAGTCAACCTATATCAACTAAAGCATAAGATCAATCACGTTTATTTTTCAATTTTATTAATACAGGAAACAGATTTATTACTAAGAGCTAAACGAGAGCAATTACAAGCTAAGTTAAATGAAGTGAAATCAGGAATTACCTATGGTGCTCTTTTACCAACTTCCGATAAAGTCCTTGAAGCTGAGCTATTGAAGTTAATGCAACAATTCACGGAAGTTGAAAGCACTAAAGTCGTACTCATTGAGACACTTTCACTTATCATTGGTCAATCGTTGAATACTTCGGTAATTTTTCGAAATCCGTTAGTAGAATCCAAGTTAAATACCGAATTAAACCGACCTGAACTGGAATTATTTCAACTTAAAAAAGACGAAATTGAAAGCAACCAAGCTTTGGTCGCCAAACAAAATTCACCCAAACTCCTTGCGTTTGCTACGGGTGGCTATGGAAATCCAGGATTGAATATGCTTGATAATTCCTTTCAATCTTTTTATACCGTCGGTGTCAAACTGAATTGGAATGTGTTCGACTGGAATTCTAATAAAAAGCATCGTGAGTCTTTATCCATCAATAAAGACATCATTGAAACTGAAACCGAAACCTTCAAGTTGAACACCAACATCGAACTAAATCAACAACAAAAAGAAATCGCTAAAATACAAACTTTCATCACTTCCGACATGGAGATTATCAACTTGAGAAGAGAAGTGCTTAAAGCGGCAGATTCACAGCTCAAAAGCGGTGTTATTACCTCATCGGCGTACATTACAGAACTTACAAATTTATATGAAGACGAAAACACATTGGTAAAGCATAAAATCCAACTACAACTGGCAAAGGCCAACTATAATATTATTAACGGACACTAATTAAATGTCCTACATATGCACAAAGGAATAAAAAATCTGCTAAGGTCTACGAAATCAGTAATCAAAAACAAATGAAAAATTATTATTATATATTAGGAATAAGCTTCATTGCTACTATTTTGTTGTCCTGTACTAATTCCAACGAAAAGGCAGATGGTTACGGGAATTTCGAGGCTACAGAAATAACCATTTCTGCAGAAAACAACGGGAAACTGATGCAATTTGATGTCAATGAAGGCGACAAGCTTGAAATAGGACAATTTATCGGTTACATTGATACCATTCCGTTAGCACTTAAACGTGAACATTTAGAAATTTCAAAAGCGGTCGTCAGCTCAAAATCAAAAGGTGTATTATCTCAAATCAACGTGTTGAACGCTAAACTAAAAACTGCGAACACCAATAAATCACGTGCTGAAAATTTGATAAAAGACAATGCAGGTACCCAAAAACAATTGGATGACGTTCAAGGCGAAATCGATGTGATCAAAAGCCAAATCAACAGTGTTGAAATCCAAAATGCACCGGTGGTCAACGAATTGAAAAGTATTGATGTGCAGTTAAAACAAATCGACGATCAAATCCAGAAAAGTAAAATTATCAATCCCATTAAAGGTACCGTATTGTCTAAATACACTGAACCAAATGAAATTACCGGATTTGGAAAACCTCTCTATAAAATTGCAGATTTAAATACAATGCAATTACGCGTATATGTGAGTGAGCCACAATTGGCTAGTCTAAAAATCGGCCAAGACGTGACCGTGAAAATTGACGACACCGATGCTATGAAATCTTATAACGGAAAGATCAGTTGGGTAGCGTCGGACGCAGAATTCACTCCAAAAATTATTCAAACCAAAGAAGAGCGCGTCGCATTAGTATATGCCATAAAAGTAGATATCGTTAATGATGGCAGCTTAAAAATAGGAATGCCAGCAGAATTATGGATTCAAAAGAATAAAAAATAGAACTAAGTAGAACATTAAAATTCAACCCTTTAAATTTAACATTATGAAAAAAACACTATTATCAATCGCCATGTTAGCACTCATTTTTACCGGATGTAATAACAACAAAAAAGAAGGACAAGCTTCAGAACAGATAACACATCAAGAAATTGAAGCCGTTTCACACGATGATCATAATGATGACCATCAATTAAGTGACGACGGATTAAGCAATAATTGGATCACTGAAATCGCAATGAACGATGGCAGCAAATGGGAGGCTAATCCCGAAACTAATGAGGGCGTACAGAAAATGCAAAACCTTCTCAAATCGCACTCCACCAAAACATTAGAAGATTACTACAAATTAGCCGACCAACTCAATAGCGACAAAAATTATGTCGTAAAGAATTGTACCATGAAAGGCGCTTCACACGATAATCTGCATGTTTGGCTTTTGCCTTTAATGGCTAAAATTGATGCACTTTCAGAAACACAGTCTCTTGAAGAAGCCTCAAAATTAAAGCACAGTATTGAAGAGAATGTAAACAAATATTCAGATTATTTTAAATAAATGAGTATCACGGTAGCCAACATATCAAAGTCCTATAAAAACGTAAAAGCTTTACAAAACATTTCATTTGAAGTGGAACTTGGGGAGCTTTTCGGGCTTATTGGACCTGATGGTGCCGGCAAAACAACACTTTTTAGAGTTCTGACCACCTTGCTAATTGCTGATGAAGGCACCGCAACCGTTGCTGGTTTTGATGTGCTAGCAGATTATAAGCAAATTCGGAAAAATGTGGGTTATATGCCTGGTAAGTTTTCACTATATCAGGATTTGACAGTAGAAGAAAACTTAAATTTCTTTGCCACCATTTTCCGAACAACAATTGAAGAAAACTACGATTTGATAAAAGATATTTATGTTCAAATTGAACCTTTTAAAAATCGTCGTGCTGGTAAACTTTCTGGTGGAATGAAGCAGAAATTAGCTTTGTGCTGCGCGCTCATTCACAAGCCGAAAGTTCTGTTTTTAGACGAGCCTACAACGGGCGTTGATCCCGTTTCAAGAAAAGAATTTTGGGAAATGCTAAAACGTCTGCAACAAAAGGACATTACCATTTTGGTGTCCACACCTTATATGGATGAAGCGGAACTTTGCGATCGTGTGGCATTGATCCAAGACGGGAAAATTTTGGAGATTAATACCCCTGATGCCATTGTAAAGAATTATCCAAAATCAATTTACAATGTGAGCGCAAATAATATGTACCAATTAATCAACAAACTTAAAGATTACGAATTTAACCACAGCGTCTATCCTTTTGGGGAATTTGTGCATTACACAGATAAAAGAGCGGATTTTAATCCGCAGGAATTACATCAATATTTAGAGTCGGGACATCTTTTAGAAATTGAAATTGAAAAAACTCAAGCTTCGATTGAAGATGTTTTTATGGAATTGGCGAAGTAAACTATGGGTATAACTAAAGTCATACAGGTAGAAGGCTTAACTAAAATGTTTGGCGATTTTACGGCAGTCGATGCCATTACTTTTGACATTGAAAAAGGAGAGATTTTCGGATTTCTTGGTGCCAATGGCGCGGGGAAAACGACAGCCATCAAAATGTTGATCGGTATTTCCACTCCAACTTCAGGAAAAGCGACAGTTGCAGGTTTTGATGTATTCACACAGGCCGAAGCCATTAAAAAGAATATCGGTTATATGAGCCAAAAATTTGCCCTATATGACGATTTAACGGTTAAAGAAAACATTACATTTTTTGGTGGAATTTATGGTTTGTCCAGAAAAACCATCAAGAAAAAATCGGATGTGTTGATTGAAGATCTGGGTCTGGAAAAGGTAGCTAATTCTTTAGTCGGGGATTTACCATTGGGATGGAAACAGAAACTATCTTTTTCTGTGTCTCTCATTCACGATCCTAAAATCGTGTTTTTAGATGAACCTACGGGAGGCGTCGATCCCATAACGCGACGGCAATTTTGGGAGTTGATCTACAAAGCCGCCCATAATGGCACTACTGTTTTTGTGACCACGCATTATATGGATGAGGCCGAATATTGCGACCGGGTTTCCATCATGGTCAACGGAAAAATTGAAGCTTTGGATACGCCTAGAAGGTTAAAAGAACAGTATGATGTGAGGAGTATGAATGATGTTTTTTTGAAATTGGCCAGAGGGCAGTGAGTTTTTACTCGAAGTTTAAAAGAATATAATGTATTCAACTGAAAGTTTAATGCAGCAACTATAACAAACTAATACTAAGGAAAATGCGATTTGACATAACCAAAAGCTACCCCTGATTTAATTGAATAGACTGGGACATAAACAATGAAAATATTAACTAGAGATCCGCACCTTCGGAGGGACTGATTATGAAAAGTTTCAAAGGTTTTATACAAAAGGAATTCTACCATATCTTTAGGGATCGACGCTCATTGTTTATTCTCTTCGGAATGCCTATTGCCCAAATTCTGCTGTTCGGTTTTGCGATTACCAATGAAATTAATAATGTAGATATTGCTATTTTAGACCATTCTAAAGATGCTTCAACAGAAGAGATCATCAATAAAATAGCAGCTTCAAAATATTTTAGTGTCAAACAGATTATCACTCGTGAAGCAGATATCGCTGCAGTATTTGAAAAGGGACAAGTTAAGGCGGTTCTAAATTTCGAAAGGAATTTCGGTAAAAAATTGATCAAAGATCACAAGGCAACTATCCAGATTATTACCGATGCCACAGATCCAAATACGGCGAATACTATCAACAATTATGTAAATGCCATCCTGCAGCATTATAAAAAGGAATTGAACAAGGAAATTACCATTGCTTATCAAATAATTCCTCAAACACGGATGGTTTATAATCCAGAGTTAAAAAGTGTTTATATGTTCGTCCCAGGGGTAATGACCATTATTTTGATGTTGGTTTCCGCCATGATGACTTCCATTTCCATCACACGCGAAAAGGAATTGGGTACCATGGAAATCCTATTAGTATCACCCATAAAACCATTTCAGGTAATTATTGGAAAAGTCTTTCCCTATATCTTTCTATCCATTATTAATGCTATTGTTATTGTTGCGATGAGCATTTTCATCTTTAATATGCCTATTCAAGGCAGTTTATTTTTATTAGGCTTGGAAAGCGTATTATTCATTATTACGTCGCTCGCATTAGGGATATTAATCTCAACAATTTCAGCAACCCAACAAACCGCTATGATGCTTTCATTAATGGGATTGATGCTTCCTGTGATATTACTGTCAGGATTTATTTTTCCTATTTCCAGTATGCCCATGCCACTCCAAATCATTAGTAATATCATTCCTGCTAAATGGTTCATAATCATCATCAAAGGGATTATGCTTAAAGGTGTAGGATTTCAGTATATATGGAAGGAAACCCTTATTCTGTTAGGAATGACGGTGTTTTTTATAGGATTGAGTGTGAAGAAATATAAAATTAGATTGGAGTGAGAAAATAGAGTTTAGAGCTTAGAGTTTAGAGTTTAGAGATTAGAGATTAGAGATTAGAGATTTAGAAGAAAAATATAAAAAGAGATCCACTGAAGTTTATCTTGAGCGAAGACGAAAGGTGGAAAAAGATTATGAAAACAATACTTTACATCATACAAAAAGAGTTCAAGCAAATCTTTAGAAATAGAGGGATGCTTCCTATTATTTTTGTGTTGCCCCTACTCCAACTCATCATTTTATCCAATGCTGCCACTTTTGAGGTGAAAAATATAAAATTCGGCTATATTGATAATGATCACACCTCAAAATCGAGAGCGATAATCGAGAAATTTAATGCCTCGACCTATTTTAATGTTTTGACTCAGTTTCCATCACAAAAAAATGCGAGTTCAGCCATGTTAAAAGGAGAAATTGATGTTGTTTTAGAAATTCCAAATCATTTCGAACGTGATTTACAAAAAGAAAATCGCAATAGTCTAGGCGTCACTATTAATGCCATTGATGGTGCGGCGGCCGGTTTACAAAGCGTTTATCTAACTCAAATAATTCAAAATTACAACAAGAACATAAAAACAGATTTAATGCAAATTTCCGATGCTCAAATCCAGCCTATAAATATTGAAACCATCCCGTTGTTTTGGTATAATGAAACCTTAAACTATAAAACTTATATGGTACCGGGAATTTTGGTGTTGTTAGTTACCATGATCACACTTTTTCTGTCCGGGATGAACATCGTCCGAGAAAAAGAAATCGGAACTCTAGAACAAATTAACGTGACGCCTATAAAAAAAAGTCAATTCATCATAGGTAAACTCTTCCCGTTTTGGGTCATTGGAATGAGTCTACTCACGGTTGGATTAATACTAGCTCGCTTGATATTTAACATCCCAATGCTTGGCAGTTTAGCACTTATGTATTTGTACACCTCTATTTATATTTTAGTGGTGCTGGGGATTGGTTTATTCATCTCAAATTTTACCGATACCCAACAACAAGCCATGTTTATTGCTTGGTTTTTCATGGTCATCTTTATATTAATGAGCGGTTTGTTCACTCCTATTGAAAGTATGCCGAAATGGGCACAGATCATTACCGAGTTCAATCCTATAAAATACTTTGTTCAAGTGATGCGGATGGTCATGCTGAAAGGCTCTGGGTTTATGGATATCTTACCACAACTGATTAAAACACTTGTTTATGCCATTGTGATGAATGGTTTAGCAGTTTGGAGTTATAATAAAACAACGTAAATCATCTCCCTGAGGAATTAAAGTACGAAATGAAGTGATTAATTTATGCCGGATAGATCATTATTGAGATGAAGCTTATCGTCCGCTACTGCGTATTAACTAGAATTTTAATTGGACTTAAATGAGCTTATTACTTAAACCCAATCAGCTGTATTATTGGCTAATGATCAAGCTTATATTAACTTATACTTTACTGATATTCCTTATTCTAAACTATTTCACCTAAGCCATTTTTAACATAAATGGTTCTGGTTGGAAATGACAAATCGACCCCTTCTTTATCATATTGTTTTTTTGTGCTTTCCAAGACATCGCATTTTATGGTAAATGCATCTCCAGATGTGCGTGCCCATGCCCAAGCTCTGATGGTTAATGACGAGTCATTAATTTTGGTCAGTGCAGTTCTTATCATTGGCTTACCACTCTTTTTATCGATGTGTGAACGATTGTCCAGAATTAAAGGGTGGTTTTCACATTCTTCCCTTAATATATTTTTGGCCAGATCGATATCACTGTCATAAGAAATGTTCATTTCAATATACTCACAGCATTTTAATTCGCCTAAATTGTAGTTGATCAGTTTTTCTTTATTGATAACCGCATTTGGAATGACGATCATTTTATTTTCAAAATTGCGGATTACGGTATGGCGCAATGTAATGTCCGTAACCGTTCCTACCATTGAATCGGACAGTTTTACAACGTCGCCAATTCTGAAAGGCTTAAATGAAATAATAAAAACACCTCCCACTAAATTGGACAAGGCTTCTTGGGAGGCAAAACCGGCAATAAGAGCAAGAACTCCAGCGCCACCAAGGGCGGTTTGTGCGACACCTCGCAACGATGGGAAAGCCATTATTCCTAGAATAATCCCGATGAAACAAATAATAAAAACCGCAACATAGCGTAAGAACTTATAGCTTGTAGTATCATAGTCCAAAAGCGTTCTTTCTTGAATCTGACGTTTAAACCAGAGGTTGCACAACGCTGTTGCTACGAGAGTTACAACAGTCACGACACCCAAATATCCGCTTAGTTTAAAATAACCAATTAAGGTTTCATCCTTCTCCCGATCTACAAAAATAAAACTCAGCGCAATCAGTCCTAATACTAACCAAAGTGTATTTAAAGTACGCTTTAATATTTTGAGAGGCTTTAAATGCTTTATCGAAGGTCTTGGATTTCTTTCAATTTCTTTTTTAAGTAACCATTTATTTAAGAGATCGGTTATAATATGGAGCAATACAACCACGACGATAACAATTGCGCCGTAGATTAGATGCCATTTATATGTTTCTACAAATTCTGTCATGAGCACTGCGTTTTATAATTAATTGTCTTTATATCTTTATGTTAACTCTCAAATATCTGCTTTATGAATTACAAATTCCCATGATTTAGGTGGTCTAAATCTTAAGGCGGAATAATATTCTAAACAAACCTAAAATCATTATTCTTCCACCCAAGTAAAATTTGTTAAAATTCGAAGCTTTATTGATGGTCTCACAATCATAATGCAGACCTCTGAAGGAAGATATTTGCCAAAATAAAGGCTCCGACTATGATAAACTATCAAAGATATAGTTTCACAATAAATAAGGAGAATAAACTAGAATCGAATTTTAAAGTTCACTTATTAGAAGGTTGTTTTTAGTGATAAATAAAACGGAGTTGGGGAATATCAATCTGACAAAAAAAAACATCTCAATTGGATCCATTTTTTGTTCTTCGTGTTTCTTAGCGCCGATATGCACAAGAAGTGAAAACAGTCAACCATTTGGCAATAAACAGTTGGTTCACCCATCAACATTTCTATTGCTTAGGCACAATCACATCCTAAAGTTTTAGAATACGCTTTATAAAGCGGCGGCACTAGCTGATTTAATTTTTTCTTCAATTTCCTCATTGTTTAACGCTTCCACTTCACGCAAATAGCCTTTGGTGTCTTGTCCCTGGAGTCTCTTTCGTAACATTATCCCACGTTTGTTTAAACCTTCCAAATGGAGAAAAGAAACATATACCAAAACAGCACCACCTAGCATTACCAATACACCATAAATCCGCTTGGTAGAGATTAGCAATGCGTCAAGTTTTATAGTCTTGTAATAGCCCATTGCCGCTTGCGGCGACATAGAAGAAGCGTCCATTTTTCCAGCCATATTAGTAAAAACCTCTAAGTTCCAAAAACCATCGATATAATTAAAAACGAGACTCCACAATCCGGGACCGATCATCGTTCTCACAATAATCATAACCGCCGCAGCGCCAAGCATAGCGTCTGGCGCCAAGTTGCCCAGCGCATATAACCAAACCCCAATAAACAGTATGGCCATCCCAAAACCACGTAAGATATTAGGTATTATCAATTGCTCGTAGCTCAACCCGGGCGATATCAAGAAATACATAAAAATGTAGTAAAAAATAAAAGCTGAAAAACCGATGAGGATGTAGGCTTTTAGCGATTTATCATTTACAAGCCATTTGAAGCTAAAAACGATGGCCAGCAGCAATCCAGGGATCATCCAGAGGTTAAATGAATTGTCCATTACTGGATTAAATCCTAAAATTCCAATCGTAATTTTACTTTGTAACGAACCGCCAGCCAAGAAAAAGCCTAACATTAACAGCATTAAAATGCCGTGGATGACACTATAATTTTTTAAGAAACCAAAATGCACAAAGGGTTCTTTTTTAAGCCGTTGATTTATCAAATAGAGTACACTTCCAACAAGCATTATTCCTATGGCGAGCATGATGTTATCTGATCGAAAGTAATTTTGTTGTTTGGCAAACGCTATGACATAGGCCAACGCCAAAAACACCGAGGTGTAAAGAAACATTCCCGTCCAATCAACTCCAGTTAGAGGCACTTTTTTATCGTAGCGCTGGTTGTGCATAAAAACCACAGCTAAGGCTGCCACAAAAAGCATCACGATGGCCATTACAAAATTTGCATTCTGCCAATAAGTACTAAACCCCAATTGTGTCATGAGGTACCCTGCTACCTGAGGAACAATAATTGCTGCAGGATAAAATATTGAATAAAATTTTGGCCGGCTTCCATCTGGGCTGATCATAAACATGACGGGCACAATGAGCTCTATAAGCGCAAACATCATTAAAAAACCTATAAAGAATGAACAGGAAACGATGACCAGCACATTATCCGTCGTGCCTAGCATAAATGAGGCTAATGCTAGAAACAACAACGTACGCACCATTAAAAATTTGGTATGAAAACGCAATTTGTAACGAAATATAATGGGCAGACTCACGCCCATTCCAACAACGCCGGCATAATTGGCAAAAACAATCCATTCGTTTTGCGTACCAAGGCTGCCTACCATAAAACTCAAATTGCCGGTGTAAATGCCGCTCACAACCAAAATGGGTAATAGAAATACCAGAATCAAAACTAACTGTAAAGGTTTTGGCACCCAATCTGCAAATAAGCCTTTATTGTACATTTATTTAATCCTTTAAGGTCATTACAACGTTCATTCCCACGCGTACTTTTTCTAATAATTTAGGGTCATTGTTTTCCGTAAATTCAATTTTAACAGGAATTCGTTGTTGCACTTTTACAAAGTTTCCGGCCGAGTTATCTGTGGGGATTGCTGAATACTGTGACCCTGTAGCGGCAGAAATAGATGTGATTTTTCCCTCGAATTTCTCGTTCCCCATAGCATCCACGGTAAATTGAATGACTTCGCCTATTTTAACCAAAGGCATTTGAGTTTCCAATAAATTAGCCTCGACCCATTTTGAATCTTGTTGTACCAGCGCTGCAATCTGTTGCCCGGGTTGGATGTATTGCCCTGCAGTTATGGTTCTTCTTCCCATAACGCCATCTTCTGGAGCAGTAATTACGGTATATTTTAAATTGAGTTTTGCTCTTTCCAACCCCGCTTCAGCCGCTTTTATTTGTGCATCACTCACAGCAAGTTGTGATTGGGTTTCATTTGTAGAAAGCTGGGCTGTATTTTTCTGTTTTGTCAGTGCATTGTATTGTGACTGTAAGGTTTTTACTTGGGTTTCTATTTGTTGATATTGCTGTAATGTGACCGCATCATTCTCCAAAAGATTTTTATATCGCGCCAAGTCTGCTTGAGAGTTGCTAAGTTGTGCTTGTACGCCGAGCATATTTGCTTCTACCGTACCTTCGCCACTTCCTACACGAGCTACGGAAGAAGCCACGGAAATTCTGCCTGCTTGGGCTTGACCCAATCCGGCCTCAGCCTGTGAGATGGCATTTTCAAAATCAGTTTTATCTAAAGTTAAGAGCGTGTCACCTTTTTTTACTTGCTGATGTTCGTCGAAATAAATACTATCTATATATCCAGGAACCCTTGAATTAATTGGACTTATATATGCTTTCACTTGGGCATCACTGACATAGGTATTATCATTGATATGTAAATAATTTTTCACAATATACCATATCACCGATAGCGTAATAATAAAAACAAAGGCATTTAATAGGGTTAAATACAGTTTGTTTCTTTTCTTTGTTTTTGTTTTTGCTTTTGGAGCCGGTGCTGGTGTTGGATCTGGTTCTTGAGTCGCCATAATTAATGATTCTTTTGGAGTTGATTTGTTATAATTGTCCCGTTACGCGAAGCAGTCTGACATAATTCAAAATAATATCGGTTTGGTCATCAAGCATTTGTAATTCGGCTTGTAATTTTGTGTTTGCAGCATCAATAATTTCTATATACGTAACTAATTGATTTTTGTACTTCAACTCAGTGATGCGGTAGTTTTCATCCGCTGCAGATTGATTTAGAGCGCTCACTTGCAACTGTGCTATAGCTTGATGATAATTATTGTAGGCAGCATTGACATCGCCCTCAATCCGTTGTTTAACCGACTCCTTAGCCTGTTCTGCCTGATCGATTAGGATTTTATCGACAGCTTCCTTTTTGGGGTTTTTATAAATTGACTCAATATTATATGCAAGACTTAACCCTGCCTGGTAGGTGTTTGAATAGAGATCGACCGGAGTGCCACTCGTTTGAGGTCTATTTGCATTGTGTCCCCCAAAGGCTGCTAAAGTGGGCATTCTATCTGTTTTAGTGAGTTCAAGGTTTTTCTCTGCGATGGCTACCTGAGTTTCACTCGCATTCAAAAGCGGGTTATCCTGAAAAGCGATCTCTCGATAAAAAACTTCATCTTGTTCACGTATTTGGTGGTCGATATTATCTATCGTCGGAACAATTAAAACATTCGCGTCAAGGCCTGCGAGCAATGTTAAATTTTTATTGGTAATCAAAATGGCGTTTTGAACTTGGAGAATATTTTGCTCTAATTTTCTTTCTAAAACTTCAGCACGCAGCAGTTCATTTTTGGTAATCATATCCTGCTCATAAAAAAACTTCGTATTCTTTGTTCGTTCCGTGGCTAAATCTTTATTCTTTTCAAGAATTTGCTTTTGATTTTGAAGGTTGTAAAGGTTTAAGTATAACTCAGCAGCACTTAGTTTAATTCCTTGATCCGTATCTTCAAGTTGGTCTTCAGACAACGTTTTACTCAGTTGGGCAAGCGCAATGGATTTATTTATTTTACCACCAGCAAATAGGAGTTGACTGGCCGATAGGTCAAATTTATTTCCAAAATTTGGAAGGTTTACGGTTTGTAATCTGTGAAATCCTAAATCGTAGATATTAACATCACTTAAATAAAAAGCACTTACATTGGCTCCTAAATCTGGCAATCTATTGGTTTTCACCTCACCTATTCTTGCGTCTGCAACCTTTACCGCTGTGTTTGCGAGCTTTAGTTGAATATTATTTACTTGTACACTATCGGCCAATTCCTGTATTGTCATAATGCGTTCTTGCATTTCTTGTGAGAAAGCCGTTGGGTTACTTAAACCAAACAGAACAAAAAAAACTAAAACTATATTTTTGTAGCTATTCATTTGACTATTTAATTGATTAGAGATCAAAGTTTCTATTTCTTATTTTTTAAATAATCTGCCACGGCTTGAAAGGCAGGCAAAGATGTAGCATCATTAGCAGCATTGGCCGCAATAGGATGCGATGCTAACCGTACGATTACCATTTCGGCAATCGGGTTGATATAGATGGTCTGACCGTGAACACCACGTGCGGCATATGCACCGTCTTCGTTTTCTGTAATCCACCACATATTTCTGTAGTACCAGTCCTTGAGCCCAGGATGGTCAGACTTTTCAAAAGCAGCAACACTACCACCGCGCGCAATATCCTCAACCGCTTTAGCGGGAAAGAGTTGCTTACCATCCCAATTCCCTTGATTGCGCAATAGTTCGCCGAACCGCGCTAAATCGCGTAAACCAGCATTAAAACCACCGCCAGTAAAAGCAATTCCTTTACTGTCCACTTGGTAATACGCGTCTTGTTCCATTCCCATCTCACTCCAAATGCGCTCAGAGATTAATTCGTTTACAGATTTCCCAGAGGCTTTTGCAATGACCCAACCCAATGCATCCGCATTTACCGTTTTGTATCCAAAGGCCTCGCCGTGTACGCCTTTTTTTTCGACTGTTTCTAAGTATTCATAGTAACCTTCAGGACCTTTATAATCTTTGGACTTTGGCATTGGGTTGCCCGCATTTGAAAACTGCCAGACATCAGCATTAGGATCTGCATAATCCTCACTGTATTTTAAGGCAGTGGTCATATCCATTACCTGACGAACCGTAGCATCGCCATAAGCGGAGTTTTTAAGCTCTGGAACATAGTAAGACACTAATTTGGTCTCATCGATGGTCCCTTCGGCAACAAGTATGGAGGCCAAGATGCCATTAAAAGATTTGGTAAGTGACATGACAGCATGAACTTCGTTTTCTGTGAGTGCACCAAAGTACCGCTCATAAACCACTTTGCCTTTATGGAGAATAACCATACCATCTGTATAATTTTTATCCAGAGATTCTTCCCACGTCATTTTCTGATTAGAGTTCCACGGCGTGAAAGTTAGTTTATCAATATTAGCATCTAAATCATAAACTAAAGTGCTAGCAGGATTAAGACCTTTTGCAACTCGTGTAGTCGGTAAAAAATCGCGCATATGAACCACACTATAACGTATGGCAGGAAATTCAAAAAAGGAACCATCCCAACTGTGCAGGACCTTATCTTTTGGTGGCGGAAATCCTTCCATCCAACCAAAATTACTGGGCTCACTTTCTTTTGGAGATAAAAATTTCTGGTTTTCTTGTGCCATGACCTGTGTGCTTATTGTGATTAACAAAATAATATAGATAGACTTGCTCATTTCTTTATATTTAAAACGATTGTTATCGGGTTATTTATTTTAAACTGATTGCCATAGCGCGAGATAATTGTTAATACCAGAAAACTTTGGATATAACTCTGTGTTATTAATTTAGATCAGACTTAGTCTCGAACGACCTCGCAATATCCGCCGTTTTACCCACCATAATACCTTGCGATTGTCCTCCACCTAAATAAGCATTGAACCAATTCCAAAATGTTCTAAATCTATTTCTGTAGCTAACCAGTAAAAACAAATGCACAAACAACCATATAAACCATGCAACCCAACCGGTAAGTGTGGTTTTAGGAAAGGTCATATCAGCAACCGCCTTTTGGTCCCCAATAATGGCCATTGAACCCTTATCTTTATAGTTAAACGGTTCAAGCTCTTTTCCGTTGACCATTGCCACAAAATTTTCTGCCAGTGCTTTACCTTGCTGCTTGGCAACACTTCCCAATTGCGGATGACCTTTCGGAAAATCTGGATCTGTTGTTTGGATACACGCATCGCCGATTACATAAATATTATTGGAATCTTCTATTTTGTTGAAAGCGTCCACAGAAAGACGGTTACCTTTTTCATACCATTCATCAGGAATACCTTTAAATTTCATCCCGGTAACGCCTGCCGTCCAAATAAGTGTTTTAGTTTCAATAGTTTCGCCATCTTTAAAAAAGACTTTATCGTCCTTATAATCCGCAACCATCTTGTTTAGTTTCACATGAACACCCATGTTTGTTAAGATCTTCAACGTGTATTTTTGAGATTTTTCGCTCATTGGCGGAAGCACTGTTGGTGCGCCATCTACGAGATAAATATTCAACCTTTCATTGACCAATTCGGGATAAATGTCCGTTAATTTTCGTTTGCGCATCTCGGCAATCATTCCAGCAATTTCAACCCCTGATGGTCCTGCACCAGAAATGACGATGTTTCTCATTTTGCGCTTTTCCGCTGCATCCGTACAATAGGTGTATTTTTCACCTTCCATAATGAGATAGTTTCGGAGTTTTATGGCATCATTGACCGTTTTCATTGGAAGCGCATTTCTTTCGATATTTTCCATACCGAAATAATTGGTTTTTGTTCCTGTTGCAATAACCAAGACATCGTAATCCAAATCTCCTGTAGATAATTTAATTTTATTTTGTTCTGGAAGGACTTCTTCCAATTCGCCAATTCTGAAAAACAAATTTTGCTTTCCAGTAAAAAGTGTACGAAAAGGAATGGAGATGCTCGAAATATCTAGCATTCCAGTGGAGACCTGATACAACAATGGTGGGAAGAAATTATAGTTATTTCTATCCACTAAAGTTACTTTCAGTCCTTTTTCGCCACCCAATTCTTTTGCCAAATTTACACCCGCAAATCCGCCTCCTATAATTATAATATGTTTGTCTTTCATGTTTTGGTTTCTTGTTTTTTAGAGGTACTTAAATATACAAAAGCCTAAATATTTTTGTGGATAAACGAATATCAATTACGTTTTTGAGAGCGATTATTATCTTGGCTTAATGTCACAGCCATAAGGGTTTGCTCAGTCATATACTGACTATCATCACTCAAAAGAAACGCAACAACCCATACACTATTTTATGTGTATCTCCAAAACGCTGCATTGGATTTTTTGATGCTAATTCCTGATTTTTATTCGGGATTAGTTTCTTTCCATTTTCAACACCTTCGGTAAATGCCAGTGCACAAACTATATTGACACGAATGCCATTTTCAGCCCGTTCGTAGGCCGCGATAAGAAACAATCCGCGGATAGCTTCTTTGGCCGCAGCATAACTCCATAGATTTTTTTTGCTCCAGCATTGCAGCCCGCGATCCAAAATTTACAAGGGCAGCTTTGACCTTGTAAATTCGGGGTAAGCAACTTTCAGTTTGTATCAATATTAGAACTTCTCAATATAATTTAGTCTACAGTATATTATTACTGTAAGTAGGACAATTAAAATAGCCCATCTTATACATCCAAAAAGGTATTATGTAACGACTGAATAGTTTACCGCAAAGACGAATAGTATTAACGCAATGCCTACCAATTGAGTGCTTTATGGATGTGGGTTAAGATTAAATTATAACCAGATTGTCCATTGAAATAACTAAATTATATTGGCGCTTGAATAAAAAAAGGGAGAATTATTCTCATAATTCTCCCTTTTGATGTAAATACAATTTTTTATCTATCGTTAACTGCTCTTTTAACTTTTGAAGTTGGCAAGTGTATTTGTAAACCAAGATTTAAGCCTAAACTGTGCTGATAGACTGTGTTTCCACCCCCACAAGGCCGTTATATTTAACCGAAGTTTCTAAAGCCACATTATCGGTAATGAAGTAAGAGTAACCTGGGCCAAATCCGTATGCAAAACCATTTGTTGTATCACCATTCTTAACGTTTACTCCTGCGAATCCTGCATTTGCTTCTAAGAAAAAGCGTCCGTTTTTCAACAAGTTATCCACACCTTCTTCTCCTGGAGACAGGTAGTATCTTGACAAGGCTTGGACCCCATAAAGAGTCGATTTAGCTGAGACTCCATCTTTAGCTTCAGCAGATTTTGCAAATCCTAAATTGACTACCGCACCAAGCAAGAAGTTATCAGATACAAAATAACCTACTTTTGGAGCTAATCCAACGTTAAAACCTGCACCGTCATTAAGACCAAAGTTAAAACCGAAAAGTCCGTTACTGGCGGTACTCGTTATACCACTACCCAAATCGGTACCAATCATATAATCCCCTTTGCTTAATTGCGCATTGGATACACCAACAATACCTAAGACCATGGCAATGGTTAGTAACATGGCACTTTTCAAATTTCTTGAAGAGGATTTTTGAACCGCTTTGGAGTTTGAGCTTTCACCCAAAGTACCGGTTTGTCCGTTTTCAGCATTTGCTGAAATAATTCCGTTTGTATTTTTCATCATTGTAAGAATTTAAATTGGAAGAACATATTTTCAAAACCTAGTTATAGTTTAAATCCGACAAGCGCTTTAATGGGTCACTGGCTAAAAAATTGTTGAATGTAATTTTAACAGATTTGAAATATGCTTCTTCAGTGTTAGTAATTTAATTTAATACAAAAATACGATTAGTTCGAACAGTTCCGAACCAAACATAACTAAAGTTTTGTTAAATTTTTTTGGGATTAATATTTTACAAAAAGGGTGATAATAACCTTACTATCTTTTCCCACAGAAATACATATTTAGGACGACTAAGCCAAGCCTCAGCATCGATCATTTCAGATGTTTCCAAATCCTTATGAAATGCATCCGTCAATTGTTTTGCAATGGACTTACTGTACACCATCGCGTTGACTTCAAAATTAAGATCAAAACTTCTATAATCCATATTTGCTGAACCCACAATAGCTAAATTATCATCAATAACCATCGTCTTGGCGTGGACAAAGCCTTTGTTATATTTGTAGATTTTCGCGCCAAATTGTAGGAGTTCAGTATAATAAGCGCTGGCCGCGGTATTGACCATTTTAGAATCTGAAATCCCCGGAATTAGAATCTTTACCTCCAATCCACTTTGAACGGCAATAATCAAAGCATCCATTAAACTTTCACCTGGAATAAAATATGGACTTGTGAGATAAATGCTCTCTTTTGCAGACCCAATCGCTTCCAATAGAGAGTAGAAAATAACGGGCTGGATGCTGTCAGGTCCTGAGGCTGCAATTTGTACTACATCATTTTCTATGGTTTCATGTTGCGTTTGATCAGGAAAATAGATTTTATTATATTCTAATGAGGTGGAACTACAGAAATTCCAATCGCATAAAAACAAGTATTGTAAATAGGATGTGGCCGAGCCTTTTATCATCAAATGTGTGTCGCGCCAGAATAAATGATTCTCCTTCTGGAGATCGTTTCGGTATTTATCACTCATATTGATACCGCCCACAAATCCGACCGTACCATCAATTATTATAATCTTTCGGTGGTTTCGGTAATTGAGTCGGTTGGCCAAAGCATACCATATTATTTTATAGAAAGGTGTTGTTTGTACTCCCGCATCTTCTAGCCTTTTGATGAAATCTCCTCCCAGACCATGGCTGCCAAAATCGTCGTACATAAATCGCACCTCAACACCTTCCTGAGCTTTTTTAATTAGAAGGTCAGCAACAGAATTTCCAGTGATATCATTTTCATAAATATAATATTCGATATGAATGTGTGACTTTGCATTCTCCAAAGCTTTTAATAACTCCGGAAACTTTTCTTCGCCATTGATCAACAATTTCACTTCGTTGTTTGCAGTTAAGGGGCTGCTTCCAGAATGTAGGATGAATTTTGATAAATTTTGATATCTGTTGGCTACTAATCCCGACTTGCTAATCGATTCTGAATAAGCATTCATTCTGTTTTTGATACTTTTTCTGAGCGGTTCATCATCAACAATCTTCTTAGAATATAATTTTCGTTTTCGATAATTGATTCCCACAGAAAAGTAAAATATCATTCCAATGAAGGGAACAAATACAATAAAAAGAATATAGGCTATGGCCTTTGTGCTGCTTCGTGTATCGTAAAGCACTCTTAAAATGACAAACACAACTAATAGCCCGTAGGCAATTTCTGCAAGTAAAATCCAACTCATAACTAAGACTTATTCATCTATACAAATTAATATATTTAATCAGATCTATGGGCAATTAACTTTAAAAAAAAGACCTCACAGGTTTTTAAAACGTGTGAGGTCTAGATACTATAACATCAGTTAATTTAAATGGAAATAGAGCTTATACGCGTTCCACTTCTACCACCTCTTCTAGTTCTTCTTCACTTTCTTCAAAATAAAGATAACGTTCCTTACTGTCATCCAATTCTTCCATCCATTCGGTGTGATGTGTTTCGGCCTTAGTTCCCGTAACCACACTTTGGAATGTTTTATCCCTGTAGGTTAAAATATTTTCGTCCTTGTCCTGCAACCACTCTTTAAACATCACGCCCACTTTATCCACATTAAAATCAGGATAATCAGAAAGCTTTAATATATCTTTAATATAGCCCGATTGAAAATCGATATCATCTGCACCATTCTCCAATTTATCATTAGCCTTTAACCATTTATCAATGTCGATACGACGTTTCGCTTTTGCAGGCAATTTATAACGGTCCATTATAAAATCTCGGGCTACCCAAGCCTGGGCATCAAACATATTGAACGTATAATATTGATCCTGCATCCCTAAATAAATTAATTTTGGCATCTCGTTAAAGAATACCCCTTTGAAAAGATTGTCCGGATAGAGATTATTTTTAGTCTTTAATCGCAATTCATCTGGAAGAAACGGGAATTTATGCTGGTATCCAGTACACATGATCACGGCATCATATCGGCTGGAGGTCCCATCTTTAAAATGAGCAATGTCGCTATCAAAATGCGTCAATAAAGGTACTTCCCTGATTCCGTCAGGCCAATTAACACCAATTGGGTTGCTACGGTAACTCAAAGTGACCGATTTGGCGCCATGCTTATGACATTGAACACCAATATCTTCAGCGGAATAACTACTTCCAATTATCAATAAGTCTTGGTCTTTATAGGGATCAGCTCCTCTAAAGTCATGCGCATGCATTACCTGACCAGGAAAATTTTCGATACCTTTAAAGTACGGCATATTTGGGGTTGAAAAATGACCTGAAGCCACCACGAGATAATCAAAAACTTCCGTGTAGGTTTTATTAATTTTTAAATCATCCAAAACCATTTCGAATTTCTTGGTCTCTTCGTTATAATTGACCCAACGTACCGTCGTATCAAAACGAATATAGTCGCGCACTCTATTCTTTTTAATCCGTCCTTGGATATAATCGAATAACACCGGTCTTGGTGGATACGATGAGATTGGTTTTTTGAAGTGTTCATCAAATGAATAATCTGAAAACTCTAGACATTCTTTTGGACCGTTAGACCATAAATATTTATACATACTGCCGTGGATAGGCTCTCCATACTTCCCTACTCCTGTGCGCCACGAGTAATTCCACATGCCTCCCCAATTGCTTTGTTTTTCAAAACAGACGATTTCCGGCACTTCCAATCCTTCATTTTTTGCGGCTTCAAAAGCTCTCAATTGTGCCAGTCCACTTGGGCCTGCCCCAATTATTCCTACTCGCTTTTTAGCCACCGTTTCAATTCGTTTCTTAATCATTTATTATTATAGATTTATAGTCTGTAAAAAAATGCCAGAATGAATAGCAGATTTACAAACAATTATTAATTCAGTTATAAGGAAAAAGCTGCGGTTTCGCAGCAAAAGAAATAATGAAAAAATTGAGACTCAAAACGATCGATTTGTAGCCTCAACTAAGAAGTTTTTTTTATTTTTCCGAAGTTGATAATATAATATATACAAGGTAGAATTCCTAATTTTAAACATTAAAAAATCAATAAAGTTTAGGTTTAATGTGGTGATAATTGAACATTGACACAATCATTATTTTGAAAAATATAGACCTCTCTATCAGTCAGAATTAATTAAAAAGACACGGTTAAGACAAATTAACCCATAAATAGATCATTAAGAGAGTAACATTTAGCGTAGTCGTAAACAATTCTTTATGGTTGAAGATTAACCCAACAATTTTTGTGCTTTTGCTTGCAGGAGTTGGCACCCTAATTTCTGGGCTAACAATGAAGTTTAAACCACTTTCCATAGGAGGAATTATACTTTTTGCGTTCGCCATTGCCTCAGTGTTTGCTAATTATTCCCAAACTTTACTCATCCAAGTATCGGCGTAGTGACCGGCTATTTGATCTCTGCATATTTGCTCAAAAAAATAAAATAAATATGTACGATAATGTAGATGCGGTACTGAATCAACAAAATGATTGGCAGTTGTTTCAATATTAATAAAAGTCAAAAAGGCGGACTTTAATTATCTAATAAAAAACACAAACAACGCAAGGCAACTTAAGTCATCAATTGAAAAAACTTAAAGAAGCAGAGTATATTTTAATTGAAAAATCTTTTGAGAACAATTACCCTAAAATAATTTGCAGTTTAATTGTAAAAGGAAAGCTGAAGTTTGAAGAATATGTAGAACAAATGAAAAAATATTTAAACTTGAACGACTGAGAACTATATCAGCTATGTTATAGCAATATATGTTCAAACGAGAAATCAATCTTAGGGTAACTTCTTCTCACGAATCAAATAAATCCCGAGTAAAATCAGTACACCACTGATGATATACCAAAACGTAAATTGTTCCCCGTCCAAAATTCCCCACATAACCGCAACAATGGGCAATAAATAACTTACCGAACTTGCAAATACGGGTGACGTATTCTGAATCAGTTTATAATATAAAAACATAGCAATTGCAGTCCCAAAAATAGTCAAGATTCCCAAATAGCCCATGGCTTCCGTTCGTTCTAGCGTCATTTCAAAGTTTTGAAAAATTCCCGTAAAATATAAAATAACCAATGACGGAATGGACCAAAACGTAAAAACCGCTGCAGTTAGCTTAATGGAAGAAAGATTGGGGATTTTTTCTTTAATTAGCAAGGCATTGACGGCATAAGAAGCTCCAGCCAGAACCACAAGCATGGCATACCAAAATTGGGAATCCTCGGTATTGGATTCGGAAAAATAAATAAGACTGGCAGCACCTAAGAAACCCATAATACCACCAAATACTTGAGTTAGACGACTCTTTATTCCGAATAATAAAAACCCAAAAGCAAGCACAAACATTGGGAATAGTGCATCCAAAATCCCTGCGAGTGAACTGCTTACCTTTTGTTGAGCAATTGGAAACAGGAACATCGGTAAAAAATTTCCAAAAAAACCTGCCACAACTACCCAAAATAAGGTTTTACGAGGCATTTTAAAAATAGCTGGTATACCGATTATCGCAAGCATCAATCCTGAAACGGCCACACGAATGGCACCAATCTCATAAGGCGTAAAAGCAACCAATGATTTTTTTACTAAGATGAATGAACTTCCCCAAGTAAGTGAAATGATGATAAATAGAAACCATCGGTTGTTTAATAACTGGGTCATCTTCATGAAATTCTTAAGTGCGTGGCTTAAATGCTAATCATCTCGGTACATGTTGTGGTTTTTTCTTTGGTTCTCTAATTAGATAAATGCCAGTCAGAATCAACAACCCTCCTAACAAATACCAAATAGTGAATTTCTCTCCATCCAATAACCCCCAACCTACCGCAACAATTGGCAATAAATAAGTGACCGTGCTGGCAAACACTGGCGAAACCTCTTGAATTAACTTATTGTAAAGAACACCACAAACCGCAGTTCCCAAAACACCTAAAACCATCATATACCCTACCGCTTCCCATGTTTGTGGATTAGGTTCAAAATTGGTGAAAAAGCCAGAAAAGGTCAAGGTTATCAATGAAGGAATGAGCCATAATAAAATCGCCCCACTGGATAATTGAAGTGATGGGACATGCCCTAATCTATATTTTACAATCAATGCCGAAAAGCCATAACAGGCCGTGGCCAAAACAATGAGTAAGGCATAGACCACTTTTGTATCTTCAGAATTCGTTCCCGAGAAATATAATAGTAAGGCAGCTCCAGAAAATCCTATTACCGCACCAATGATTTGAATGAGCTTGCTCTTAATCCCGAAGAATAAAAACCCCAAGACGAGTACAAATACTGGAACCAACGTATCTAAGATACCTGCCATGGAACTGCTTACTTGCGTTTGCGCTATAGGAAATAAAAATGTGGGGAAAAAATTACCAAAGAATCCTGCAACACCTACCCAAATCATAGTCTCTTTGGACATTTTACGTAAAGCCGGAATTCCAAACTTCAGAAGCACAATTCCTGAAATAACCATTCTCAAAGCACCAATTTCATAAGGATTAAAAACCAATAGGGTTTTCTTGATTAAGATAAAAACACTTCCCCAAGTTAGGGCGAGGATACATAGTACGATCCATTTGTTTTCAAGTGCTTTTGCCATGGTTCTGCTTTAAAAATATAAGTTGCAAATTTAAAACAATAAGCGCAGTAGAAAGTTTTTATAATGTGAATTATTAAACTTTCCACTGCGCTAAATTTGAATCCCTGCCCGTTCGGTATGCGGGTATATTCTATGTTCTAAAAGACCCGAAAGCTTTCGCCACGGTCTTCATTCTTATTTACATATCCAATGTTTGCTCGCCACCACCATTTATAAAAATGACTTGTCCGCTCGTCCAACTTGATATTGGCGCTGCAAAATAAAGGACGGCACCAGCGATATCTTCGGCTTCGCCTAATCTATGGATTGGCGTGTGCTTAAGCATCGCTTTTTCCAGTTCTGGGGTCAATACCGTACTTAAGGCATGAGTTCTTGTTGCTCCGGGGCCAATAGCATTAATACGGATATTATCAGGGCCATAATCGAACGCCAAGTTTCTGGTCATGTGGTTAATAGCTGCTTTAGAAGAAGCATACGCGCTAATGGCTGGGTTCTTATTGATCGATGCCATTGACGACATATTAATGATGCTTCCGTAACCTGCTTTTTTCATATGTGGTGCTACCAATTGGCACAAACGCCACATGCTGAACACGTTCATGTCAAACACTTTCTTAAACTGCTCTACGGTAATATCGTAAGGGCTTTCTTTACCTGCTCCCCCACCACCAACGTTGTTGACCAAGATTTCGATGTTTCCAAATCTCTCTACAGTTTTATCAACTAAATTCACTAAAGCTTCATCTTTGGTAACATCACAATCTATAGCAATTGTTTTGCCTCCATCAGCATTGATTTCTTTTGATGTCTTCTCAGCTGCTTCCAAATTGTAATCAGAAACTACAACATTGGCACCATAAGCTGCCAAAATTTCGCAACATGCTTTTCCTATTCCGTTTGCACCGCCTGTAACTATGGCGGTTTTTCCTTTTAAGTCAAAAAATTTCGATGTGTCCATGATGATATTTTTTATTGATTATTACTATTATTTATTGTTGTTCGATGAAAATTTAGCAAAAGCCTAAAAATTCTATTAATCGTTTGTATCAGCAACTTTTACCATTTGTTTACCGATATTTTCTCCTGAAAATAATCCGATAAATGCTGAAGGAATCTTTTCAAAGCCTTCAATCAGGTTTTCCTTATATTTCAATTGGCCGGTGTTATACCATTCTGCCAAATGTATTTTAGCGTCTTCAAATTCATCTTTAAAATCAAAAACTACAAAACCTTCTATTCGTGCTGATTGTTTAATTAAATGATGTTCTGGCCTTGGTCCTTTCGGTGGATCATCGGTGTTATATTGTGAAATTTGCCCGCAAATAACGAGTCGTGCCTTACGATTGATATTGGCAAATACTGCATCAAAAAGTTCGCCCCCAACATTATCAAAAAACACATCAACACCTTCTGGACAGGCCTCCTTGATGGCTGCTTCCATATCATCAGTTGTTTTGTAGTTAATGCCTTTGTCAATCCCTAATTCTTTTTCTAAATACTCAATTTTGTCTTCAGAACCTGCAATACCAATAACTCTGCAACCGTTAATTTTTGCAATCTGGACAGCAGTACTACCAACCGCACCTGCCGCTCCAGAAACGACTACCGTTTCTCCTTTTTTAATCAACCCAACGTTTAACATTCCAAAATAAGCGGCCAAACCAGGGACGCCCAGCAAACTAACGGCCGTCGAGATTGGTGCCAAGGATGGATCTACTTTTTCCAAAGCATCCGTCGTACTTGTTTGAAATATTTTCCATGCCAAACGGCCGTGAACAATATCATTTTTCTTGAAATCTTTTGATTTACTTTCCATGACCTGAGCCACAGTTCTACTGGTAATAACTTGACCAATTGTAAACTTTTTGCCGGCAGCATCATCGTTACCCTTGTTCATAAAACCTCGCATCCCGGGATCTACAGAAACATAGAGACTTTTTAATAAGACCTCTCCTTCTTTTAGCGTTGGCATGTCGATAGGGTTAATCTTAAAAGTGCTTTCTGTGGGAACACCGTTTGGATGTTCTGCAAGAACAATTTCCTTATTTTGTTCGGTTGTCATTGTTATTGGTTTACATTATTCAATGGGTCGAAAGGATTATGATGTCAAGCTTTTAAATTCACGGATAAAAATTAAATTTTGAACCGATGCTTCTTATTTTTTATAAATTGTTTGTCCTTCTTTAATCGTTTCCATAACCTGAATGTTCTTGATATCCATTGGTTTTACCTTAAGAGGATTTTGATCTAAGATCACAAAATCGGCTAATTTGCCTTTTGTTAAAGTACCTTTTAAATCCTCTTCAAAAAATTCATAAGCGGCATTGCTGGTGATTGCTTTTAATGCCAAGTACGGTTTAGCTCTTTCTTTTTCGCCAATAATAGCTCCAGACCGAGACACACGATTAACCGCAGTCCAAATTGTGAAAATTGGATCAATCGGTGTTACCGTAGCATCAGAATGGTTGGTAGGTTTTAAACCTAAGCGCTCTGCACTTACCATTGGACTTAAAAAATCCGCTCTTTTCTTTCCTAAATTTTCAACATGGACATCGCCCCAAAAGTAAGCGTGATTGGTAAAAAACGACGGTTCCATCTTATAATTAACAAATTTCAGCATCTGATCCTGTCGCGCGAATTGTGCATGAATAACAATGGTTCTGCGATCTTTATCCAAGGGTTGATTTAGCTTTCCGCAGGCATATTGATGCGCTTCCAATACCATATCCACCGTGGCATCCCCATTACAGTGGATGAACAATTGGTTGTCTTTATTGTAGGCCATCACAAATAAGTCATTTAACTCCTTTTGAGTTAAGCTTGGTAATCCTCTACAGTCACTAGTGCAACCAGGAACGGGCGTTAAATAAGGTTTTGTGAAATACGCGGTTTTACCTTGTGGCGATCCATCGGCGACGATTTTTGTGCCCTGAACTTTAAATCCGTTTTTATAGGTTTTAAATTCTAGTGTCGGATCTTTTAAATTACTTTCCAATTCCGAATAACCGGCCAGGGAAATTAAATCGATGTCAAATTTTCCTGCATCTGCTTGATCTTGAAAAAACCGAATGGTGTTTCGATCGGTCATCCCATCTTGCGCCGTGGTTATTCCATTAGAAACATAATACTGTTGGGTGGTGTCGAAAAATTCGGCTTGTTTACCCGCCAATTCTTCTAACATGTGGCGCACAAAAGGATACATGGCCGTTTCCTGCACCAAACCTGTCGGTTCTTTTGAGTTTGGGAAACGATCGATATTACCTCCTTCTGGATTTTGACTGTCTGCCGAAACCTTCATTTTTTCGAGTGCCAACGTATTTGCGACACCCATGTGGCCACTGGTATGTTGTAAGTACACCGGATTGTTTGGCAATACCTTATCGATGTCATTTTTGGTTGGATGGCGTTTTTCTACTAATTCTCCATCATCATAACCCCAACCAAAAATCCATTCGCCGTCGGCAATCTTTTTATCTTCTTTGTAGGCTTTCAAGTTTTTCAAAATATCGTCAATATTGGTCACTGTTCCAACAGGCTTCGGATTCAAATCGACTTGTCCCATCGTGTTGGATACCATCCCAAAGTGACTGTGCGGATCTATAAAACCTGGCAATAACGTTCTTCTTTTAAGGTCTATTTGTTTTGCATTTGAAAATTTGCTTTCCGCTTCATCGAGATTTCCGACGAAAACAATTTTACCGTTTTGTTCTACAAGAGCTTCTGCATATATAGGCTTCTGGGAGTCCATGGTAAGAATGTCTCCATTAAAGAATAATTGAGCAACGTCATTCGGTGTTTTTGTAGATTCTGTTGATTCCTCAGTGTTTTTACAACTGAAGAAAGCAGCCAATAAAACGGTGAGATAAATTAAATTTTTCATGTGTAATACTTATTTTTTTTCAATGGTCACATGCATTCGCTATTAATCTTTTACTTGGGAAATAAATTATGAGCAAGCTCGTGTCAGGTGTTAATATTTATTGTTTCAATGGTCACAAGCAGTTCCCTATAAATCATATCATTAGATAATGAAATTTTCAACAGGCTAGTTTTGTGTGAATTTTTTATGAGTTTATCTGATTACTTACTGCTTTCTTTTTCATTAAAAATCGCGCTTCATCATCTAAATAATAATTATCGGACTCTAGAATGATTTCAAAACCTAAATTTTTATAAATTCTGATGGCGGAAGCATTATCTGGATGAACCGTTAAGCAAATCTCTTTAGAATTATTGTCTTCTAAAAGTGTAATCAATTTTTTAGTTAACATTTTTCTAATCTGCTTCCCTCTCGCTTCAGGACGCACCCCTAAAGATAAGATCCAACCCTGATCATCTTTGCTCGAAAAATTCCCCAAGGCATAACCCAAAATTACATCATCTTCTTCAGCAATTAAAAAATAATCCTCAGAGATATCAAACAATTGCCTTAAAACAAATAACGGGTAACTTCCATCGTTAAAACTTAAGGTTTCAATTTCATGAATGCTTTTAAGATCTTCTAATGTTGCTTTTTTTATAATCATAGTGCATTTTTAGAATTTGATTTGTTCGGAGTCGAATGTATGTATTAATCTTTCCATTCTTTATTAATGTCTTTCATAACCTCATCATATCGTGCTCTTAATTCTGTAGAAACTGTTTTAGATGATTTATGTAATTTTCTAAATTGAAAAGAAAGAAAAATACTAAAGAGTCCAGCAAACAAGAAGCTCAATGCTATTAAAATAACCACACTCATCCCAGCAAAAATAGGATTCCAGATTAATATGAAAGAAAAAATAGTTCCTAAAATTCCAAGAACTAATAACGCACCCCAGTTTTTGTTGCCGTATTTTTTAATATCCAAGGAATAACCAATGGCAGAAACCGAGCGGAAGAGAATCACAAATCCGATATAGAATGCTAAGACACTAAGTGACAGTGCCGGATGCGTGGTAAGCGAAATACCTACAACAAAAGTAATAATTCCAAAAGCTAAGGACCATCCCCAGTTTTCCATTTGTCTTCTATTTACTAAAGAAAAAATAGCCTCTGCAAGGCCTCCAAAAACAAATGATAAGCCGAATAAAAATGATAAGGTTAGTAACGAACCTGCTGGAGAAGTAAATACAACGATACTTACGATCACGAAAAATACACCTACGAGTGCTGGAATGTACCAATGTTTAATGGTGTCTTTGATTGAATTCAAAAATGAATTTTGCATGAACTAAAAATTTATTAATTGTATATTATTTTTACTATAAGTGTGCCACCAATGAAATTGGTAGTATATGTTCTATTATTTGTTGGGTATTAAATCGGGGTTTATTACCGCAATACAATATCCAATACTTTTTTATTCACTAAGGAGAATTTGCAGTCTTCATATGCAGGTGCTGAAAACTTAGGTTTTATGTTATTTGAAAATCCATAACCCTCTTTTGGGATTCCCAACATATTACGATTGCATATCCCGTCCGAATTTTCATCATGATAAAGAGAAATAGCATAATCGCCTTTTGGCAAATCTTTGATGACGAGTGTTCCCGTATTATTATCTACTTTAATAGAATAATTTTTGATGGCCACTCCTTCTTTTAAGAAATCTACATCAGTGTTGAAGACTCCTATAATTATTTCTCCTTTTAGGATTTTAATATTTGTAATATTGATCGTTAGTTCTGGATTTTCATTTGAAAATAGTCCAGTAAAAAGTGCGATATAAAGAAAAATGATGTTCATGATTGTCGATTAAGATTAAAATAATGATGTAATTGCTTTGCATCCTGTGTTTTGAAAGCTCGGTAAGGATCAGACTTTTTAAGCAAGAACCACTTTATGGGTTTTTTAAATATTGAAGCTGCTCGCTTTTTAAACTCCGATACTTTCTCAGTTTCCATTGCAAAATAATCCTCTAGACTGTCTTGTCTAAAATGGACTATGTTTTCAAGAGCATCGCCATCGGCATAAAAACCGCAATGGAAATTTTTATCCGCAAAAGCGCGTTCTGGAAAATCAAGTTCTCCCAATCCTAAAATGGCAAAAGAACGTTCCAAAAAATGTTCGTAACTGATGCGGCAGCTTTCGCCACCGCCTAAATTGAAAAATTTTCTGGAAAGTTCCGACTGGTTGTCAAGAGCATTCACCAAAGCGCGTGCTGTATCTCGTGGCGTGCAAATCTCTAAGGCCGTATTTAAAGGCTGATGAAACATGAGCTTAGAGATCTTATGATTCCCCATAATGGCTGCTAACCTAAAAATCGTCCAATCCAAATTACTTTCTTGTAAACTTTTCTCCGCTGCTATTTTAGTCTCAGCATAGGCATCACCTTCGCTAGGAATTAATGGATCGTCAACTGTTATATAAGGATTTTCAATACGATCTCCATATACAGAAATACTGGAACTGTATATTAAAAATGCTTTCGGCGAATGTTTTTCTAATTGCTGAATGAGATTTTGCGTGCCCTGAGTATTTACTTTTTGGGCAAGTTCGGGATAATCATCAGCTAAGGGAGGAATGATGGCAGCCAAGTGAATGACCGCATCAATATTTGTGAGATTTTCAAAGTCAGAAGGTTTGGTAATGTCGCCAAAAGTCAAGTTTACTTTACTTTCATAGGGCATTAACTTTTCAACGGATATTTTTGTTTTTTTATCAAAAACAGAAATGTTATAGCATTTTTTTTCCAGAAGCTGTTTTAGGACCTCAAAGCCAACGGTTCCAGATGCACCTGTGAGTAATATATTTTGATTGGGCATTTGCATTTGGTATTACTGAATTAGGTTTTTTTGCTTCTTATTTAATGATAGGTCAAATGCCCATTTTCAACAATTGCTGGTTTTGTGTAGGGATGCTCCTGTTCCTGATGCTCTCCCATAATATGCAGTACTTTCCAGCCATTTGCTTTAAGTTGATCTGAAATCATGGAGCGATGACAGCGCCACCAAACCGCTTCTGAGCACATTATCGCACAAGTTTTTTCAAAGGCCAACGTTTCCAAATCTTTATAAGCTTCCTGAAATTCAGAAGTTTCCATATAATCGGCATAACCACGGAATGATGGATGGCGCCAGACCGTGTTTTCGGAATCAGCATCGGCTTTCCTTCGCCCTCCCAAAGCTTCCATATGGATATACCAAAATTCTTCTTTTGTTAAAACAGCCTCTAAATCATCTGTATTATACTGGGGATATTTTCGAGATCCTGGAAATCGTCGCACATCAACTAGCCGTTCAATGCCGTAGATTTTCAGCAACTCCAAAAATTCTTCAATTGGTCGGGTTGAATGTCCTAAAGTAAATATGGTTTTATCGTGCTTCAAAAGACTTCGTTTTTGTTTTCTTATTTCAATAAATTTACGCCATTTTTTTGATATTTTGAATAACGCCGCCGTCAATCAAAATATCTGTCCCTGTAATAAAGCGAGCTGCATCACTTGATAAAAAATAAACGACTTCGGCAATATCTTCAGGTTGACCATTTCGTTTTAATGGCGTGGCCTGTTTAATAGCTTCCATCAGTTCAGGATGTTCTTGTGCAGCCTTTAATCCCATCGGCGTTTCGATAACACCAGGCGATACACTCAAAATTCGCGCACCTTTTTCTCCCCATTTATCAACATTTTTATGTGTTAGCAAAATGACTCCCCGTTTCACGAAATTGTACATGATATCTGAACTGTTATCCACAAATTGACTTACCGTCTCGAAAGAACCAGGTAATTGCGGATTGCTTAAGGCATCATCATATTTCTCATATGGTGGAATGGTATGCGCCATCATCGAAGACAATAGAATAGCAACTGAATCTTTTTCAGCAAGTTCATAGAAAGCATCCACTAAAAGTTCAGTTCCAATGAGGTCAATAGTATAAACCTTTTTAAGTTCTTTGACGGTCCCGCTTACTCCGGCCGTATGTATAAATGCTTTTAACCGCCCCTCTTCTGCAACAAATTTTACAAGATTTTCGATATCACTTTTAATAGTAATATCACAAGGAATTCCACAAACATCAAGACCTTCTTTTTTAAGCACATTTACGGCCTCATCAACCAACTCTTGAGAGTAATCTGTAATGATTATTGGATGATCTTTAAAAGATTTTGCACAAGCGTGACCAATGCCACCTGCACCTCCCGTAATAACTATCATATTTTTTTGAGCATCCATTTTCAAAATCGTTAAAAAATCAATACTAATTAATGTTATTTTCAGACTGGTATATCCATCTAAATAAACGCCGGTTAAAAACATATTTCTAACCAGCGTCTATGATAATTTGCAATATTTATTAGTAACGTGTTACTGCACCGAAACCATTAAATTTCTCTAATTCACCTTTTGGAAGAAATACAACATCGCCTCCAAAATTCATATTCAATTCAATCATTTCGTCGAAAACGTCGTCTATAACACCTTTGTCAGTTCTATGATCTTCGGATACATAGACGATTTCGTCATTTTCCATAACTGCTGGTTGAAACAAACCTTGCTCAATAAATAGAGTTTGTATTTTTCCTTCAGAAATAGCTTTCCAAATCTCATTGGTATCACTTAGGAACTTGTTTTCAGAAACTGCCTTTAACAATTCTTCCTTTCTATTATTATTCCTTTTATTATTGTGATCTTCCACAATTTTTGATGCTTCCAAAACAATGGCATGATCCTTTTCACTCATCCGATTTTTATTTAAAAACGAAGTGAAAATACTTTCTTTTTGATCCGCAATTTTTAAATATTCAGAATAGTTCTCTTCTACAGTACAAATTAAAACCGGAAGTGGATTATCCTTCCTAATCACATTCACTGCCTTGTCAACGGTATTAAAGAATTCGGCAATCAGGTTTGATTTTTTTGATGCTACTGCTGCTTCAGTCTTATTCTTCGTAAAGAACTGAGTATTTTCCATTGGAAAAGGAGACTTAAATTCATGAATGACGTGATCATTCATTGCTTCAATTAACCGCGCTTTCTCTTGACTTAAAACAAGTATATAATAATGAGCTTCAGCATGCATTGATCTTACCAAATCTCTGGTGGCAAACGTATCGTCGATGATAACGCGATCAACTACTTTTATAGGTAATCTTGTATACTCCGCAATATCATGATTTACAAAAAGCATCAGACTTTGGAGATTATGACTGTGGTCTATTGTACCTGCTAATGCATGCAATTTTTCAATCAACTTTGTTGCATCCCGTTTAGTAGTATCTGAAAGAAGTCTGGTTTCCACCTCTTTAATGTGATTTTTAAGATTCAGTTCATCTTTTAGATAATCTGGTTTGGTTCTGTGCGAATTCATTATAATGGTAACGCAATTCTCAGAATTAATGTTTTTAAGCTTTTTTAAAATTGGATTCATTACTCAAGTTTTAAAAGGTTAATAAAGTTATTATAAATTGAACTTTTCAATTCTTAAAATAAATTTTGATTTTTTATTTTTTTAGAATGGTATTTCTAATTAAAAATATACCGCTTCGAATACTGCTAGAGGTGCTCTCCTACCAACGTTTAAAGACAACTCGTCGCCATTAATAGTATAATTGTCGGCCAACTCAAAAACTTTCAAAAACTCAGATTCGTTGACATCGACATCTGGACACATCATTAAACTGGTAGCCATCTTATCAAAACGAATTCTGTTACCTTCTTCTAACATGTATTCTCCAGAAATGGAATTGCAACCAGCAAATCCGGTTACTCTATTATCTTGAGCTTTTAATGTGAAGAATATTTCGCGTTCTTGATTATCAGCCATTTCAACATTTTTACCTTCCAAAGTTTTCAATTTCCAATATTTTTCCACTATTGGTGCGTTTCCATCTTTTTTAAATTCGGCTAACGGCGCCATTTTTGCCTTGTTTAAGGCTAACTTACCATTCGTAATCGTAAAATTATCAGCGGTTTCAAAAACACTCAGTATTTGTGCCTCATTAATTTTTGCTTCCGGACAGGCCATACGTGTAGATCCCATTTGTGAGAAGGAAATACGGTTGCCTTCTTCTAATTTATAAGTACCCATGAAAGTATTACAACCAGCATATCCAGTGACACGATTATCCTTTGAATTCAACATAAAGTGAATCACGCGACCATTATTTTCTGGATCAGCAATTTTCTTACCTTCCAAAGTGGTAATGATCCAACTGGTGTTTTCGATGGCATTGGATGCAGATGGCTTGGAAGTTTCAGTCATGCCTTCTGGCGCTTCAGAACTTGTCTTTTTGCTCGTATTACAGCTCATTATCGTTAATGCTATAAGTGCAAGGGTTAATGCTTTTAATTTCATTTTTTTTGTTTTTAAATTAATAATAGTACTTATTAAAACCGAAACTCAAAGGTTTTAATTTACCCCAGCTTTCGATAATTTTATTAAAATTTAATTCTTTGTTGGTATGACTTCCAAGAACCATACCTTTTAAATAAAATGTGTAAATTAATATTTATTCACACCTAAAACTTCTCCTGAACCACTGTAAACCAATGTAATTTCCTCAACCCAATCTTTCTTTTGCAGCACAACTTTGTAAGTAGTCCTGTCATTTTTAATAATAGAGTGTACCGAATCTATATTATAATCTGAATAATTTTTCTTTAAATCCTGTGCGATCATCTCAGGCAACTCAGTTGTAATCATTTTGGCCTCTACCCTAATGCGATCACCCTGCTTATTGAAGTGCACCATATGTCCTAATTGCCCATCCCTAAATTCTACTTTGTAGTTATCATTATTCCTTTCCCATTTTATATCGGTAGCGTTAGGATATACTTTCAGAAGACCTTCCGTAAAATTGGCGGGCACTTCGGTAGCTACAATTGTTTGAGCGTTCATGGTTACTGTTACAAATATTGCAAGCAACGCTATTTTTATTGTTTTCATAATAGTATATATTTCTGGTTATACAACAAAGTTAAGATTAGTTCATAACATTACGAACTAAAGACTGGTAAACTATTGTTAAATTTATTTTTGGGTATATTGCAATTAAAACTAAATCGTAAGAGGTATTAAAATTTTAATGCTTAGTAATTTTATCAATGGTAACAGCAACCAGCTCCTGCATCTGAAGCAGATAATTTTTAGTGATTTCTCCTACAGATTCTTCACTCGCAAGTTTTTCTGGATAATGGATTTTATTGTAGTGTGTGATTTTTTCAACCAACTTAATTTCATCCTGCAAGGCCTTATGTCGCGCTTCTAATGTGGACAATTGAAAATATTTTGCAATCTTAAAATAACGCTTCCTATCTCCTAGTTTAGTATAATAATCAATGTGCTTTAATTGAGAAAGAACATTCAAATTTACCGACGTCGAACTTTTGCTCGATCCTATAGTTTCCCGTATCTCTTCAAAGGTCAATCCCGTATTTGACGATAAGGTCAACAAAGCGTATATGCGTGCAGACAATGGTGCAAGGTGCAATCTTGATTCTAACTGGAGGCCTATTTCCTCAATGAGTGTTTGTTTTTCTTTTGAGATGGACATGTCTTGCTTTTTCCCAAAAATACACTTAGTTCATAACAATGCGAACTAAATAATTGTAAAGTTTTGTTATAATTTGAATTACGAAAATTTTAAAAAATTTAAAACATAGGCATGTAACCTTCCATTTGATAGATAGGGATAGCAGTTAAAGCAGAAACTGTCACTTCCACATATTGATTTAAATCTCTTTCGGGATCAATTTTATGTTTTCCCAAGGCCTGTCCGCAAACTAAAATTTTTACATGGTACTCTTTTAATTTGCTCAATAAATCGAGGTTTGGATTTGCAGTTTGTTGTCGCTTTTGATGTTCATCCTGCGTGAGGACAACTGGGGTTGCTGTTCCACTTATGACTGCAACTATTTTTAAATGGTCTTGTGGGACTTTGTAGCTTCCCATAAGATTAATGAGCCTGGCGATTTTCCAAAGCCCTTCATTCACGCCCTCACGCTCTTTACCATCTTTAATATGAAAGATGATTTTATATTCTTTTGAAGGATCTGGTTTGTTTTGTGCCTGTTCATAATGGACAATTTTTCCGTAACCTTCAATAATTGGCGTTTCCCAGTTTTGAGCTTTCATAGTATTTTGGATAAATAATGTTAATAATACGGCCAGCACTTTGATTGTATTCTTCATAGCTATTATATTGTTTTGTTTTTAAAGATAAGATGTACTATTAATATGGCTAATGACAGAGCGGTCCCCAAGTAACTCACACCCATCCATCCATAATGTTGCCAGGCAATAGCACCTAATGTAGTACCAAACGCACCGCCAATGAAAAAGCCTACCATATAAACTGTATTGACCCGATTTCGAGCTTCAGGATTCTTCGAAAAAATAATGTTTTGATTGGTGATATGCAATGCCTGCAACCCCAAGTCAACGATAACGATTCCTATAATCAAACCTATTATAGAATTGTCAGACACCAAAAATATCAGCCATGACAGCACGAGCAAAATCGACGCATAAAGAATGATTTTATTTTTACTGATTTTATCACTCATTTTTCCGACAACCGTTGCACCCAAAGCTCCGACGATTCCAAAAACTCCAAAAGCTCCGGTAATAGTGCTTCCATACCCAAAAGAATCTTCCATAAGGAACACCAACGTTGTCCAAAATGCACTTAAACCCGCAAAACCCAATGCGCCTCTTAGGGCAGCCAGTCGTAATGCTGGTTCAGTTTTAAAATAATGCCAGAGCGAGGCCATTAACTTACCGTAGGTCCCTTTGTAGTTAGGAACTAATTTTGGCAGCTTGGATTTTAAAATGACAAATAGTGCCATCATCAAAATGGCAGCCCCATAATACATAACCCGCCAACCAAATGCCTCTCCAATAAATCCGCTGATGATGCGACTACCCAAAATCCCTATTAACAAACCACTCATTACAATACCAATGGCACGGCCTCTACCCTTTTCGTCAGACATTTGTGCTGCCATTGGAACGAACAATTGCGGAACTGAAGAGGTAAATCCTATAAAAAAACTACTTATTATCAACGCCATTAGTGTTGGAGACATTGCCGCAGCAATAAGCGCCACAATCATAACCATAAAATCGAAAAGAAGAATTTTATGATTGGAAAGCTTATCTCCTAATGGATTTATAAACAACAAACCAAAGGCGTAACCCAACTGCGTGGACAAAGCTACATTACTCACAGCGGATTCCGTAACGCCATAAGTATCAGCAATCAGGTTTAAAAGCGGTTGATTATAATAAAGATTAGCCACAATAAGCCCCGCAGAAATACTCATGAGGTATAAGACCGAATTTGAAAGTTTTGATGTCATTAAACTATTGTGCTAGAATTTCGGGAGCTATCTTTATAATCCAATCAATACGTTCAAAAAATGAATTTGAATTGGGAGTAATTGCTAAAGTGAACTGAAAAGAATAAACTGCTCGCATTCTGCAAAGATAAAAGTCACATTGGAAAAAAATGTTTACTTAAGCCAAAATTTTATTAAAGTAATACTATTTAATTCTCATCTACGGTTCGACTTTGGTCTTCAAGACGGTCATGTTCTTTTTTTATAAAGGCGGTATGTTCAAGTTCCGCTTTATAGTTTTTCCTCCTTTTGAATATACTTGTTATCACTTCTGATTTTCCATAAACCGTAATGACATCCTTCGGTAAAATCAAAGCAGTGCCATTGGGCGATCCTAAATAATCAATACCATGTCGGTCAATACCCAAAACGATGAGACCTTCACTCCTCAAATTGAGATCTTTAAGAGTTTTGTTTGCCATCCAATCGGCGTCGCTAATTAGTTTCTCACTGATTTTAAAATCATCCTTTAAATGTAAGATTGCGGCATAATCTTGTATTTCTATATCGGTATAACGCGTCAGCATTTTATTGATCAAATTTGACAAACCTTTATCAACCCATTTGCTATTAATTGCGAACCAGATAATAATCATTCCCACAATAACTATAATCAATCCGTACAGTTTTGAAGCCAAAGTTTCTGGAAGCACAAAGGTCAATATCAGAGATGACATGACAGTTACAATCCCTGCATTTCCAATGATCATCAGATTAAAAATTATTTTTCTTCGTACCGGATGGCTCATTATTTTTTCAGATTCAGAAGTGCTGAATCCCACACCTGTGTATGCTGACCTTGACTGAAATTTGGCACTCTCTGAGGATAATCCTGTATGCACCAAAGCAATGGTAGCAATTTTGGTAATCAGGGCCGAAAGCGAAACAACAAGAAAAAGCGTAATGGCTGCTATCATCCTGAAATATATTTGAAAATGTTAGTGCAAAAAAGTATATCCTATAAAAATATACAATATCCCATTGGAATCTAAACTGTTTCTAAATAAGTTTTTACTGAAAATAAATAAATTACCGACACCTTTTCATCCAAAATAATGGTTAATAATATTAAAGAATACATGAATTAATTTAAACTATTTCGTTTTAGTATGCAATCCAGTTATGTAATAGTATATTTGCATTTTAAATCAATAAAAAGATGAAAGTACGCGAAAAATTTATTTTAATTTCGGTTATTATAGTGGTAGCCATTGTTGGAATTGCTTTTGTTTGGAGCCCTATTTTATGGCTTTTCCTTATAGTTTTGCCCTTAATAATGTTAGGTGTGTTTGATATCCTTCAAACCAAACATACCATTCGAAGAAACTTTCCTCTTTTAGGGCGTTTCCGATATATTTTAGAATCCATTCGTCCAGAAATCATGCAATATTTTGTAGAGACTGATACGGAAGGAAGACCATTAAATCGTATCCTAAGATCCTTAATTTATCGAAGAGCGAAAGGTGAGACTGATACAGAACCTTTTGGAACACAAATGGATATATATCATTCAGGTTACGAATGGCTCGAACACTCCATGTATGCTAAAACAAATCCTAAGGAAATTGGAGAGTTTCCGAGACTATTGATTGGTGGAAAAGAATGTAAACAACCCTATTCATCAAGTTTGTTGAATATATCTGCCATGAGTTTTGGATCGCTTAGTAAAAACGCCATTTTAGCAATGAATAAAGGTGCCAAAATGGGGAATTTTGCGCATAATACAGGCGAAGGTGGAATTAGTGATTACCACTTGGAAAATGGTGGCGATCTTATTTGGCAGATCGGTACGGGCTACTTTGGATGTAGAAACGATGATGGCACGTTTAACGATGTTACGTTCAGAGAAAATGCTACCCGACCACAGGTCAAAATGATCGAAATAAAACTATCTCAAGGTGCCAAACCGGGCCACGGAGGGATATTGCCAGCAGCCAAGAACACTCCAGAAATTGCGAGAATAAGACACGTACAACCAGGTATTGCGGTTCATTCACCACCCTCTCATACGGCATTTGCAGATCCAATCGAGTTTATGTATTACATTAAACGACTTAGAGACCTGTCTGACGGGAAGCCGATTGGATTCAAATTATGTTTAGGACGGAAACAAGAGTTTATGGACTTTTGTGAGGCGATGGTGTACACAGGGATAAGACCAGACTTTATTACCGTTGACGGTGGTGAAGGTGGTACAGGTGCATCACCTGTCGAATTTTCCAACTCTATGGGGATGCCACTTCGTGAAGGTCTGATTTTTGTACATGACACCTTAGTTGGTTTTAATTTGAGAGAGGACATTAAAGTTATTGTAGCGGGGAAAATAATTACTGGTTTTCATATGGCCAGAGCACTCGCTTTTGGTGCCGATGGTTGCAACACCGCTCGTGCGATGATGTTAGCGGTAGGCTGTATTCAAGCTTTACAATGTAATCTGAACACCTGCCCAACTGGGGTTGCTACACAAAACGCTTCCTTGGTAAAAGGATTGGTAGTTGAAGACAAAGCTCCGCGAGCAAAAAGATATCATGAAGCTACCATACATAGTTTCTTAGAACTTGTTGCCGCAGCTGGCCTTAATGACCCAAGTGAATTGACCCGTGGCCATATCAGTAAAAGAATGGGACTCGTAGAAGTAAAAACTTTTGACGAGATTTATCCACCTATGGAGCCTGGTTCCTTATTGGATATTAACACCATTCCGGATAGCTATAAGAAATTCTTCCAGCTGACTCGAATTATGAAGTAATCTAAATTTTAAATACAGACAAAGCTTATTGAATTTAATTTCAATAAGCTTTTTTTATGAAATAAAAACACCCAATAAGAGCCTTTTTATTTAAAATAATCAATTGATACAAGTCATGAAAAAAAACTCAAATCGAACTTTTTCATTACATTATAAGGTTAACATTATCGTTATCCAGTTGATTCTCTGAAAACGTTTATTTCAAAGGCATTAACTAAAAGTAGAAACTCTAATTTTCATCTCTCCTCATCTTACCTGTAATTTCATCTACTTTTATAATGAAGATCATAGGAATGTTCTCATTAACTGCTTTACTCGAAAACTCACTAATAAAGCTTAACTCCTTCAATTCCTTTCTTTCTATCAACTCTTTAATACCTAAAGAAAAACTATGCAGATACGATTTAGCATCACTGCCAAAGAGTTGCTCAAATTCGCCGTGTGCCATTACGGACTTCCATTTTGTAAGACCGTCTACATCCACCACACTGAGTGCAACTTGATTGTTTTTGCGCATGGCATTCATTTTATGTCCTTCACCAGAATAACAGATCACGACCTTTCTTTCGGCATCATAAAAATAAGTGATGGGAACCACAAATGGCCTGTTTTGGTAGATATAGGACAAATGTCCTAAATAATCATTTGCGAGCACGGATAGGCTGTCTCTTTCTTCTAAATTGGTATACATGATGGTCCTTTTTTATTCCTCTAAGATACAATTATCTTCTACTTATTAACTATGATATATGTCATTCCATTCATTGTGAGGGAGTAAACACTTAATAGATGAAACAGAAAAACTCCCAAACGACTGTTTGGGAGCTTAATTAATAATCAAAATTGATTATTATGGTATTTTACCACTTATCGATTTCGTCCTTTAAATCTTCTTTAGACTTGCCGTAGCGCTCTTGTACTTTTCCAGCTAACTTGTCAAAGTTACCTTCTGCTTCGGTATATTCATTATCAGTGATTTTTCCATATTTCTTTTTAAAGTCACCTTTAATTTGTTTCCACTTACCTTCAAATTGATCTGAATTCATAATGTTTATATTTTAATTAATATTATTCTTATTTGTAAATCTAATGACATTACTCAATCGCGAAGAACTGTATTGCATAAAAACTTGATCCAAATGCTGTTTTATGTTTTCTTTATACCTTTTTAACATTGTGATAACAAATATGTAAAAATCAACATAACCTTATGAACCTTTTCGCTTTATTGATCTTAATATAAATATCTTTGCCGCCTGATTTTAACTATGAAATTGTTATTAAAGGAGCCAATAATTACAACACGCTATACTTCACGGCAGACGGCAATAAAGTTTCTGTTTACGCAAAGTTTAAAATTCATATTGGCAACGGAGATCAAAAAATTAAATCAACAATCGGATTAAAAAATTAAGATATGAGAAGCATTTTCATTGTCCTTGGATTTATTGCTGCAGTATTAGGCTTGGTGTTAGCAGTAACACCTTTATCACAAATAGCCTATATCCCTGCAATAGTCGCATTACTTTTTGGATTGATTGCGTTTTATATCTCAAAACAAAATCAATTCCCTAAAAAGTCAGTGTACTTAATCTTTTTAATAACTTTCATCTCATTGGTTTTAACTACGTATAAAGCGGTATTCAATACGAGTGAAGCTGGAAACCTTGAAAATTTAGAATTGAAAGAAGAGGCATCAATGGAAGATTCAAAAGAAACATTAGAAGGTCTGGAACTTGACGAAAATGAAATTGATAGCACCGAATCTGATACATTAGAAATTGACGTGCTCCACAATTTAGAAGAATTGCAAGACCAGTAGTTTCTTATTACGGCATCATCTGATTATTTACTAAAAAGAAAGATTGCAGCATTAATTCAAATTTCTATTCTAAGTTATAATTTATCTATTTAAATGAAAGTATTCATCATTGCTTCTGTTTTATCACTAGTTGGTTCTTGTGCTAATCTCAGACACTCTCAAAAAATTGAAAACCTAAAAGAAAGCATTGTTTTTGATGATATTGAATCTATAATAAAATATAGTAATACCATTAGCACTGAAGAACTAAGTAAGCACGTTCATACTTTGTCATCGCCAGATTTCGAAGGACGTGAAACCGGCGCGATGGGATTTAATAAAGCATCTAAATTTCTTAAAGATTTTTATGTAAGCAATGATATTTTATCCCCAATGGGAAGTGATGACTACTATCAACGAATCCCTAAATTCTATTTTTCAGAAAGCAGCCCCGCTTCACAAAATGTTGTCGCCTATATCAAAGGCTCCGAGCTTCCTGAAGAAGTTGTCATCATCTCCGCACACTTGGATCATTTAGGCACTAACAATGGCGTGATCTACTTTGGAGCTGATGACAATGCTTCGGGAACAGCTGCGCTCATGGAAATAGCCAAAGCCTTTGCCTTAGCTAAAAAAGAGGGGTCAGGACCAAAAAGAAGTCTACTCTTTTTACATTTTACCGCTGAAGAAATTGGTCTTTTAGGGTCCAGTTATTATGTAAAACATCCGATTTACGCGTTAAAAAACACGGTTGTGGATTTGAATATTGACATGATAGGACGCGTGGACAAATTCTATGAGCAAAAAAAAGAAGACAATTACATTTACATTATTGGCGCTGATAGATTAAGCACTAAGCTCCATTATATATCTGAAGCCGCAAATGCTAAGTTTTCCAATCTAATCCTCGATTATAAATATAATGATGAAAAAGATCATAACCGCTATTATTACCGTTCTGATCATTATAATTTTGCGCATAACAACATCCCCGTTATCTTTTATTTTAATGGCGATCATGAAGATTATCATCAACCTACAGACACTCCTGACAAAATCAATTATCCCTTATTACGAAAGCGAACCCAGCTAATTTTCGCAACGGCTTGGTATCTCGCAAATTCGGAAAAACGTCTTATAGCGGATAAGATTTGAACTACTGCTTAAATAAATTCATGTCACTCAATATATAAATCAATCTGTTAAACTTTGTTAAATGAACTGATGATTAAATCCTAAATTCTTGCGTTTTTCGTATTATAGCGCTTCACTTACAAAATAATTCAACATTTAATGAGAAAGTCACTTTTTATTGCATGCATTGCGTTGAGCCTTTTCAGTTGCAGCTCCACCCAACAACAGGTCACACCAACGGAAAAAACAGTTTCAGTTGACCCTACAGTATATGGAAACTCCATTACTTCAAATGAGCTAAAAGATTTATTGTATACGTTTGCGTCCGATGAGTTTGAAGGTCGTGATACCGGTTCAAAAGGTCAAAAAATGGCTGTCGAATTCTTAAAAGAAAAATATATTGCTTTGGATATTCCTTCACCACTTTCGGGAGGCAAGTATTTCCAGAATGTGCCATTGCTGAACCAAAAATCTCCAGAAATTGACCTCACAGTTAATGGCGTGAAATTTGAAAATTTTACGGATTTAGTATCATTTGGCGGTGGGTCATCACAAACACTTTCAGCTTCAGATATCGTATATGCAGGATACGGGATAGAGTCTGACAATTATTCAAGCTATACAGGCTTGGATGTTAAGGGTAAAGTTGTCTTAATTAAGTCTGGTGAACCGAAAAAAGAAGATGGAACTTATATTACTTCTGGAACGAAAGAAGATACTAAATGGTCGGTTGGAAGACAGGCACTTTCTTCAAAAAGAGAATTAGCTAAAGACAAAGGTGCTAAAGCCGTATTATATATGGACGAAGGCTATTTGAAAATGATGTCGAACTTTATGCAAGCTTCAGCTAAATCTGGCAATGGGCGTCTTTCACTTCAAGGCCAGCAGGATAACATGATTCAAATATTGATCAGTGATAAGTTAGGAAAAGCACTTTTATCCGATATTGCAATAAATGAATCTTCAAAAAACATTAAAACGAACTTGGAAATTAAAATGACCAGCAATTCTGAAGATGTGACCTCCGAAAATGTATTGGCATTCATTAAAGGTTCTGAAAAACCAGATGAAATTATAGTTCTTTCTGCACATCTAGACCACGAAGGAATTAAAGATGGCGAAATCTATAATGGCGCAGATGATGATGGTTCAGGAACCGTAGCGCTATTGGAAATTGCTGAAGCTTTCAAACTTGCTCAAAATGCTGGTCATGGACCAAAGCGTTCCATCTTATTTTTACATGTCACAGGTGAAGAAAAAGGATTATTAGGTTCAAGTTATTATACTGATGTAGAACCCATTTTTCCTTTAGAAAACACCGTTGCAAACCTGAACATTGATATGATAGGAAGAATAGATCCCAAACGTATCGGCGACAGAAATTATATTTATTTAATTGGTTCCGACAAGTTAAGTAGCGATTTGCACACTATTTCTGAGGAAGCGAATAAAAAATATGCAAACGTAACTTTGGATTACACGTTCAATGATGAAAATGATCCCAACCGTTTTTACTATAGATCAGATCACTATAACTTTGCGAAAAACAATGTGCCGGTTATTTTCTACTTTAACGGAACGCATGATGACTATCACAGACCTTCTGATACACCAGATAAAATTGAATATGATCTATTGGAAAACAGAACTAAGTTGGTGTTCTACACCGCTTGGGAATTAGCCAATAGAGCTGATCGGATCATAGTTGACAAACCAACTGAATAAACTGATAAATTACACCTGAAATGTTAAGGGCGAAACTGGAAAGTTTCGCCCTTTTTTTTCCTGCAATCGGATTTTTTTAGAAATAAATCTCAAATTATTTCATTTCATCTGAATAAAAGTCCATAAATCGAACAAATAACGGCGTGTGAGAAAAAAGATTTATATTTAATAGAGTTATAAAAGTTATGAAATGAATTAATCTTTAACTAATTCCCTCTACGGCAATGACAGATATTCTATATAGTATAGTTCCAAAGTTAGAACCTTTTGATTATTCGCTGCATCATGACAATCAGTTTATCAATCAACAATGGGTGTTGATCAATGGTATAGAAGACGCAAAATCAATGTATGTCTTCAAACCAAATAATGAATTGGTCATTTCTGAAAATAATGAAGTTACTACAACCAGATGGAGCTTTATAAATTCTAATTTTCTATCCATAAAAACTGATGATGGGATTGTGCTCATCAAAGCGTATTACAAAGATAAGGACACGCTTGTTCTCAATCAGAAAGCGTCTGAGGAGTATGCCTTTTTTATCAATTCAACCGATTATAAAGCACGCATAAATACGAAAGCAGACATTCAGAAGTTTCTTAAAGACAAATATCTTAAGCGAGCTTCAAAACTGATTTCTGAACATGAGTTCTATTATATTCAACGCTCTAAAGAATATGGTCCCTACACCATGAAGGAACTTTTCAAAAAAGTGAAGGACAATGTGGTCAACGCATATTGCTTAGTCAGGGATGTCAATGAGACTGATTACACTAATAAACTTCGCATTAAAGATATACTAAAAGAGCTTTAAACAGAAAAGCGAACGCTAATGCGCTCGCCTTTTATGTTTCTGATCCATTTGAATGATGGAAATTATTATTTTAGATATGTAATGCTCTATCGTCTGTTGCAGCCAACGCAGCTTCTTTAAGTGCTTCTGTAAATGTTGGATGGGCATGTGAAATACGAGAGATGTCTTCTGCAGAAGCTCTAAATTCCATGGCTACAACAGCTTCTGCAATCATATCGGCCGCACGAGCGCCAATCATGTGAACGCCTAAAATTTCATCAGTCGTTTTATCTGCAAGTACTTTAACAAATCCGTCCAAATCCATACTAGCTCTGCTCCTACCTAATGCACGCATTGGGAATTGTCCTGATTTATAGTCCACGCCTGCTTCCTTTAATTCTTCCTCGGTTTTACCAACCGAAGCAACTTCTGGCCAGGTATAAACCACACCGGGAATTAAATTATAATCGATATGGGGTTTTTGTCCTGCTAAAGTTTCTGCCACAAAAACACCTTCTTCTTCAGCCTTATGAGCTAACATAGCGCCTTTAACCACATCACCAATGGCATATATATTTTTTACATTAGTTTGCAAATGCTCATTGACTTCAATCTGGCCTCTTTCTGTAAGTTTTACACCCGCCGCCTCAGCGTTAAGTCCATCTGTATAAGGACGACGACCTACTGAAACCAAGCAATAATCACCTCTAAACTCAACTTCTTCGCCTTTTTTATTATCTGCTTTTACGATAACTTCATCTCCGTTACGCACAACAGATTTTACCTTGTGAGATACATTAATAGTGCACTTAGCTTTCTTAAAAACTTTGGTTAGTTCTCTTGACAATCCAGCATCCATTGTAGGAATTATACGATCCAAATATTCAATTACCGTTACTTCTGAACCCAATCTTCTATAGACCTGGCCAAGTTCCAACCCGATAGCACCACCGCCAATAACAATTAAATGCTTAGGGATTTCTTTAAACTTCAACGCTTCTGTTGAAGTAACGATGCGCTCTTTGTCTATCTCAACAAATGGCAGGCTTGAAGGCTTGCTTCCTGTAGCAATGATTATATTTTTAGCTTCTATCTCATCAGTTTTCTCTCCTTTAATTGTGATATGGGTAGCGTCCTTAAAGGATCCTAAGCCTTGATATACATCAATCTTATTTTTTTTCATTAAGAAATCAATTCCGCCAGTAGTTTGATCGACAACCGCTTGTTTACGAGCAATCATTTGTTTTAAATTCACTTTAATATCTCCAGGAATGTCGATACCATGTTCTTCAAAATGCTTGACAGCATCATCATAATGGTGTGAAGAATCTAATAGTGCCTTACTTGGAATACAACCGACATTGAGGCACGTGCCACCTAGAGTCGCATATTTCTCAATAATTGCGGTTTTTAAACCTAATTGTGCACAACGGATTGCTGCAACATAACCTCCGGGACCAGAGCCAATAATGGCTACATCATATGAATTCATAAAATTGTTTTTTGATGTTTGTTAAAAATGAGTACAAAAATACGATTTAGATTAACCTTTTGCGAATAACCATCTACCATTTTGAAAAAGTTTAGAATAGAAAATTTCGGCTTTCATCTCAATCGGGAAAACCCAGCATACTTCCCATCCCTACCGTAAAAAGCCAACACCCGTAAATGGCATGTTCGATAGACACCAAAAGCGTCGATTTGGTTTTATCATAAGTCAATGCGAAAAGAATTCCTCCTAAAAAAGTCATTAATAACACCAAAGGATTTCTATAAAAAATGTGTCCCAAAGAAAAGACAATAGCATTAATAAATACAAAAATTGATTTGCTCTTAAATAGAGAGCGATAACGCTGAAAGTATAAGGTTCGGTAAATCAGTTCTTGGGGATAGACCGAAAACATGGCATAGGCAAACAAAACAATAACCCAGAGCTTCGGTTTTTGATAAATCACATGAAAAAGATCAGATTTAGCAGTCACCCACATGTACGTAATTGTTAAAAAAGCAATGATGATCAACTTAATGCATACATTATTCCAAAAAGATCGCCAACGCACATTTGGCGCCATTCGGAATTTATTTTTTTCAATTTTTAATAATATATAAATCACATAGCCAAAGCCAGAAACAGCAAGAAAGGCCTTGATTTCAAAAGGATAGTCCAGTGCAAAACTCACTGGTAAAAGAATGAAGATGAGGAAAAACTCCGTGAGTTTGTACGTCGCTGACTGCATTGGCTTAGATATTTATGGCAGTCGTATGTTTCACTTCATTGATCACAAACATGCTATGAGTGCTGCCAATATGGTTGATAGACGTTAACTTATTGACCATAAATTCCCTAAAAGCCTCCATGTCTGAAACAATGACCTTAAGGATATAATCATAGTCACCACTAATATGATGACATTCCACCACTTCTGCAAGATTAGACACTTCTTTTTCAAACTTAATTATATAATCTTGAGTGTGTTGCACAAGCTTGATGTGACAGAAGGCTACAAAGTTTTTATTTACTTTTTCCTTTTGAAGCAGAGCTACATAATTCGAAATAACACCTTCTTTTTCTAACTTTTTGATCCGCTCATAAACCGCAGTTACGGAAAGATTAAGCTGATTGGACAATTCCTTATTGGTTTGTTTACTGTTAGATTGAAGCAACTTAAGCAGTTTTTTATCGATGGCATCAAAAGTCATATATGAAAGATTTTCAGTGGAAACAAATCGAAGTTATGAAATAAATTTTATAAATCTACAATAGCTTAGAATAACCGAATTAAAATCTAATTTAAGCCGTCTCTCTTGATAAATATTCTAATTTATTGGATATTTGAATTTATATTCACTTTAATAAAACTTTTAAATGGCATTTAAACCCGCAAATAATATACAAGATTTACAATATTTCGGAGAATTTGGAGGTGTTAATCCTTCTATTTCTGATTCCTCAACCTACACCTTCCTTTCCGCAAAAACAATGTTTGATACATTTGAAGGAAATGCCGACGGCTGTTATTTGTACTCGCGACACTCCACGCCTTCCAATCTCTATTTAGGCCAGGCCTTGGCCGCTATGGAAGGGACGGAAACGGCGAGTGTAACAGCTTCTGGAATGGGGGCCATTACAGCAGTTTTGATGCAATTTTGTGGTGCAGGAGATCATATCATTTCCAGCCGCACGATTTATGGTGGCACTTATGCTTTTCTCAAAAACTTTATGCCGCGTTTTAACGTTGGGACCTCATTTGTTGACATTACCAAATTGGATATCGTCGAATCAACCATCACACCCAGCACAAAAGTGATTTACTGTGAGTCTGTGAGCAATCCGTTGCTCGAAGTTGCGGATATCGCCGCATTGGCCAAATTGGCGAAAAAGCATAATTTAAAACTGGTAGTTGACAATACGTTTTCACCTTTATCAATTTCAGCTGCACAATTGGGTGCGGATGTCGTCGTACATAGTTTGACTAAGTTCATCAATGGTTCAAGTGATACGGTGGGTGGTGTAATTTGTGGCACCCAAACATTCATAGACGATTTGAGAAACGTCAATGACGGCGCATGCATGTTACTAGGTTCAACCATGGATAGTTTAAGAGCTGCTTCTATTTTGAAAAACTTAAGAACTTTACATATTAGAATGCAACAACACAGCCTGAACGGGTTGTATTTAGCTGAAAGATTTGAAAAAGACGGACTCACAACCGTATATCCAGGATTGACCTCGCATCCCTCCCACGAATTGTTCAAGACCATGATGAATAAAAAATATGGATTTGGGGGAATGTTGACTATTGATGTTGGCTCTCTTGACAAGGCCAACGCCTTAATGGAATTGATGCAAAAACAAAACTTAGGCTACCTCGCGGTTAGCCTTGGATTCTACAAAACCTTATTCTCCGCTCCTGGAAGCTCCACCTCCTCTGAAATTCCTGCGGATGAGCAAAAAGAAATGGGCTTGAGCGATGGCCTAATTCGTTTTTCAATTGGCTTGGATGCTGATATTGAAAGAACTTATAACATGATGAAGACGTGTATGAAAGAATTGGATATTCTTTGATTTAAAACACCAAAGTCAACATATCAAATTCCCATTTGCGGGGCTTTATTTTCTCGCGAAGACGCTAAGTGTATGTCAACTTTTGTGCAAAAAAATCTACGTTGTATTAAAATTCCAAAAAAACATCAAATTGTAAAGAGAGTGATTCTTGTCAATTCAAGCTCACTTTTTTAAATTATCTAAAAAAATCAGTAATTATCATAAAAAATCAGCGTCATCTACGTTCTATCTACTTCCAGACAAAGCATCAAAAAATATGAGCAACAAATTACGATTTGAAATGATCTAGTTTTTTGCCGAGGCGTGGAGAAGATATGTAGGTGCCAATCCAAGTGCAAAAATATCAACGTTGTATTAAAATTCCAAAAACAAAAATTCAAAACTCCAAAAGAGTGATTCTTGTCAACTCGAGTTCATTCTTTTGGATTATCTAAAAAATCAGTAATTATCATAAAAAATCAGCGTCATCTGCGTTCTATCTACTTCCAGACAAAGCACCAAAATAAAATTACCAAATTACGAATTGATAAGATCTTGGTTTTCTCTCAAAGGCGCGGAGATTAAGTTCGTTTCAATTAGTGAAATTAGTGTGTAAAAAAATCATTGTGAATTCTGCTCAAAGTAGCGACATCTGCCGTCTTATAGGAGTCTAGTACGCTATCAATATCTCAAAATTTCGGTTAGTTCAAGCGTAACCAACCATAAAAGCAGTAAACCAATTTGATTTGCATAGGTTTGTCGAAAATCGTAACATTACGAATTAGAACCTCTAACTGATAATTATTATTTCCCTATGCAAAGCCAAGATATTAAGCCAAGAATACCTCAGGATGAAAATATTGTAGAAAATAAAGAACTGAGTATTTGGGAGGCTATGATTCCAGTTTTAGCTTTGGTAGGCATGCTGGCGTACAACGTTTACGTTTATGGCGGAGATGCACTTAATGGTTCCAATCAGTTTATATTGCTTCTGGGAGGCGCGGTTGCGGCTGTGGTTGGCGTTTTCAACAAAGTGAAATTTAGCCAAATGATTGAGGAAGTTTCTGAAAACATTAGATCTACGGCTGGCGCCATCCTCATCCTTCTTATGGTAGGCGCTCTTGCCGGGACTTGGTTGATTAGTGGTATTATTCCAACAATGATTTATTACGGCCTTCAGGTTTTAAATCCGACCGTATTTTTGGCGGCCTGCGTGATTATTTGCGCGGTCATTTCTGTGGCTACGGGTAGCAGCTGGACGACCTCAGCAACTGTAGGTATCGCACTTATTGGGATTGCTAATGCATTAGGTGTGCACGTCGGCATGGCGGCGGGAGCCATTCTTTCTGGCGCCTATTTTGGTGACAAGATTTCGCCATTGAGCGATACTACAAATTTAGCACCTGCAATGGCTGGCACAGATTTGTTCACGCATATCAAATACATGCTCTACACTACAGTACCCACATTAATCGTCACTTTAATCGTGTTTATAGTAATCGGTTTAAATATAAGCACCACAGGAACTGCCAATACCGAAGCTATTCTGAAAGCGCTTGAAGAATCAATAAATGTGAGCGCATGGTTATTTTTAGTGCCCCTGTTGGTCATTGTTTTAATTATAAAAAAAACACCGCCACTGGTAGCGCTTCTCGCTGGCACATTGTTAGGCGCTATTGCCGCACTTATCTTCCAACCTCATATTGTAGCATCCATTGGTGGTGGCACTTCTTTGAATTTTGCGACAGGTTATAAAGGTCTTATGGACGCTATTACTGTTGACACTTCCATTAATACGGATAATGAAGCGCTTAAAGGTCTTTTTGCATCTGGAGGTATGGCGAGTATGTTGGGTACCGTTTGGCTGATTTTGTGCGCTATGGTATTTGGCGGGATTATGGATGCCATTGGAGCATTGGCCGCTATTAGTAAGGCACTTTTAAAATTGTTTCACACGACTTTTGGTCTTTTTGCAAGCACGGTGGCGAGTTGTTTAGCACTTAACCTGACCGCTAGCGACCAATATTTAGCCATTGTAGTTCCTGGAAAAATGTATGCACAAGCTTACAAGGACAAAGGATTGGCTCCGGAAAATCTTTCAAGAACACTAGAAGATGGTGGAACCGTTACCTCCGTTTTGGTGCCATGGAATACGTGTGGAGCCTACCATAGCGGTGTATTAGGTGTGGATACTTTACATTATGCTGGATATGCGATTTTTAACTGGCTGAGCCCATTCATGACCTTAATATTCGCTGCTTTCAGAATAAAAATAAGACAGCTTGCTACACCTAAATAACAGTTGTGGATTTAATTTAAGGATAAGCCTTTTTGACAATAGTTATAACGGGATTTGGTGTTTTAATTTTTAATATTTCAAAAAAGAATATTAATCACTATGTATTTTTTCGGAATTGTCCATCATTTTTATTGGCAGGTAAATAGATATTCTTATAGAACACCTACCTACACAAGAAAATCATTGTAAACTTTTCATTCGATTTTAGGTCCTAGAATACTTGCTGAACCACTAAACAGTTCATCCACAGTCCCATTTGTCTCAAACTCATAAAACTGTTTTTAAAAGTTACCAACTTCAAAAGCTGACTAAGTTTGTTATTCATAAAATCTATCATAAGATAATTTTATATAATCTACTTCTATGATGGTTAGCTTAAGTATTTGATATTTTTGTACCAGAAATATTAATCTTAAAATTATATAATATGGCATTTGTAGGAAAAAAATTCCCAAATTTTAATGTGAACGCAATGAACGAAATGGGCGATACTTTCAGCCTTAACGTTTTTGAGGAAGCAACAAAAAACAACAAAAAAGTACTTTTATTTTGGTATCCAAAAGATTTCACTTTTGTTTGTCCAACAGAATTACACGCTTTTCAAGCTGATTTAGAAGAATTTGAAAAACGTAATACTATTGTAATCGGAGCATCTTGTGATACTGCGGAAGTTCACTTTGCATGGTTAAGTACTTCTAAAGATAATGGTGGGATTGAAGGTGTAACATATCCAATTTTAGCAGACTCCAACAGAAATTTGGCTAATGCCTTAGACATTTTGGACACTACTAATGAAACTTACGATGAGGAAACTGGATTTGTGACGGTTGAAGGTGATAATGTGACATATAGAGCTACTTACATCATTGATGAAGAAGGAACAGTAGTGCATGAAAGTATCAACCATATGCCATTAGGAAGAAACGTTAAGGAATACCTTCGTTTAATCGATGCGTACACACACGTACAAGAAAAAGGTGAAGTTTGTCCTGCAAACTGGGAAGAGGGTAAAGATGCCATGCAAGCGACTGCAAAAGGCACTGCTGAATATTTGAAAATGCATTCAAACTAAACGTTTAAAGAAATACACTCAAATTCCCCTGCATTAGCAGGAGATTTTATTAATAAAAATTTATAATTATGGTTAAAGAATTAGATAAAGACAATTTAGGACAATTAGTGTCAGAAAATGAAACTGTAATTGTTCAATATTCGGCCAGCTGGTGTGGTAATTGTAGAATTATGAAGCCAAAATTCAAAAAGTTAGCTACTGAAAATGAAAACATGACCTTTGTTGTGGCCGATGCTGAAAAATTTCCAGAATCCAGAAAATTAGCCACTGTAGATAACTTACCTACTTTTGCGATTTTTAAAAATGGGGCTTTTGTAAATCAAGTGCAGACTAACAAATTTGAAGTTTTAAAAGATTTATTCAATGAAGTTACCAGTAATTAAACACCTCACTCAATTTATTGAGGACAACGACGAAGATTTCGTAATCGAGACTATTGAAACTTTAGAAAACCTAACCGAAGTATCTTCCTTAAAAGATGAAGAACTTGATGTAATTGGAGAATTGATCTCTAATATGTATGGTGCTTTAGAAGTACACAAAATGGTGAAAGATGGCACCTCTAAAAAAGAAGCCTTAAATACATTTATGGCTCGCGTTATGGGATCTATAGATAAATAATAACTGAATTATTATATTTAAAACCACTTCAAATTGAGGTGGTTTTTCGTTTATAATAGAACCACATCTCTGCCCTTATATCTGGTGTAAATCTCAAATTATTAAGGCAACATGACACATATTTTTTGTATATTATAACCACATCACGTGAAAACTATAACTTTTATACTATGTTAGAAAATGATTACGTCAAAATTTTTTCAGGAACCTTCATTATTGTGCAGTTGGTTGTGGATCGTTTGGAAAGCGTTGGCATCAACGCCATTGTAAAAGATGAATCTGAATCAGCCCGGATGGCAGGATTCGGATCTTCTTTTCAAGGATATCAAGAGCTTTATGTCGCTAAGGATGAATTAGACTATGGTATCAAAATTGTGGAAGCAGTAAAAGGCGAATTGGAGTTATAAAAAAACCCTGAATTTCTTCAAGGTTTCTATCTATGTTCAGACGATTAGATTATCCGGTCACAGTATACATCTTTTCTCTATGCTCCTGAATTGTCTTGTCATCCATATACTCATCAAAAGTCATATAACGATCAATAACCCCATTAGGAGTAAGTTCAATAATTCGGTTCGCAACAGTTTGTGCAAACTCGTGGTCATGGGTGGTAAATAACACGGTGCCCTTAAAGTTTGATAAAGAATTGTTGAACGCTGTAATACTTTCAAGATCCAAGTGGTTCGTTGGTTCATCCAACATTAAAACGTTAGCTCTCATCATCATCATTCTGCTCAGCATGCAACGCACTTTTTCTCCACCAGACAGGACATTTGAAGTTTTCAAGGCTTCTTCGCCACTGAAAATCATTTTCCCCAAAAATCCTCTTATATATACTTCTTCACGTTCTTCTTCCGTTGTTGCCCACTGGCGCAACCAATCCACAAGGGTTAATTTATTATCAAAATACTCACTATTATCCAATGGCAAATACGATTGAGAGGTTGTTATTCCCCAACTGTACTCACCTTTATCTGCTTTTTCTTTGCCATTAAGTATCTGGTAAAATGCGGTGGTAGCTCTTGAATCTTTTGAATAAACCACTACTTTATCACCCTTAGCCAAATTGATATCCACATTTTTAAAAAGAACGTCCCCTTCCAAAGAGGCTTTAAGTCCATTAATGTTTAAAATTTGGTCTCCTGCTTCTCGATCACGTTCAAAAATTATCGCTGGATAGCGACGGCTAGAAGGTCTAATATCAGTAATATTCAACTTCTCTATCATCTTTTTTCTACTCGTTGCTTGTTTGGACTTTGCAACGTTTGCGGAAAAACGACGAATAAATTCTTCCAATTCTTTCTTCTTATCCTCAGCTTTTTTATTATGTTGTGCACGCTGTCTTGCGGCCAATTGAGACGATTCATACCAAAAGGTATAATTCCCAGAGTAGTGTGTTATTTTACTAAAATCAATATCCGAAATATGGGTACACACAGAGTCCAAGAAGTGCCTGTCGTGAGAAACTACAATCACGCAGTTGTCATAATTTGCCAAAAAGTTCTCCAACCATGTTATAGTTTCATAATCCAGGTCGTTGGTTGGTTCATCCATAATAAGCACGTCAGGATTTCCAAATAAAGCTTGTGCTAACAGTACACGCACTTTTTGTTTTCCATCCAAATCCTTCATTAAGGTATAGTGATATTCTTCTTTAATCCCTAAGTTCGACAACATGGCTGCGGCATCACTATCAGCATTCCAACCATTCATTTCTTCAAATTGAACTTGGAGCTCTCCTATCTTATCAGCGTTCGCATCAGTATAATCTGCATAAAGTGCGTCAATTTGTGATTTCAGATCAAACAAAGGCTTGTTGCCTATAATGATGGTTTCCAAAACAGTATGCTCATCGTATAAGTTATGATCCTGCTCTAAAACTGACATACGTTTTCCAGCTTCCAAATGGACACGACCAGAAGTTGGATCCATTTTTCCTGCCAAAATTTTCAAAAAAGTTGACTTTCCTGAACCGTTGGCACCAATGATACCATAGCAATTACCTTGATTAAAGCTAGTATTAACTTCATCAAAAAGAATACGTTTGCCAAACTGAACAGAAAGATTAGAAACTGATAACATTTTTTGTGTTTTAAATTTGCTGCAAAAATAGAGAAAACCTATCGTTTTAAGAAACTAAAAACTGTATATTTCGAACCAACTTTGTTTACCGTCTTTCTTCATACAAACAAGTGTTTATAAGGCATACACGGTCTTTAACCCTCAGCACTAGAAACATTTAACAACGCCTTAACAACATGATGGATAAACATGCTTTATTTTTGTTTTAATACATTCAACACAACCCAGCACCAGTAATTATTTATTTATGAGAATTCACATTATATCATTAATGCTTTTGGCAACGCTTTTTAGTTGCGAAAAAGATTCTGATAAAACTGGTTCATATGCTTATTTTGGGGGAGAAATTATAAATCCTAACAATGATTATATTCTTCTCCTCTCTCCGAACCACACATTCGATACCCTGTTTTTAGACCATTCAAATCGATTTTTCACAAAGCTTGATAATTTAAAATCTGGACTTTATACGTTTACCCATGGCGGAGAATATCAAATGGTTTTATTGGAACCTCAAGATAGTGTGATGCTCCGATTGAATACCATAGATTTTGATGAATCACTAGTGTTTACAGGAAATGGAGCGAAAAAAAATAATTTCTTGATCAAAGTTTTTCTGGAAAATGAAAAGGATCAAGGAAACTTTATCAATATTTCTCAATTAGCACCCGAACGATTTGAACAATATGTGGATTCTGCTTCTACAGAGCGCCTCAATGAATTTCTGGAATTTTCTGAAAAAAATCGACTTTCAGAACTCTTCAATAATATCGCAGAAACAAGTATCAATTACAGCCATTTCAGCGCAAAGGAAATGTATCCGTTTGGCTATTATGGTTATCGGAATTTAAAAAACTATCAGGATCTACCTTCAACATTTTATGCGTACAGAAAGGATATAGATTATAATAATGCTGCTTTAAGTGATTTTTTTATTTATAACCGGTTCTTATATTCTCACTTTAACAACATTGCTTTAAGTGCGTTTTATAAAAACTCTGAAGATGACGCTATCTTTAACCGAAATTCATTAGTTTATAATTTGGAGAAATTAAAATTAATGAATGAGTATGTTTCGAATGACACCATAAAAAACAAACTACTTAAAAATACCGCACGAGACTTTATATCCATGTGTGAGGATTCCACTGAGACTGCCCTAATAATTTCATCATATCTTGAAAAGAGCACCAACACCAAGGACAAGAATTATATTAAAGGATTATCAGTAGCGATAAAACAATTGAGACCTGGTAAAATTATTCCGGACGTCAACCTGGTTAGTTACGAAAATGAGCCATATGCATTGAGCGATCTGATTACCAAACCAACTGTAATTTACTTTTGGTCATCAAATTTGAAACTTCACTATAAAAACAGCCACTATAAATCAAAAGAATTGGGTAAAAAATATCCCAATATTGAATTTATTGCGATTAATATCAATGACAATGACAACAGATATTGGAAAAAGACTTTAAACGAATTTAAATTCTCAACCGGTAATGAATATCAATTTGACAGTCCCACGGAAGGAAAACAAACATTGGCCATCAATACTATTTATAAAATGATCGTGGTTGACAAGGACCTGCGCATTGTAGACTCGTATTACAATATGTTTCAAAGTAGATTTGAAGACGCACTTAAGCAACTTAATAAATAACAAAAGGCTCCAATGAGGAGCCTTTATCTTTTAACTTATATCATTAGGAACTAGTTTCCTTTTTTGTAATCTTCTAAAAACTTCGCTAAGCCAATATCCGTCAATGGGTGATTTAACAATCCAGTAATCGAACTTAAAGGCCCAGTCATTACATCAGCACCCAATTTTGCACAATCAATCACGTGCATAGTGTGGCGCACCGAAGCTGCTAAAATTTCAGTCTCATAACCATAATTATCATAGATCATTCTGATCTCTGCGACAAGGTTAAGACCATCTGTAGAAATATCATCCAAACGACCAATAAAAGGAGAGACATACGTTGCTCCTGCTTTTGCTGCTAATAATGCCTGACCTGCAGAAAACACTAAAGTCATGTTGGTTTTTATCCCTTTATCACTAAAATATTTACATGCTTTTACACCATCTTTAATCATTGGCAATTTAACCACAATTTGATCGTGTAAATCTGCCAGTGCTTCACCCTCTCTTACCATGCCTTCAAAATCGGTAGCAATAACCTCAGCACTCACATCACCATCGACCAAATCGCAAATGTTCACATAGTGTTTCATGATATTGTCTGTTCCCGTAATACCTTCCTTAGCCATTAACGACGGATTGGTAGTTACACCATCTAAAATACCCATGTCTTGGGCTTCCTTAATTTGCTCTAAATTAGCAGTATCAATAAAAAATTTCATAAATAATAGTATGTATGTTAGTTGATTTTATCCCTGAGTTTTGAAAGTGCAAACTTACGATTAATAACAAAGAAGTTGACTGAATTCCAATTAAAACATATCAACATATTAAACCCTCAACCCCTATAATTTATAATGTTTCATCAACATTTTCTCATAAACTTTGTCGGGCAAAATGCGTTTCAACACAATGGAAAACTTCTGCATGAACTCTCCAACTTTATAGTGAATTTTTGGCTTGGGTGTGTTGATGATCTTATAGATCGCTGTGGCCATAAGGTGTGGATCCCTACCGTCACTTACATGTTCATTCATAAGTTTCAAAGTATTACCATATGGTTTTTTGTAGGGAGAATTTTCCATTAGTGGTGCATGATAACGGCCTGCAGCAATATTAGTGGCAAAGTCTCCTGGCGCTACATTAGTCATGTGAATGTCAAAATCCTTGATTTCCATTCTGAAGGCTTCAGTTATCAATTCCAAAGCGCCTTTGCTAGCGCTGTAGATACCTCTATAAGGCAAACCCATATATCCAGCAATGGACGTTACATTAATAATAAGTCCTGAATTTTGAGTTCTCATTTGTGGTAAAACCGCTTTTATAACGCGAATAGGGCCAAAAAAATTAGTCTCGAAATTACGCTGAATTTCCGCATCCGGTATTTCTTCAATGGGTCCAGTGATTCCTGCTCCAGCATTATTGATCAAAACGTCCAAACGTCCTTGTTGTTGAATAACGTTTTTAACAGCTTCAGCAATTGAATCATTATTAGAAACATCAAGTTTAATTAAATTGAACGGACTGTTTGTATAGCGTTCAGGATTTCTACTGGTACCATAAACGATAAATCCCTTTTGGGTTAAAAATTCGCCTACCGATTTGCCAATTCCCGAAGAACCACCTGTAATCAATATCACTTTGGACATGTTCAAATAAAATTAAAAATGAGAATTTTAGAATATTCAAGTCTTCAAAAATACAATATAATTAAACCGGCGAGGATTGAAAAGAAGAAGAAATTTGAATGATGAAGATTGAATTTGGTTGCGTTGAAGCCAAAAGTTAGTTCACAATTAGGAACAAAAAAAGGCAAGCTCCCTACATCACACCGCTACGACCATTTACCTTTGCTGCGTTCCCGCCCTGGAGGATTCAACAGGAGCTGGTTGTGTAGGACTTGCCAGCTGCAAAGATACAATCTTTTACTACTTTTGCAATGATTTTCGAAACTGAATTAAATTAAATACCTTGCCAAAAAATTTATAAACCTATGTCTTCAACTAAACTTTTTATAATCACTGTCTTAAGTCTCGCATTATGGTCTTGTGGAGACAATCCGAATGGTAAAAAAAGTAGTTTCTCCATTACTACAGATGCTAAAAATAATACGATTACACTTGGAGAGACCCTAAAATTATCGATTGAAAATCCAAAAAACAAGACGATCAATGGTATTACTTACAAGATAGATTCCAAAGAAATCGATACTGATTTTAATACCAAGGATATCCGTCTCGGAGAACATACCATTACGGCAACAGTAACTTATGATCAATCTACTGAAGAAGCTTCCACAAAACTGACCGTTTTAAACAATGCTGCTCCTAAAATTTATGACTATAGAATTTTAAATGAATATCCACATGATATTACCTCCTACACCCAAGGTTTGGAATTCCATGATGGCGTTTTATATGAAAGCACCGGTCAATACAAAAAGTCTAAGCTTAGAAAAGTTGATTATAAAACGGGGGAAATTCTAAAAAACATAAATTTAGGCAGTCAATATTTTGGCGAAGGATTGACCATATTAAACAACAACATATATCAACTTACTTGGAAGGAAAACATCGGATTCATCTATAATGTGGACACTTTTGAAAAAACTGGAAGCTTCAATTACGGAAAAAGTAAAGAAGGATGGGGATTGTGCAACGATGGAAAAGTGATCTATAAATCAGATGGCACCAATAAAATCTGGAAACTCAATCCAACCACACTTGCTGAAGAAGATTATGTACAAGTATATACCAACACTGGTAAAATCGATAGTTTAAATGAGCTGGAATATATTGAAGGAAAAATCTACGCCAACATCTATCAACGTAACGGCGTTTTAATCATCAATCCAGAAAATGGTGCAGTTGAAGGCGTCATCGACTTTTCGCCACTTCAAAAACTGGTCAAACAACATCCAAATTTAGATGTACTGAACGGCATTGCATATAATCCGGCTACCAAAACAATTTTCGTGACGGGTAAAGATTGGGATAAATTGTTTGAGGTTGAAGTGTTTGTAAAATGATCCTGGATTATGAATTTTTCATCATTTATGATAAGATCAGCTTTATTTCCTATCACACAGAATACGGTAAAAAAGATGTCTGAAAGTATACCGAAAAACTCAGGAAAATTTCAAAAGCAAATAATTGACCATTAGTAAGGGAACTCTCATATTTTTATAAAGCTGGAATAATCTTTATTTTTATAAATTAATATCTATATCATGCAAAGCTTCGAAATACACATCATTGTAGCTCAAGAAGATCTGGACAATCTTAACCATGTCAATAATGTCCGTTATGTACAATGGGTACAAGACGTTGCAGAACAGCATTGGAATACCAAAGCAACTGAAAAAATGCTATCAGAATATTTTTGGGTACTTCTTGAACACCATATCAAATATAAAAATCCCGCGGTTTTGGGCGATGTGATTAAACTTAAAACCTACATAAAATCATCAGGAGGCGTTACTTGTGTGCGCATTGTAGAAATTTATAACAACAACACCGATAAACTTTTGGCTTCTTCAGAAACAAAGTGGTGTCTCGTCTCGCAAACAAATATGAGACCTTCTCGAATTACAGATGAAATCAGAACCTTGTTTAATTAAAAATAGATTAATACAGTTGTTAAAGTCTCATAATAGATCACTCATCAAACCTTATAATGATTTAATTTGATGGTAATCAATCTGTAAGCCTAGTGACTAAAATTACCATCTTCTTTTGTCTTTTTTCTACCGTATTGCTTTCGCAAAACATCTCTGGGACTTTATACGACGCCGAAGCACTGATCTCCGGCGCCAAAATAATGAACATTACTTCAAAAAGCATCTCGTCCACCGATGGTGTTGGCAATTTTGAAATCTACTCAAAAGTTAACGACACACTCATTTTCAGTTCTTTATTTCACCGCACCAAACAATTAGTGGTCACTCCTTTACATTTTCAAGCAACACAAGTCTTCGAACTGAAAAAGATAGTGAATGAATTGGACGAAATAGAGCTTCACGGCCCTATCACGCCAAAAGAAATGGATGCTAAAGAAGCCTCAAAAACACTGAATAACCAACTTCAAAATGATATTGAAAAACATAGTTACAAATATAAAAAGGCAAATACTGGTCCTTTAGATTTAATGGCTGTTGGAGCGAGCATCATAAAACTCTTAAAGAGAAAAACACCTAAGGAGTTCAAAACCCCAGAAACCCATATTACTTCAGAAGATTTAGACACGCTTTTCAAATCAGACAAGTTTTTTAATGATACCTTCTTAGTGCTGGATTTGAACATTACCAAAGACTACAAACATCTTTTCTTTGCCTATTGTGAAACAAAAGACATGTCTAACAAACTTTTACGTCCAGATAATAAAATTTATCTTATTGACAATTTTTTAGAATATAGCCAAGGTTTTCGCGAGATTTTAAAAGAAAGTCAAAAACAATAGCCGCGTTCCGAACAAATAGCAAAATGGTAATAAAATTTAAATAAAAGCAACATCTTTCGTTCGCACGAAAGCTAGGCAAATTCCAAAAATTATACTGAGAGTCTCCAGATTTTAGGTCTCGTAAGAATAAATAAATTAAGCTGTTCCTATGCATTCATAAATTCAAAAGTCATATTTTTGAAACTCATATGAATTGAATGCCACGATGAAAAGAAGTCTTTATTTTATTCTTACAATTTCTACTTTAATCTTATGGAGTTCGTGCCGAAAAGATTTCGAGTTTCAACCCAGCGATGGAACTTTGACGTTTTCAAAAGACACTGTTTATTTAGATACCATCTTCACGAATATTGGCTCAAGCACTTATAATTTAAAAGTATATAATCGTAGCAATAATGACATTTCCATCCCTACCCTGCGTTTGGGTCAAGGCCAAGCCTCCAATTACCGCCTGAATGTAGATGGGATTGCCGGTAAGGAATTTAAGAATGTAGAGCTGTTGGCAAAAGACAGCATGTACATTTTTATTGAAACTACTTTTGATATTCAAAGTATTGTAAATGCAAGCAATCAATTTTTGTATACCGATGCCATTGAATTTGACAACGGTTCAAACCTTCAGAAAGTAGATTTGGTCACCTTGGTCAAAGATGCCGTATTTATCTATCCTAACCGAGATGCGAATGGCATTGTAGAAACCCTAACTTTTGATGTGGATGGCGATGGTATTGATGATGAAACTAATGTGCAAGGTCGTTTTTTAGCAAATGAAGAACTCCACTTTACCAACAAAAAACCCTACGTCATTTATGGCTATGCCGCCGTTGGGGCAAATAAAACCTTAACCATTGACGCTGGTGCACGCATACATTTTCATGAGAATTCTGGTTTATTGGTAACTAATAATGCATCCTTAAAAGTGAATGGACAGTTCAGTCCAGATCAAACGACTTTGAGTAATGAAGTTATTTTTGAAAGTGACCGATTGGAACCATTATTTGACAATATCCCTGGACAATGGGGAACCATTTGGTTATTCCAAGGCAGCAAAGAGAATGACATCAATTTCGCAACGATAAAAAATGCGACCATCGGAATCTTGGCTGAAAACAATCCTACTCCCATCATTCCAAAATTGACAATTAAAAATTCAAAAATATTTCATTCCAGTAATTTTGGGATTCTAGGACGTGCAACTTCTATTACCGCCGAAAATGTCGTGATTAACAATGCAGGACAATCTGCTTTTGCGGGTACTTATGGCGGCTCTTACAACTTTACCCATTGCACGCTTGCTAATTATTGGTCCAGTAGCTTTAGACAATTCCCTGCGCTTTACCTCAACAACTTCCTGATTCGGGAGGATGAATCAACAGCGACAAATGCATTAACTGCCGCCAACTTCAACAATTGCATTATTTACGGGAATGACAATCCGGAATTTCTGTTGGAAGAAGAGGAAGGTGCTGCTTTCAATTTTAAGTTTACCAATTGTTTGATAAAATTTAAGGACACGAGTAAAAAGTTCACTTCTGATCCAAATTATAATTTTGAGGATTCAACCTTATACCAGAATGTTGTTTTCAATGAAGACCCCGATTTTAAGAATACTAAAAAAAACGACATGAGGATTGGAGAAAAATCTGCAGCCATTAATGTCATTGGCACCAATCCTTTTTCAAATCAAGTACCGTTTGATATTTTGAATGTCACGCGAACTGGTTTTCCTGATTTGGGCGCTTATCAACATGTGGTTTTTGAGAAGTAATAATTATTTGTTGTCATTCCGAAGTATAAGGAATCATGTAAAACTCTTCTATCGTTAAAATTTATTCTGAGAGTACCATATTGTGATTTCTCTCCTGATAACTATCGGAAACGAAATGACAAATGAATAAAAAAAAGACCTCACAGGTTATATAAACCTGCGAGGTCTGAGATAAAATTGTATTTTACGTTGATTAAGAAAACAAAGGCTTCCCTTTCATCATCTCATTTACCTTAACCCCAATCGCTTCCATCTTGGTTTCATTATCACAATTACTAAGCACCTCATCAATCAATCCAACGATGGTTTCCATATCAGCTTCTTTCAAACCTCTGGTTGTAATTGCCGGCGTTCCGATTCTGATCCCAGAAGTTACAAATGGCGATTTATCGTCAAACGGCACCATGTTTTTATTGACCGTAATATCTGCTTTCCCTAAGGCATCTTCCCCCTGTTTACCCGTTAGATTCTTATTTCTCAAATCTATCAACATCATATGATTATCTGTTCCACCGGAAATAATATGATAATCTCTAGCCACGAAAGCTTTTGCCATGGCCGCTGCGTTATTTTTAACCTGCAACATATAAGTTAAAAAATCATCGGTCAAAGCCTCACCAAAAGCAATGGCTTTAGCAGCAATAATATGCATTAATGGTCCGCCTTGATTTCCAGGAAAAACACCAGAATTCAAAAGAGAAGACATCATTCTCAAATCGCCTTTTGGAGTTTTCATTCCATATGGATTTTCAAAATCGGCACCCATCATAATCATTCCTCCTCGTGGTCCCCTTAAAGTTTTATGTGTTGTAGTCGTTACAATATGACAATGCGGCATCGGATCATTCATGATACTCTTAGCGATCAATCCTGCCGGATGTGAAATATCAGCCAACAAAATAGCACCAACTTGGTCAGCAACTTGTCTGAAGGCTTTAAAATCCATATCACGGGAATAAGCAGAAGCACCCGCAATAATCATTTTTGGTTTTTCCTTTTTAGCGGTATCTTCTAATTCATTGTAGTCAATTAATCCAGTAGCCTTATCAACACCGTAAAAAGAAGGGTCATATAGTTTTCCTGAAAAGTTAACTGGAGAACCATGAGTTAAGTGACCTCCATGTGACAAATCAAAACCAAGGATTTTATCTCCGGGCTTTAAACACATTGAATATACTGCAGTATTCGCCTGACTTCCTGAATGCGGCTGGACGTTCACATACTCTGCACCAAATAATGCTTTCGCACGGTCGATGGCAATTTGTTCCACCTCATCGACGACTTCACAACCGCCATAATAACGCTTCCCTGGATAACCTTCAGCGTATTTGTTGGTTAAAACCGATCCAGCGGCTTCCATGACCTGATTGCTCACAAAATTCTCGGAGGCAATAAGCTCTAAACCATTTAATTGTCTTTCTTTCTCAGCTTCTATAAGCTCAAATATCTGTTGGTCACGTTGCATAGGTTGTATTATTTTAATACCTTTTTTAAAAGGAATTTTATGAATGTTATGAATTTCCTCAAAAATACTAAATACAATAGTTATTAAGGTCAAATTTCAAAATTTTCGTCTACAGATATTCTGTTTTTCAATTCCTTAAGGACAAGTTAACTTTAAGCATATTTTTTGTATTAAATTAAAAAAAATATGTAGGTTTGACTACATTTAACAATAAACTAATTAATAGAAACAGTATGTCATTATCAGCAAATAATCCCGATAGAACGTCGTGGCTTCACGTGGGGAAGAACTCTGACTTTCCTATACAAAACATTCCTTTTGGTGTTTTTCTAACACGTGATGATATCATTACAATTGGCACACGAATTGGTGACACCGCCATTGATCTTGGCGCGCTTCATCAATTAGGTTATTTTGATGGGATTCCACTCACTGACGATATTTTTCTACAAGACACCTTAAATGATTTTATTGCCGATGGTCGCAAAACATGGCGCGCCGTAAGAGATAGAATCGCTAGTATTTTTGACAGCAACAACACAACTTTAAAACATAATATTAAACATAAGGAAATCGTCTGTTTCAGATTGGATGAGATAGAAATGCAATTGCCTGTTCATGTTGGGGACTACACGGATTTTTATTCAAGTATGGAGCACGCTACCAATGTGGGCACCATGTTTAGGGATCCAGAAAATGCACTCATGCCAAATTGGTTGCATATCCCTGTTGGCTATCATGGCCGCAGTTCATCCATTATTCCATCAGGAATTCCCATACACAGACCTCAAGGACAAACTTTGCCTAATGGCGCTACTGAACCTGTTTTCGGCCCGTCTGAATTGGTTGACTTTGAATTGGAAATGGCCTTCATCACCACAGATGCCAATGATTTGGGAGAATCCATCCCCGTCAATGAGGCTGAAGAATATATTTTCGGATTGGTTCTTTTTAACGATTGGTCCGCTCGAGATATTCAAAGATGGGAATATGTGCCTTTGGGCCCCTTCTTATCAAAAAGTTTTGCGTCTTCCATGTCGCCTTGGATTGTAACCCTTGATGCTCTGGAACCTTTTAAAGTAGCTAATCCGAAGCCAATTAAACCGCTTTTACCTTATTTACAATCGCATGGAAAAAAAGGTTATGATATCAGTTTAGAAGTAGCGATACGTCCAAAAGACGCCAAAGAAACTGTTGTCAGCAAATCCAATTTTAAATATATGTATTGGAATATGTCTCAGCAATTGGCACACCACACTATTAATGGTTGCCCTGTAAATTCCGGCGATGTAATGGGAAGCGGCACCATTTCAGGACCGACTAAAGATTCTTACGGATCGATGTTGGAATTGACTTGGAAGGGTGAGAATCCGATACAAATGAAAGATGGTACTGAGCGTAAATTCATTAATGATTATGACACCGTCATCATGAGAGGTCACTCGGAAAAAGACGGTACCCGAATAGGATTTGGTGAAGTATCAACAAAATTATTGCCGATATATAATAAAAAGAATACTTAGGCTTCAATAGACTCAGCCATTGAACTTGACAAGCCTCAAGTTAAAAGCACGAAGAATAGCACTGCTAATTTTCGTGCTTTTCTATTTTGTAGTCTATTAACCCCAACCTTCGTGCTCTACATTTTTGCTTTTACCGTTTGGAACATATTGAAATCCTTAATTTTAACCACTTAAAAGCCAGAAATATGAAAGCAAAATTACTCTCTACCGTATTTATTTTACTACTTGTTTCGTGCAGCGGTAAAAAACAAATTGAGAAATCACTTCATTCTGGCAAATATGATCAGGCCATTGAAGATCCGTGAAGGAAACTTGAAACCAACATTATAAAGAACGGAAACAAACCTATATTATCATGCTTCAGAACGCTTATGAAAAGGCAGTTTAACGTGATTTAAGAGACATTGATCATCTCAAAAAAGATAAAAATCCGGAGCTGCATAAAATATTCATGAGATCTATTTGAACTTGAATGCACGACAAGAAGCGATAAAACCTGTGCTACCATTAAGTATCGGAAATAAAACAATACGCTTCGACTTTAAAGATTATTCTAATGCCATTGTAGAGTCACGTAACGCAGTTTCGGATTACCTTTATCAAAACGGATTGCGTTTTATCTAATCCAATTATAAGCAAGATATAAAAGAGGCATTCAACACATTTCAATACATTGATCAGATTAACCCAAACTATAATGACATTCGCACTTTAATGCAAGAAGCTCACAATTTGGGGACTGATTATGTTATTGTTACCATCGAAAACCAAACCAATCAGGTCATTCCCCGACGTTTGGAAGATGATTTGCTGAATTTCGAAACTTACGGACTTGATCAGTTTTGGATAGTTTATCATGCGAATCCTGATCCTTCCATCGTGTATGACTATGCGATGTCCTTACAATTAAAACGCATTAATATTTCTCCAGAAAAATTAAACGAAAAACAATCGTTGAGAGAAAAACAGATTGTTGACGGATGGAAATATAAATTGAATCGCAAAGGCAATGTAGCGAAGGACAGTTTAGGTAATGACACAAAAATTGACAACATCCTCAAAGTAAAAGCAAGGTTCTATAAATTTCAACAATTAAACTCTACTCAGGTTCACGCCGATATAGTATATGTAGATTTGAAATCCAATCAAACTCTGAACGTCTTCCCAATTAAAAGTGAATTTGTATTTGAACATAACTATGCTAGCCAAGGTGACGAACGTGCTTTAAGCGTTCGCGATCGTGATCTATTGCGCAACCGAGGCATCCGCTTCCCTTCAAATGAAGATATGGTTTTTGATACTGGCGAAGACTTAAAGCTGAAGTTAAAACAAATCATTAATTCGTATAGAAAGCGGAATTAAAATAAAAAACTCCCAACTGTTCTGTTGGAAGTTTTCATTTTTAAACATACTTTAAATTGTGGTATGGAAAATGAATTAATCCATTTCACTTCCAGTACAATTTCACAATTATATTACTTGCTCTGCTCTATCTGAGAACTTAAAACGTCTTGATTTATCAACAAGTTCGTCTGATGTTTTCGAACTCAAAATATATTTCTTGTTTTTTGTCTTATTGCTCAACATTGGGCTTCTAACTTTAACCAGACTCACAACATCA
>JBBSRC010000006.1:0-81140 GCA_038243395.1 Flavobacteriales bacterium | reverse complement strand
CTGGAACAAGAGTTCCCGAACTTTAAGTTTTACCTAGCCCTGTCTGAACCAATGGAAGAAGACAATTGGAAAGTAAAGGAGAATATTGATGCACCTGGCGATGGATTTGTAGGTTTCATTCACAACAGTGTTATTGAGAACTATTTAAATCACCATGACGCGCCCGAGGATATCGAATTGTACTTCTGTGGTCCACCATTGATGAACCAAGCGGTTCAGAAAATGGGTGAGGATTTTGGAATTCCCGATGAGAATATCAGATTTGATGACTTTGGAGGGTAAACAAATACTTAATATCTTGCTGAGCTTGTTTAAATGAGATAAAACCTTCAGGTTTAACGAAGCAAATCTCTAATTGGTAAAAAACATAGTTCCGCTTATGCGGATAATTAAAATACCCAACACGTGAGCGTTGGGTTTTTTAATAGAGTAAAATAACTCTAATCAAACAAAAAGCACCTCCATTAAAGAGGTGCTTTTTATTTAGATTTATACAAGAAAAACCAACCGAATATTCAAAAACGATTGACCTTAACTTTTTAATTTTCGTCTATTACGACTTCCAAATCTTCAACGTTCTTTGAAATCTCTTCTAATGAGGTCTCTTCATTTTCTAGGTCTTCGTCATCTGCTTTCGACTCTTCAGTCACATCAGATTCCAAAACATTAAATTTCTCTAATTGTTCTTCTTCTCCTGTAAAATATGGAAACACATCCAGAATTGGAGATTCAGTAATCGATGGAATGGTGTAGTCTCCCATCGTCTGTGCCATAACCGTATTGCAGTTCTCAAAAGCTTCTTTTATATCGTTAGCTTGGACCAGCAAATAAATATTTGATTTTCTTTCTTTTCCACTCTCTTCATCAAAAGCAATCAAACTGATTTTTGACTTAAACCAACGATCAGAATTTTCAAAAGGATGTACTTCTGAATAGTTGGCAACCCTTATATTCGTGATCTTGATATCCTCGTTTGTATAAGCTTGCATCTCTTCTGTAATCCTTACTTCTGCCTCTGTGTAGGAAACGGCATCCAAAAGATAAGTGTCCGTAGTTATTTTTTGTTCTCCTGTGTCGTGTGTTTTTTTGTATTTCACCTTACATTCATACCAAATTACGCTCATGTCTATTTTTTTTTAAGAGGTCAAAAATAGGGCTTATAAAATGCGTGCTATTGAAAATATGGAATAGATATTCACAATCTTTGTCTCTATTTTCTTGTCTTTTTAATTCCTACACTTAGGGGATTTTGAACTTGTAAGTTAGATGTGGTCGAAGAAATTGAAAATGAAAGATATAGCCGAAATATAGTTCTCAGGTATTTGTTTTATTTGCAGAAATAAAAATTTATGAGTTTAACGGATTCTTTAGAAGTCAAGAAGGAAACCTTCATATAGTGAAACTCAACTGGGAATGAGAATCTGAATTTACAAACTATCCTACTGCGAATCCATAAAATTCAAAATAAAATATGGACGCATTGTAGTTTTACTTTTATTAAAAAAGTCTTTTGTAACCTATCTCTTTGTACTTGATGCTCGTATCGCAACGGTATCAAATCTATTAACCTTCATTCCAATAATAGCTGTCTGGATGTTCACGCTTTCCGAAAATCGCCGTTCCAACCCTAACCATTGTTGAACCTTCAGCAATTGCTATTTCCAAATCGCCACTCATGCCCATCGATAATTCATGAACCGGAATATGATTGTCAAGAAGTTCCATCTGTATTGCTTTCAGTAATTTAAAGCACTTGCGAACTTTTTTGTCTTCTGCCGAAAATAAACCGATGGTCATAAGCCCTTTGATATTAATCCGGTCGAATTGTTGAACTTCAAGTGCAAATTTCAGAGCGTTTTCTGGCGCCATACCAAATTTGCTATCTTCATAGGAGGTGTTGAATTGCAGAAACGCATCTATTGTTTTGTCTTCATATTCAAGACGGTTTTGAAGTTTTTCAGCTAATCGAAGTCGATCTAATGACTGCATACATTTCACATCATATCGTAATAAATCTTTTACTTTATTTGTTTGAAGATGACCTATAAAATGCGTTTGATGTTTCACGCTTTCTAAGCTGTCATACTTTTCTTTGATCTCTTGTATTTTATTCTCACCTATTAAAGTTTGTCCGCTTTCTAAAGCTATTTTGATGTTTTCGGCGGATACCGTTTTTGTGGCCATCAGAAGTTTTACATCATCTATATGTCGTCCGGAATTTTTGCAAGCATTGTCAATTCGAGTGAGAATTTCTGAAAGATTGTTTTGTATATTATTTTCCATTTTAAAATGTTGTGTTTGAGACATAGAGCCATATATCTGCTCCGGATTCAGTCGTTTCTAAAATTCTTTTGGAATGGGAAAGCTCCTTTTTATCTATTTCAGAAAGTTCCTCTCCGGTTTTTTCAAGTACAAACCCATCAATTTTATCAGTGTCATCGGTTGACTTGATAGCAAGAGCCTTTTCATTTATTTTGTAACCAGATAATGTGTCTTTTTTTCCTTTGGAATCATTTTCCTTATTCTTTAGCTGCTCATCTTTTCTGTAGGAGAAAAATAAACGTTTTTTTTGCTTTTCAAATTGGATAACATTGGCTTTTATTTGCTGATGAGTAAGATCTTTGGCTTCCGCATACGATATGCCGTAGCCTCTTCTAATGGTTTTAATGTTTTCCGGAAATTTTGATATTAGACTATCGTAATAAATATCGAGACTTTCTTGCTCAGGTAATTCGTAATTTAATTTTATCTGAAATCGTCTTAATAAAGCCGTATCAATAATGTTGATATGATTCGTAGCACAAATTAACAAGGTATTATCGGCCAAATGATCAATTTGCTGAATGAGCGCATTCACCAGTCGTTTCATTTCACCTGAATCCTTCTCATCATAGTCTCTCAGTTTGCCGACAAAATCAAATTCGTCTATAAAAAGAATCGCATTATCTATGGCAGCCTCTTTAAAAAGTTCGGCAAGATTTTTTGCGGTTTCTCCTAATTTGGATGAGACGAATCCACTTAAATTTATGGTAATTACTTTTTTATTTAATGCCAGCCCGATAGCGTTTGCAGTTGCTGTTTTACCACAACCAGTGTGTCCATGCAATAAAATTTTATTATCTACCGGAATATTGAGTTTACTGAGCGCGTCTTTATAGGTGAATTCTTCCAAGAGTTGATTTATTCGAGCTCTTACATCGTTATTCAGATGAAGTTCATCAAGCGTTAGATTATTTTTTTTTGATCTTAAAGTGGTGCTATGGTACGCCATATTTTATATCTTCTGAAGATTTTAATTTATTTTGATGGTTAAGTCAGGCTGTTATACTTAAGTATTATTTAAAAAAATTTAGCTGTTTATGAAGTATTTGCCAAGCTTAATTACAAGCTCCAAATTTAATGAAATTGTTCGGGTTTAATCTTCGGATGTGCTAAACAAATGGCAGTATCATCATGTTGTTATATGCAGAATCAAATTAGATATTGCAATTGAAGGGTTATTAAAAAAGATTGTTGTCAATTCCCTTTCAAGCTTTTTAATCTAATTTTAAAATTTTAAATAAGTTTATTTTGACCTTTAATTGTGGAAGTTCTAAACGTATTTGGAAAACAGTTTTTTATACCTGAAGTTCTTTTGTGTGATTTTGATTCATTCCAAGTTCGAAAAGTTCATAATACGCCATCACATTGTCAACGCCGTCCAGGGCACATAAGAATGCGATAGTTTCGCATAGACCGTTAAAAAGAATGTCTTTGTCTCTAGGGTTTTTCGGTTTTGTTCCTAAACGATTTAAGGGAATAGAGTAACCACATCCTTTGAGAAATTTAGCTTCTATATTCAACAATTCCAAAGGAGTATAGCCATTAAATTTTCGACCAAAATTTTGATTGACCAAACCAACATAATTCAACTGTAAAGAGCCATGTTGATCTGAAAGGTTCTTCCAAATATCCTTGTTATCTAAAATATTGCCGACAGCACATTGAAAGCAACATTCAGGATTTAACTCGTTGCTGTGAAACGCTTTATAAAGCTTGCTAATAGCCTGTTCTAAACGATATGAAGTTTTCATAGTATGAAATTTAGGACAATTAAGGTACTAAAACAGAAAGTATAAATGAAGATTTTTAATAATTTTAACAAGTTATAAATGACGAAATCCTCCAATTTTGTTTGTGACTGTTGTCAGATTTCCCAGTGGCACGCGTAAGTATCTCGATTTTATCTAGATTAAATAATTTTCATTTTTCTTAAGACACTAATCTTCTTCATTATTGTATTTTTGCACCATGAGCAAAGCACTTACTGAACAGGAACTTCATAATTTGGCCATGAATCATGTTGGAAAAGATTTGGAACAACGCGGCTTTGAATTTATCGCTATCAACAGCAAGCTTAAAAAGCATCCGCAATTTGTTTGCATGGACAAAACCAAGCAATATTTTTTCGTCATTGTTAAGGCTGTGATCCTGCCAGAAAATCCAAATAACTATGATATGATCTGGATGGAAACTTTTAAAAAACATGCACGGGAAAATGATGCGAAGGTATTATACGCTGGTGTCGGGTTAGGGAATCCGAACGGTAAAGAGTTACCAGTGTATCTAGACGAAGAATATTTGATAGAATACAACGGCATTCAAGTTTTAGAAACCAATTTGAATTAGCCTTTAGAATAAATTAAGATTATCATTGCGAGGAGGTACGACGTGGTAATCTTTTAAATATTAAAAAATCACGAAATTGCCGCATCCTTCGTCCTCGCCATGACGTGCTATCTTTGCTTATGAAGAAATACATACTAATATTACTAACACTCTTCGTTTTTTCCTGCCATAAGGAATCAGAAAACACCAAAATGTTCGGCGAAGTTTTTGGGACCACTTACGGCATTCAATATTTTTCAGAACGGAATGAAAATTTCCAAAAACAATTTGATAGTTTATTTCACATCATTAATGTGTCAATGTCCACTTATAAAGAGGATTCTGATATTTCGAAAATAAACCGAAATGAAGCTTTTTCGGTAGATGCTCATTTTGAGAATGTGTTTAAAGTGTCGAAAGAAATTTACAAAGCTACGGATGGTGTATTTGATCCAACCATTGGTGTTTTGGTCAATGCGTGGGATTTTGGTCCTGAAAAGAAAATCGCAGCTTTAGATAGCCTTAAAATTGAAACTTTAATGCTGTCGGTTGGATTGGATAAAGTGAGATTGGAAGATCATAAAATTATTAAAGAAAACCCCAACACCTTCATAGATTTTAATGCGATTGCTAAAGGTTACGGTGTAGACGTCATTGCCGACTATCTTGAAAGCCAAAACATCAAAAATTATATAGTTGAAATTGGGGGAGAAATCCGGTGTAAAGGTCAAAATATCGAAAAAAGTAAATTATGGACGGTAGGTGTGGAGCTGCCACATTTTGACGCCGAACAATCCATATTAAAAGCTGTTGCACTGCAAGATGAGTCTATGGCCACATCGGGAACGTATCGAAAGTTTAAAACAGACAGCTTAGGCAATCGATATTCGCACATCATTGATCCAACAACAGGATATCCCAGTAAAACCAATTTGTTGAGTATTTCTGTAATTGCCAAAGACTGTATGACGGCCGATGCTTATGCCACAGCATTCAAAGCGATGGGAATTGAAAAGGTAAAGACGTTTTTAAAAGTTCATCCTGAGATTAAAGCATTCTTAATTTTTGAAAACGATCAAAAAGAATTGGAAACGCTTTCTTTGAATGGTTTTCCTGAGGATTAAAATTCCTGCGAAGGCAGGAATCTCATAAATCAACCTCAGAATTAAAGTCTAATTTCCAATCTTATTCCGCAATTCAAGAATCACTGAGAAAAAGCATAACCTTGGATCAAATTCCGTTGTCTAACTTCCTTTAAATGTTGTAAATCTCCTGTTTTAAGATTTTTAAACATTTGATTTATGAGAAAATGACATAGCTACCAAACTCAGGAACCTATTAGGAATTTTTTACTTCCGAACCACAGGAATAATTTCCCCATTAGCCAAACAAAAACGCTTGACATCTACTTCAGATAATTGGGCAGTATAGTCCACTTCCTCAACACTAAATCCAATCTTCCTGAGTTTATCAAAATAATCCCTTCCATAGATCCTGACATGATCATATTGACCAAAAATTTTCGCGCGTTCAACTTTGTCGGTTATTGTATCATCTTCAAAAGTCTCAGCGCGCGATAAATCCTGCGGAATTTGAAAAATACCATACCCTCCGGTTTTAATAACTCGGAATAATTCCTGCATCGCTTTGGTGTCGTCTGGGATATGTTCCAAAACATGATTACACAAGATGATATCAAATTCATTATCCTTAAATGGTAAATCGCAAATGTCAGCTTTCACATCTGCCAAGGGTGAATTTAAATCGGTAGTGACATATTCCAAATTTTTCATGTTCCTGAACCGTTTATAAAAAGCTTGTTCAGGGGCAAAGTGCAACACTTTCTTCGAACATGTAAAAAAATCTGTTTCATTTTTGAGATATAACCAAAGTAATCTGTGGCGCTCCAAACTTAATGTCGAGGGCGATAACACATTGTTGCGCTGCGTACCATATCCGTAAGGTAAAAGGGATTTAAAACTCCTGTCGTCAATAGGATCTGTGAATTGGTCGCCTTTAAGGAAAAATGCCAAAACTGGGCGCGCGACGTAACTTAGCCTAATTAAGATTGGCCTCGGGATGGTGTTGAGAATGTATTTAAAGAGTTTTTTCACAGTTGTTTCACAGAGTCTCACAGAGAAAAACGCAGAGATACGCGGAGTTCTATTTTAGTGTATTGATAAATCGTTTTATACCTGTGGTCAATAATTTTGTATGAAAATTGATGAGTAAGCCTTTTTGGAAATTACCTAGTTTCAGGTAGGTTAATATTTGGGCGAAATGAACATCAGTAAATTGCTCTACAGTTTTAATCTCAATAACGACTTCATTTTCGACCAATAAATCAATGCGATATCCATGGTCTAATTTTATGTCCTTATAAATAATTGGTAAGGGAAGTTCTTGTTGTACATGAAAGCCTTGAGATTTTAACTCGAATACCAAACACTTTTGATACGCAGATTCTAACAGCCCAGGTCCTAAAGCTTTATGAACTTCTATCGCCGCTCCAATTATGCGCTCAGTCAGTTTATCATTCATATTTCTCCGTGTATCTCTGTGGATCTCTGTGTTACTCTGTGAAATAATTATAGCACTAAAGCCTCCCTCCGAAACTCTTCCTCCTCATCAGACACAATCCCTAAAGCCTCATAAATATAACCGAACGTAGACAGTATCTCGGGTTTCCCATCAATAATAGCGACATCATGCTCAAAATGTGCGCTTGGTTTGCCGTCTAAGGTTTCAATAGTCCACCCATCGTCGAGTTGTTTGATTCTATGGGTTCCTAGGTTGATCATTGGTTCAATGGCTACAACCATGCCTTCAATGAATTTCTTGCCACGTCCGCGTCTGCCGTAATTTGGCATTTCAGGATCTTCGTGCATTTTTTTGCCCAATCCGTGACCTACCAATTCACGAACAACACCATAACCTTGTGCCTCACAATAATTTTGAATGGCGTATCCTACATCACCCACGCGATTGCCGACTTTAAATTCTCTGATGCCAATATATAGGGATTCCTTGGTAATTTGAAGCAACTTTTTAATTTCTGGAGTGACTTCGCCAATTTCAAAAGTGTAGGCATGATCCCCGTAATATTTATTTTTCAGAGCACCGCAGTCAATCGCTACTACATCACCTTCTCTTAAAGGAACATCGGTTGGTAAGCCGTGAACAACAGCGGCATTGGTGCTGCAAAGTAAAGTTGATGGACAGTCGTACAGGCCTAAAAACCCAGGAAGGGCACCTTGCGCACGTATAAATTCTTCTGCCATTTTATCCAATTGCTTTGTGGTAACGCCTGGTTTTACTTCCTTGGCCAGCATCCCTAAAGTTTTTGAAACGATTAAAGCACTTTCGCGCATTATTTCGATCTCTTCTCTTGTTTTTTGTATAATCATTGTAAAAAAATATGTGCAAAGATAATTAAAATAAACGGGTGGTCATGGGTTGTAAGCCATGACATTTAGTAGTTTATTAATGGAAGTTATAGGAGCGGACGGATGGTAGAAAAATGTAATCCTTGTCTTAGAAATGATAGTCTTGTAAACCGAAGTATTGCGAACATAAAAAATATCGCCTTCCGAGAAGCCCATATTGGGTTTGTATTGATTAACTAAACATCTGAAAATAAAATTTTAAGTTCTCTATCTGTTTAATGGAGATAATTCTATCTAAAAAACGAAAATAACCCTCTCTTACGCGGTTCTGGAATGTTGGGCTCTTCATTAGTGATCATCTGATACACTTCGCCCCAACCCAGAACACCGCCAATATTACGATCATCAATGAACAGATCCGCATTGATTTTACGACTTTTAGTGTTATCAAACTGCTCTTCAGGAAAGCTTTTATTGACCGCGTAAAACGTGATGCCGTTTTGTTCGCAAAATGCTACTGCTTCATCAAGGGTTTTGCCAGATCGGTAAGTCCATAAAATTAAACGATGGCCGTCTTCTTGAAGTCGTTTAAGGGTTTCGAAAGCAAAAATGCGTGGTTTTCCAATTCCTGGATAGCGATCTTCTACAATGGTGCCGTCAAAATCCACACCAATGATAAGCCTATTCTGAAAATTCATGTTTCAATCTTTTGGGACAAAAATACAACAAATAAATTGTTGGCCTAAAATGTTTAAATCAATGGATGTTGCGTCATAATCTTTGGTTGTGGAACCCCCATTAATTTTAAAATAGTCGGAGCCAAATCACCTAAAATACCGTCATTGATATGTTTTAAATCTTTATCGATTAATATAATGGGCACCGGATTTGTGGTATGTGCCGTATTAGGACTACCATCAGGATTTATCATGGTTTCACAGTTACCATGGTCGGCGATCAAAAGCGTCGTATAATTATGCGCTAGTGCTGTCGTAACTACATCTTTCACAACCATATCCACCGTCTCGCAAGCTTTAATCGCTGCTGCCATAATACCGGTATGGCCTACCATATCGCCATTGGCAAAATTAAGACACACAAAATCAACCTCTTCGCTCTGCAATTCAGGAATTAAAGCATCGCGCAATTCGAAAGCACTCATTTCTGGTTGTAGATCGTAAGTGGCAACTTTTGGCGAATTGCGCAAAATACGCTTCTCGCCCTCAAAAGGAATTTCTCGTCCTCCCGAAAAGAAAAACGTCACATGCGGATATTTTTCAGTCTCCGCAATCCGGATTTGCTTTTTATGGTGTTTCTCCAATACTTCGCCTAAAGTTTCAGTAAGATTGTCTTTTTCAAAAACGACTTTAATGCCTGCGAAAACATCATCGTAGTTAGTCATGGTTACATAATACAGATTGAGTTTGTGCATATTTTGCTCATGAAAATCATATTGCGATAAGGCTTCCGTTAATTGTCTGCCTCTATCCGTTCTGAAATTAAAGAAGAACACCACGTCGCCATCTTTAATGGTCGCTTTAGGATTTCCATGATGATCAGTCATGATGATTGGTTTGATAAATTCATCCGTTACGTCATGATTATAACTTTCTTGGATGGATTGGATGGCATCAGTAGATGGTTCCCCAATTCCATTGACCATGGCATCATAAGCTAATTTAATACGTTCCCAGCGTTTATCGCGATCCATTGCATAATATCGTCCGGTTATCGTTGCTAATTCTGCCGAAGTTCCTTTAATATGGCTTTGCAATTGGGAAACAAAACCTAATCCTGACTTCGGATCCACATCACGTCCATCGGTGAAGGCATGTATAAAGATATTATCTAGGTGATATTGATTTGCAGCATCCAATAATCCGAATAAATGATTGATGTGGGAATGCACGCCACCATCGCTCAATAAGCCTACAAAATGAATGGGCTTGTTATACTCTTTCGCATATTTAAAGGCATCCACCAGCACTTTTTCTTGTGACAGGGAGTTGTTCTGAACTGCCAAATTGATTTTAGCCAAATCTTGATAAACAATCCTGCCGGCTCCTAAATTCATGTGGCCAACCTCGCTATTGCCCATTTGCCCTTCTGGTAATCCTACATTAAGACCGTCAGTACGCAAAGATGCACTAGGAAATTGTCTGTAGAGGGAATCGATAAATGGAGTATTAGCATTATCTATAGCAGAAACTTTCGGATCCGGAGATTTCCCCCAACCATCAAGAATCATAAGGATGACTTTTTTATTCATTGTAATTTGTTTTGAGTTTCAAAGATAAAAGTTTAAAAATCAAATGATAGAATATCAGCTTAAAATTCCAAATATAATCAAACGTATTTCTGAAAACTGGGCGTGGGAGAATGCACTTTATGAATTTCATTTTTACAAGAATGCTCTGCTAATAAAAAAATCATTGAAACCTATTTTAATAGAAACACTGTAACACTTTTATTTTTGAATCGTCTTTCTATTATAATCAAAACCATTCATTAATCAAAATTCATTCATCATGAAAAAAACAATCATTATTTCCGCCATTGCATTAGGTTTCGCTCTTAATACCTCCAATGCAACCATAGCCATGGAATCCTTTCCAACTTCAACCTTGATCAAAACAAAAGTTTCTGTCAGTCCATTTTGCTTAGCAATTGCAAAAGGAGACCTTGAAACCGTAAGAAAACTGATTGAATTTGGGGAAGACGTTAATGCGAAATCCAATGGGATGACCCCCGCAATGTACGCCGCCAAATATAACAGAGCAGATATTTTAGGTTTGCTTATAAAACATGGCGCTGAACTTAAAAAGAAATCAGATAAAGGTTTGACTGCTATGGATTATGCCAAGCAATCAAATGCTAAGGATGCTTTAGCGTATTTAAATGAACTTTGATAACCTGAAAGTTGAGTTAGTGTCTAAGAAAGCTTCTTATTTTTAAGAAGCTTTTCTATATTTCTCAATCGCAGCTTTTATATGTTCAATCCGGTTTTCAGGATCAGGATGAGTACTTTGAAACTCTGGCGATCTGTTTGGGCCTGCAGCACCTTTTAAGATTTCCATGACACCAATCATTTCTTCGGGAGCATATCCGGCGTCGATCATAAAGCGCACGCCTAAATTATCACTTTGCAATTCATCTTCCCTGCCATATTTCATATTAATAATGTTGCCAATCATGGCGGCTCCTTGGGCAGTATTTGGGTCAATGCCAACGGCCACTCCATTAAGGATACCTTCCGTTAGACCTTGTTTGGCCAATCGTTCGGCACTATGTCTTCCAACAACATGTCCTATTTCATGACCTAAAATTCCCGCGAGTTGATCGTCATTTTCCAATTGTGAAAAAAGTGCGTAGGTAATAAATACTTGACCTCCGGGAAGTGCAAAAGCATTGATCGTTTTGTCATCGGCCAATAAATGAAAATCATATTTATAATTTGTTTCCTTGGCGATGCTTGTATTAACAAGACGTCTTCCAACTTCATCCACTTTAGCACGTAATTGGGCATCCGGATGCAATCCACCATGCTGTGCTGCCATAGCAGGAGCACTTTGCAAGCCTATGGCAATTTCTTCTTCTTCAGAGAGTGCGATGTGCTGTTTTTCATTAGTGTAAGGATTGGTTTCTGCACTGGAGCAGTATTTAAAAACTGCAAATAATACAATCGCCGCGCCAATAATTAGTCTGATTTTAAAACTGCCTCTCCTCATTATTTTAGATTTTACATTTTAAATCTACAAAAGTTCCGGGTTGATATCCATAATATTAGTACTCCAATACCTCTCCAAAAAAGTCTCAGTTAAATAGTTATGGCCTAAAAGCAATTCTTGGTTGAGAATGTCTTTTAAATTTAATTTTTTGTAGTCTTGTAGATAGCCATGTGAAAGCGATTTGAAGCTATAATGCCAAGGTTCATACTTAAACCCTTTTCGGTCAGGTTCATTGGTGTAAACTAAATAAAAGCCATAATCCTTGGAGTTTTCATCCATCCATTTTTTAAGTTTTACAAAACTTCCCTTTCCTTCAAAGTGACTTGGACTCAATACATTTTTTGGCTGGGCGACATTAGCATCAATAATATCCATATCGGTGCCCCAATGATGGCGAGAAGTTCCTGGAATTGTAGAATATTCGATGATTTTATCGATGGCTTTTTCCGGCGAAAGACCTTGCTGGGTAAAGCTTTTGTATTTGCGTTCCCAAATTCTATTTTGGTGGGCAAAATTACGGTAGCTCGAGACCACTTCGATCGAAATATTGTCCTTAAGTGCCGCATTTTTCATATTGGTAAATGCATCAAATGCCTCTTTTCGTAATTGAAATCCGTTGCCATAAAGATTTGGATTTCCTTTCCCGATCAGTTCTTCATAACTCAAATGAGAAGATTGAAATGCGAATTGTGGCAAAACAGCCAGACCGATGCCACTCAGGACTGACGTTTTGATAAAGTCTTTTCTATTCATTTTTACGTCATTATATTTTAATTGAAAGGCAGATTATTTGATGAGGCTCATCTATAAAAGCGAATCGGCAGTTACTGATCTTGTCGAATTGTCTTGGCTCTTATCTTCTTTTTACAGTTTTATAAATCAATCAAAATTAAAGAATTTATTTGTGAAGGAATTTATTTATTTTTACCTAAAATTTCAGGTATGCCGATTACATTTAAAATTATTGAGCCTTCGCAGATAAATTCGATCATTCCGCTTATGCTAAAATTAACAAATAATAAAACGTCGGAAGCAATATTAAAACAACGTTTTGCTGAAATGGTTACTCAAAATTATGAGTGTGCCGCAATTTATGATGGTGAGAAACTAATCGGAATTGCAGGTATGTGGTTTTGTACACGTCATTATTCTGGCAGAAGTGTAGAAATCGATCATGTTTTTATAGAGGATGGATATCGAAGAAAAGGTCTTGGAAAAAAGTTCATGAAATGTGTTTATGATTATGCTGCTCAAAAAGGTTGTCAAGCGGTAGAACTCAATACGTATGTGCAAAATTATCCATCACATAAGTTTTATATGAATGAAGGTTTTGAGATTCTGGGGTATCATTTTTTGAAGAAATTTTAGGCTTGGAGGCGGTTTAGACACGGTTTAGACTTATGGTTATTACACAGAGATGCGCGGAGGATTCACAAAGGCACGCGGAGAAAATTGAATTAGTTTCTTTTAGAAATACAAAGTAAATTATAAAATAAGAAGTTGTTTTGTGACACGGATTTCACAGATTTTCACGAATTGCTTTTACGCGGAGATGCACGGAGGATTCACAGAGATACGCTGAGAAATTGTATTAGTTTGACAAGGATTCTTACGGAATGTTATTACACAGAGATTCACACACATACACGGAGACAATTTATGATTTTTAAACGTGCTGCATATTTATCCACTCTAAAGTCTATCCTCTATGTTTTAACCTCTAACCCCTCTATTTCAGCCCACTCAAATCCGTCCCCGTCTCCACTTCATAAGGTGCTTTGTTATATTCAAAAATTCGCGCATTCAATTCACCTTCCAAATAAATATTATCGCCATTAACCTCAAGCCAACTGCCTTCTCTAAGTCCGACAACAGGTTGTGAATTATAGGCGTGAAATTCTTGGATGCGTGTTTCTCTCGTTTCTCCCATATGTTTGCTTTTTTTCTTTGGATCTAAATAGTGCGGATTGATATTAAACGGCACCATCCCTAAAGTCTTAAAACTTGGTGGATAAACAATGGGCATATCGTTAGTGGTGTTCATGGTTAGTCCGCAAATATTGCTGCCTGCGCTTGTGCCAAAATAGGGTGTTCCATTACGAATGACATCTTGCAAGGTGCTAATTAAGTCGTTTTTGTACAGTTGATTGACTAAAACAAAAGTGTTTCCACCGCCAACAAAAATTCCTTTGGCTGATTTTAAAGCCTCTTTAGGATTCTCAAATTCATGAATGCCCTTAACTTGTTTTCCGATTTCTGAAAAAGCTTCTTGGACTTTTTGAGTGTATTCCTCGTGACTGATGCCTCCAGGTCGTGCGTAAGGAATAAAAAGAATAGTATCCGTATCCTTGAAAAAGAAAGTCAATTCTTCTAGCAGATAGTCTAAATAACCGCTACCGTGTAAGGTAGAGGTGCTGGCAATAATCATTTGTGTCATAAGTCAATTTTAAGCTATGTCGATCTTAATTTGATGTAATTTTTTGTAAGAAACATCCTTAATTCGGATGTAAGAACGGGATGCTCTATTATTTTGTCGTAAATTTAAGTAATCTGCCACTTTAACAAAAGTTTAATCAGGCTTTAGAATTTAATTAAGAGAGTTCATTCTTTCTTTAGCAGTATAACTAAAATTTAATCCTATGAAAACAGCTTTACTTTATTTATTTCTTCTTTCGCCTTTGCTCTTTGTGACGGCGCAAAACATAAAACGTGTTGAAATTTCGGGAAAGATCATCGTTGACAGTGATGACTTGGAAGGTATAACCGTATATAATACTTCGGCCAAAAACGGGACCTTGACGGATGAAAAAGGTTTTTTTAAGATCAAGGTAGCCCTAAATGATATTATTGAATTTAGAGCCTTACAGTTTCAAAGTTTTTCAGTGACCATTGATAAGAACATCATCATAACGAAAAATATGACGGTTTTTTTAGTGGAAAAAATAAATAAGCTGGACGAAATAGTTATTCTGCCTTACGATCTTACCGGTAATTTATTGGTAGATATTGAAAGCGTCAAAACATTTAATCCCGATTTGGATGCTATTTACTTCGGATTGGCAAACATGAGTGAGTATGAATTTCCTGATGATTACAAATCAAAAGTAGTCAACGTTGCCATGACCAAAACCGGTAATGATATTCCTTATGGTTTAAATGTCATCGGGATTGTGGACTTGTTTCTGAGACCAATTTTCAATTCTAAAAAGAACAAAGATATAGAAGTAATGGGTACTGAAGATTCTAATCAGGTATTTACAGACCTTTATAGTACTAAGTTTTTAGTCGAAAATTTCAATATTCCTGCCAATAAAGTTGATGCTTTTGTAGATTATGTAGAAGACCAAGGCATTGATTTTTCACTCCTGAATTCCGGAAAAGAATTTCAATTTTTAGAATTTATCAGTGTTAAAAGTAAAGAGTTTTTAGCAAAGGAAAGTGGGAAGAAATAAGTTCTTATATTCTGTTTTCATGGTCTATGGAACTCACTTTATGCTTGCCCAAACGGTCAACATCAAAGGTCAAATCTCGGCGAATGATGAGGTGGAAGGAATTCATATTCTCAATAATAATTCCAATACATTTACCATTTCAAACCGTAAGGGCGGATTTTCAATGCCAGTAAAAATTAAATGATACTTTGGTGTTTCCAGGAGTTATTTACGAATTGAAAAAAGTGATAGTTAGTCAGTCTATGATTACTTCGAAATCCTTGACCCTTTATCTTACTGAGAAAATTAATGCTTTGGATGAAGTTGTGGTAGGTAAAATACTGACGGGCGATTTAAGTTCTGACCTCGCCAATTCAGGTGTGGAACGTACCATCAACTTTTATGATTTGGGAATTCCGGGATATTCAGGCAAACCAAAAACCCTCAGTGAAAACAGGTTATTTACGGCAGGAGATTTTAATCCCATTCATTTGTTGGGTTTATTAGTAGGATCGCTTGAATTGGACCCAATTTTTAATGCTATTTCGGGAAGAACCAAAGAACTAAAAACCAGGGTTCATCTTGAAAACCAAGATATTTGTATTGATAAAACCAAGTTCAATCTTTCTGAAATTTTATTTAGAGCGCATTTTTTGGACGAGCGACATAGAGCTGAGTTTTTCCATTTCTGTGCAGATGATTCACAATTTGATACGCTTTGTATAATTAACAACGATTTTAAAACCTTGGAATTTCTTTAAGAAAAATTGATCAGTTTTAAATCGAATCTCCAAAATAAAATTTAAGAGTGAGAAATAGTCTGATTTTTATTCTGTTGCTATTGTTTGGGATTTTAAATGTCCGTGCACAGTCTGTTGATATCAAAGGAAAGATTAGTGCGGCAGTTGAGGTGGATGGGATTCACATCATCAATAAATCGGCCAGTCGATTTTCTATTTCGAATGCTAATGGCGAATTTATTATTCCAGCAAAATTGAATGATACCATACTATTTTCAGGCATTTCTTATCAACCTAAAGAAATTATGGTCACAAAATTTATGATCGCATCCAAGCAAATGCCTGTGTATTTGGAAGAATTAGTGAATGTTTTGGATGAAGTTGTAGTAGGGAAAGTGCTTACTGGCGATTTAATGGCTGATATTATTTATGCTGACCTAAAACGGGAATTGGATTTTTACGATCTAGGCATTCCAGGTTACACAGGAAAACTTAAGACTCAAAGCGAAAGACGTTTATATGAAGCTACTTCAGGTGGCGGATTGGTTCCCATTGGTCTTATTATAAATGCTATCACAGGGCGCACAAAACGACTCAAAGAACACGTGAAATTGGAGAAAGCTGATGATTGTCTCGATAAAATAAAATCTAAATTTTCTGAAGATCTTTTTAGTGATTTTGATTTAGAAGAAGGAAGTAAATTGGAGTTTTTCTATTATTGCCAAGATGATCCTGAGTTTGAAAATCTTTGTAAAAGCAAAAATGATATGGTTACTTTTGAGTTTTTGAAAGCAAAATTAAAAGTTTTTGAAACTATTTTACAAACACAAAAAAAGTAGACTAAAGATATTCAAAAAACTGAAAATCAGACTGAAGGAATTTACCATCAAACTTTAACTAAAAACTTCGGGTAATTTAACAGTCCCCTTTTTTATTGTATTCAAAACATCTCACTATATTTGCATTGTGATACTACAAACTACATTCTTATTTATAGGTACTACTGAGATCATGTTCATACTCTTTGTGGTGGTCATGGTTTTTGGTGCTGATAAAATACCTGAGATTGCCAAAGGGATGGGTAAGGGCATGCGCACACTTAGGGATGCTACCAACGACCTTAAATCTGAGATTACAAAAAGTGCCGAAAAAAATGGAATCGATACTGCTGAATACACCAAAACTTTTACTGACGAAGTTCAGAAAGTAAAAGATGAGGTTGAAGAAAGTATTGGCTCAGTAAAACGAAAGTTGTAGCTTTTCTACCTCCATGTGTTTTCCTTTCTCAAAGTACGACTGCTGTAATTATGGTTATCTTATTCTGATTTATTCATCCCTGTCTAAATAGTAATGCACAATAGCTTCTGTTTCGTGATTTTCCGCCAACTCCAATAACACGCGATTAGCATCATAAATAAGCTTTGAATCCGAAGGAAATGCAAAACCATAACCTTGTTTGAAATATTCGGCTTTTGCGATAAACAGGTCTTCATCTTTATGATTCTTCATATAATACAACAACTGCGGTCGGTCATACACGACAGCATCCACCTCCTTGTTTTTTAATTTTGACATCGCATCGGTAAGATTGTTGACGCCCGTAATTGTTGCCTTATATTCCTTCAAAAAAGCCTCGGAAGGCGATGCCGCGATGGTGGCCACTTTACGCCCAGATAATTGTTCAATATTCGAGATGGTTGAAGTTCCCATTGACGTGAGGGTAAGTGTGCTGGCAATACCAGCTACCATTGAAGTAGCAAAAATAATGGAAATGATCATCCAGCTTCCTGCTATAATTCGGCCCCATAAAGTAATAGGTGCTTTGTCGCCATACCCAGTCGTACTCATGGTTACGATAGCAAGCCACATACCGGTTCCGATACCATCAATGGGTTTAGCCGGAAACTGATCAGGAGATCTTTTACGTTCTGCCAACCAGAGCAAAGTTCCTACCATTGCCAAAATAACCAGGAAGATTCCAACGGCAAATAATAATTTAATGCTAAAAAGTGGTTTAACCTTTTGCCAGAGGCTCAATTCGTCGACACGAGAAACAATAGCTAAACTAGAATTGTAAAAAGGTTGCGAAAAACGCATATATTCAAGACGTTGGGAAGTAATGCTTATGGGACCGACCACCACGTCCAATCCGCCTTTATCTAGGCTACGCAAAGCGTTTTCCACGGTATCGAATGTCTTATAATTATAGTCCCACGATTTCTTTTTGGCTATATCTTCCCATATTTCTATGGCTATTCCTTTGGTTGAGGAATTTTTTTCAAATACAAAGGGTTCGTTACCCACAACACCAACTAATAGTGCTGCCGAAGATGTAGAATCTTTGACATTTTGCGCATGAAGTGGAGTAACAAAAATGATAATTGCAAAAAACAGAGGGTATATTATGGAAGTGTTGATTTTTAATATCATAAAAAAGGATTGATTTTCGTATTTCTTCAGAGATTCAAAATATTAAAGAAAATACATTTTCACAAGTTCTAATCGTTATTTATGACAAATTTTAAATTTTAGTCCATAGAAGTGAGTCAGAATTTTTTCCATATCGGTTTTTAAAACTGGTTTGCTGAAAGTATCGGTCCCGTTCATAACGAAGACTTCAAGGATATTTATTATTTATACTTTTTCTAAATAGCTTTAAAACAAAAGGTTAATTTTCATATAAAGATGTCGTGATAATGCGGCTAACTTGGATTAAGTCGTTAGTTGCACTTGTAGTTCAGAAGAACGTGGCTAATGATGCAATCTTGCGTTTCTAAGGTTGAAGATAAGAAACACAAGAAGATTTATTAAAAAATATTCTAATCATAAACAATCTGCGTCAACAATGTTCCATAAAGAGTAGTTTCAAACTTCAATTTTAATTCACGTACGAAAAATTATTAGTATGTAATGTAAACCAATGAGAAAATGGAGATAAAAATCCAAATAGATAGGGCAAATACGATAGGTGTGAACCCAGTTTGTTTTAAATCTCTAATTGAAATGGTTGATCCGACCAAAAATAAGCTAACTATCAACAAACGCTTTGAGATTAATACAATGTTACTGGTAATTACTGTTGGAAGTACGCCATAGCTGTTAATAATAATTGCCAAAAGAAACAGTAGGATAAAATAAGGGATTTTTATTTTTTGACCTTTCGTTTTAAACAAAAACATCGAGAAAATTGACAGTGGAATGATCCATAAAGTTCGGGAAAGTTTAACCGTTGTGGCAATTCTTAAAGCTTCATCACCGTAACTCATTGCAGCACCCACCACTGAACTGGTGTCATGAATGGCAATCGCAGCCCACAAACCAAACTGGTCTTGGGTCAAGTTTAAAAAATGACCTATAGGTGGAAATATCAAAAGCGCAATCGAATTAAGTAAAAACACAACGCCTAAAGCCAAACTGATGGTTTTACCATCGGCTTTGATTACTGGCGAAATTGCCGCAATCGCGCTACCACCGCAAATAGAAGTTCCTGAAGTGATGAGGTGTCCTAATTTTCGATCCAATTTTAGTGATTTGGTCATTAAAATCCCTAAAGTTACGGTCAATATAATAGAGTAGAACGTCAAGCTTAATCCCTCCTTGCTCGTTTCGAGGGTTTCTTTAATAAACATCCCAAATCCCAAACCGACCACTGCAACTTTCAATAATATTTGAATGGTTTTCTGAGTTTGATTTAAAAAAGGATTGCCAAAGATAAAAGTTAATAAAAACCCTGAAAGCAATGCTATCGGACTGCTTACAAATCCGAAGAGTGCCACCGAAATAAGGATAAAGAAAATTATTTTAGATATATTAGATTTCATGTCGTTTGAATTAATGACACAAAATTAAAATTTAATTATAACCTATAAGCAAATTATATATTGGTTCTAGATAACTAAAAGTTATAATTGGACGTTACAAACTTTTCGAAATATTCCATAACTTTAGAGTTAAAGCCTGTTCTGGATACGAAATAAAACCAACGCTCCATACTGATATCTTTAATATCGATAATCTTTAGTCTGTTATTGATCAAATCTTCTGTTAATGAATGGATTGACAAAAAAGCATAACTGTCAGAATGGTACAAATAATTTTTAATGGCCTCCGTACTGTTTAGGTGTAATATAGTGTTGAGATTGGTAATATCGTTTTCCTTTAAAATCTCGTATATAACGTCTCTTGTTCCCGAACCCAATTCTCTTTCCAATAAAGGAAGTTGTTTTAAAACCAATTTATCAATAGTATTATTCTTGAGCGATACATTTCGCACATTAGTAACCAGCACTATTTCATCTTTAATAAATTTTTTAAAATGCAACTGTTTGTTGGTGTGTTTACCCTCAGTTATTCCAAAATTGAGATGTTCATTTAAAATAAGACCTTCTATCTCTTCTGAATTTCCACTTGTGATCTCAAATTGCACTTGTGGATGCTGGGTACTGAATTTGGCTAGAATTTTAGGAATGATATAATTAGCTGCCGTCGTGCTTACTCCAAAATAGATTTTTTCTGGCAAGGCATCTTTCAAGTGGAGAAACCGCTGCTCCATTTCGTCAAAAACACTTAAAATGCGATCGGCATATATTAAAAAAGCCTTTCCATCTTCCGTAAGTTCAATAGAGTTTCGTCTTCTGATGAAGAAATTGCTTTTATAAGATTCTTCTAAATTTTTTATAGTTTTTGAAACCGCAGGCTGCGAAATGAAAAGCCGCTCAGAAGCTTTGGTAAAACTTAAATGTTCGGCCACAACTTTAAATATGTGCAATTTGTTGTTCATCTTATTTTTTTCTGCTCAACGTCAATCCGTCACGAATGGGAAGTAGAACGGTTTCAACCCGATCATCATCCTTAAGAAGCTTGTTGTACTTAATTAATGCTTCGGTGTCCAGATCATCCTTTTTTAAGGGTTCAATTACTTTTCCACTCCAAAGTACATTGTCAGACAGGATAATCCCTCCAGGGTTTAATTTGTCAATAATTAAGTGAAAGTAATTGCTGTAGTTTTCCTTATCGGCATCAATAAATACTATATCAAAATTGGTTTTCAATTGCGGAATGACTTCTAAAGCGTAGCCCAAATGTTGATGAATTTGTTTTCCGTAAACGGATGCGTCAAAATATTTACGCTGGAAATCTACCAATTCTTCATTGGTATCAATGGTATGAAGTTCGCCGTTTTTTTGAAGTCCTTCGGCCAAACACAATGCGGAATAGCCTGTATAAGTCCCGATTTCCAAAATACATTTCGGATTTATTAACTTCGAGATGATACTCAATATACGACCTTGGTAATGCCCACTAAGCATCCTCGGCTGCAGTATTTTCTGATGCGTTTCTCGAGATAAACGTTGAAGGAGTTCAGGTTCGTCCTCAGAATTTAATGTAATATAATTCTCTAGATCATCCGTTAAGAAATTCATGATTTTGAGATGTTTAATTGTTTTATAATTTGTTTTAAATCTTCAAGTGAATTTTTTTCAAGTACCATCGTATTAATAATCATCTCTGAATCTTGGGTTATTAATTTATACTTCCCAGAAAAATAAGTGACATCGGTAATTTGATCCAGATTGATGCGTTTTGGAAGAAGATTATTTTTAGTAAGAATCCCATTTTTTAAAGTAGCATAATGGAGTGCTTTCTTGTAAATATACGATCCAAGAAAGCCAATGCCAATGGCTAAATAGCCATAGCCAAAATAACTCTCCGTCCTAAAAAAGAAATAAAAACCAAAAATGAGAAACCATAAAATGCCAGATAATAGCGTTGAACGAAGTTGTTTCCTTGAATATTTAAATTGATGTACTGACTTCATTAATTTCCTAAAATTCTATTGATTAATTTATCTTTTGCCACTTCATCATCCCCACACAACCATCGGATTACATTATCTTCCCAAATGGCATCATGCTCTTTCTCAGTAATAATTTCCCGTTCCATGGCTAAATCCAAGATTTTTCCGGGGTATGAAGATTGTTGTGCGCTTTCCATTTCCCCTAGTGGATACGGATCATCCAGACCCATTATGACTTGTTTATAGCCTTGATTTTTTATCAAAAGTTGCAAGCCTCCAGTATCATGCACTAAGGTGTCAAAGAAAATATTTTTATGGCCAACGGCTTTTCTTGGGTGGCTTTTACCAACAAATAAATCTGGTCTGCCATCAAATCCTTGAATGCGTCGTCCTAAATTAATTTGTGCCAACTGACCGCCATGTGCGAAACACGTACGCATATTTGGATATTTGTCCTGGTAGCCATTTAAGGTTAAAAAATGATAAGCATCAGCACATTGGGCCAACATCCAAATCAGATGGAAACGCCAAGACGTGTTTTCTAACTTTATAAATTTTTCGCCATCATAGGGATGGATTTCAACGGCTAGATTATATTTATTGGCCAATTCAAAAATAGGTTCATTTTCTTCATCAAAGATACAGCGCCACGTTCCAATAGTATCCATATAGTGGGTGGGCAAACACAATAATTGCATCCCCAATTCTTCTACACAACGTTGAATTTCCCAACAAGCGCCTCTCACAAATCCGGGATGAACCACGAATCCACATGTAAATTTACTCGGATTTTCTCTTTGGATTTTTGCATTAAAATCATTTTGAAAACGTAAAGCCTGCTTCATTTCCTCTACACGCAAACCGTTACCATACAATTGTGACAGGTTTAATACAACTGCATGATCAATTTTAAAACGCTCCATCCAAGCCAACTTATCATCCAGAAAGAAACTTGAATCCGTCACAGGACGGCTCCAATCTTTTTGAAGCATAAATTTCCGGTCCTTATCCACCCAGAAAATTTCTTTGTCTTTCATGAATTGCGGAATTTCTTCCGGATAGGGTAGAAGGTGCGAGTGGCCGTTGATTCTTAATTTGCGAGCCCTCTCTAACTTTCCTGAAGGGAGAGACTTATTGTGTTTATCATTCATGTTCTCTGTATGTATTTTGTTTTCCCTTAAGGGAAATCGAAGATTCAACGAAGTTAAATGTCCAAAGGACAATGGGGCTTTTAATCAATCTTAACCTTCTTCGGAGGCTCCATCAGTTCGCCACAGTTAGGACATTTGCGTTTGTCACTGTCACTGTAATAGCTGTCAAATATTTTTGGCATATCCGTTTCGATATTTTCAACCGTAAAATCCTCCTCGTATAATTGCGTGGTGCAATTTTCACAAAACCAAAGCAGTGCATCGCGCATCCCCTCAGGTCTTTTATATTCAATGACCAAACCGACGGTATTTGCACCACGTTGTGGAGAATGCGGTACTTTTGGAGGTAGCAAATATATCTCTCCTTCCTTAATATGAACATCTTTTGGCGTTCCGTTATCAATGATTTTCAAAACGATATCGCCTTCAATCTGATAGAAAAACTCTGGTGTTTCGTTGTAGTGGTAATCTTTTCTATTATTTGGTCCCCCTACAACCATTACAATAAAGTCGCCATCTTGCCAAACCACTTTATTTCCTACAGGAGGTTTTAACAAATGACGATTTTCTTCAATCCATTCCTTGAAATTTATGGGAGATACTAAGTTCATAGTTTTGTTTTTTTGGGCGTTCCCTTTCAGGTCAGGCTTTTCGCTGTATCTTTTTATGTGCAAATTTCAGGTTTACTTTAACAACTAAACGCCTTCAAAGTGTCCTGTGTTTGTCTAGTTTTTAAACGCTACATAAAAAGGATGCCGCTACAATCCTTAACGCAGATTTCGCTTTTAAAATTAAGTATAATGCAGTAGACTAAAAAGGGTTTAGTCTTTAGTCTTTGTTTAAATTCTTTAAAATATTAAGATTTAGTGCATCCACCATCTATAAGAAGAATAACCCCGATAATATAGCTAGCAAATTCACTATCCAAAAAGTCACGGCATATAAGAAGACCTCGCAAGTTTTCCTCCTATGCTGAAGCTTCGACGGACAGGTAGAAACCACTGAGGTTTATTTTCAAAAAAATATTAAACATAGCTCCGCACAACAGTTCCCTTCCCTTCGGGAAGGGTTAAGGATGGGATTATTTTACAAACTCTTTGTACGTCCGCCATCCACCGGAAGATTAACCCCGTTGATATAACTCGCGCATTCACTGGCTAAAAAAGTAACCGCAAAGGCGAGTTCCTCAGGTCTTGCAAATCGTTGGGCAGGAACGCCACTTTTCATCGCGTTTGCTGATTTCTCTTCACTATGGCCAGATTTAGCCGCTTTGTTTTTGATTATTTCTGAAAGACGGTCCGTATCAGTAGCTCCTGGTAGCACATTATTAACTGTGATTCCGAATTGTCCAAGCTCATTGGCCAAGGTTTTGCTCCAATTGGCAACCGCGCCTCTAATGGTATTGCTAACGCCCAATCCATCCAAAGGTTGTTTTACAGACGTGGAAATGATATTGATAATACGTCCATAACCTTCGGCTTTCATAAATGGAACGACGGTTTGTGCCAAAACATGATTGCACTTTAAATGTTGGGTAAAAGCATTTTCAAATTCCTCAATTTTTGCTTCAAATACTGGTCCTCCAGCAGGTCCTCCAGTGTTGTTTATCAAAATATGGAACCCATGATTTTTATGGATGAATTCAGAAACTTTATTTTGTAATTTTTCAGGATTTGAAAAGTCCGCCACGATATAACTGTGATTTTCAGAATTAGGTAATTCGGCAATAACCTGTTTTAATTTATCTTCATTTCGAGCCACCAAAGTGACATTGGCACCTTCAGTAGCTAACGCTATAGCGCTTGCTTTTCCTATTCCTGCTGTACTTCCGCAAACTAATGCGTATTTATTGTTTAGTTTTAAATCCATATGGAAACCCCCTCTTAACCTCCCAAAAGGGGAGGAACTCTGAACCGGGAAGTAGAGTTTTGTTATTATTTAATTTCTAAAATTTTTTGTTCCCAATATTATTTTAGCAGGAACAAACTCCCTCCCTTTGGAAGCGTTGGGGTGGGATTATTTTAATACTTTATACAAACATTTTTAGCCTCCGTAAAAAATCTCAATGCTTCAAATCCGCCCTCACGACCAACACCAGAAGCTTTCATACCGCCGAAAGGCGTTCTTAAATCGCGCATCATCCACGTATTTACCCAAACAATTCCTACTTGTAATTGATTTGCCATTCGCATTGTACGTTTTAAATCGTTGGTCCAAAGCGTTGCTGACAATCCGTATTTGACTTTGTTGGCCATGACCAAGACTTCATCTTCACTTTCAAAAGGCATGATAGTGACTACAGGGCCGAATATTTCTTCCTGATTGACACGACATTCATCTGACGCGACTTCAATAATGGTAGGTTCCAAGTAATAACCGTTCTCGAAACCTTTTACATCTACTTTATTGCCACCACAAAGAATTTTACCTTGCTCTGCCTTAGCAATTTCTATATAGTCCATCACTTTCTCCAAATGTTGTTTGGATACTAATGCACCGATATTGGTTGATGCTTCAGATGGATGTCCAACTTTGAGGGCTTTTACTTTGGCAACAAAATCTTTTTTAAATTTTTCATAGATGGATGCTTCAACAAAAATTCTGCTGCCGCATAAACAAATCTGACCTTGATTGGAAAATGAGGAACGCACCGTTGTGGTCAACATGTCTTCATAATCGCAATCAGCAAAAATGACATTTGGGTTTTTTCCGCCCAATTCCAAAGATAGTTTTTTAAACATCGGGGCAGCAACTTTGGCAATATGAGCGCCTGTGGCTGTTCCTCCCGTAAACGAAATCGCTTTAATATCAGGGTGTTCTATGATGGCTTGGCCTGTAGTCGTTCCCAGTCCGTGGACAATGTTAAGCACGCCTTTTGGCAAGCCTGCTTCTGTGCAAATTTCTCCTAAAAGATAAGCTGTCATCGGCGTGACTTCGCTTGGCTTAGCCACAACACAGTTTCCTGCGGCAATGGCAGGAGCAATTTTCCAAGTAAACAGATATAGTGGAAGATTCCAAGGTGAAATACACCCAACCACCCCAATAGGTTGTCGCAAAGTGAAATTTATCGCATCTTGACCTACACTTTCGTGACTTTCACTGGCAAATTGTGTAATGGCATTTCCAAAGAAACGGAAGTTACTGGCTGCTCTTGGAATGTCGACTTGTTTTGCTAACGAGACTGGTTTACCGTTGTCTTTGCTTTCAGCTTCTGCAAAACGTTGTAAGTTTTCCTCTAATAATTCTGAAATCTTGATAAGGATTCTACTGCGTTCTTCCAAAGTGGTTTGTGACCAAGTAGGAAATGCTGATTTTGCAGCTATATAAGCATTCTCAACATCTTCCTTGCAGGAGTTTGGGAGTTGACCATAAATTTCGCCTGTTGCCGGGCAATAATTGTCCAACCACTCATTAGATGTGGGATTGTGGTATGTACCGTTGATGTAGTTTTGTATTCCTGCGCCTGCCCGTTCGGTAGAAGGGTAGGCAGGAATCTCATCTTGTTTTTGTCTATTTGCCACGAATTCACGAATTTTGTTTATAACCTTTCAGGTTTCTAATCCCAAAGCTTCGGGACTGAAAGGTGTATATACTTTTAGAATTTTATTAAAATCTTGTTATTCTAAGCGTTTTATTTACAATAGTTCTGTTTGCAACCCACCTTTCGATTAGAGACTTAAAAGTCTAAATGATGCTTAGATTCAAAACTAATCTTTTAATGAGGAGACTCTTGCTTCCGCAGGAATGCGACAACCTTAATCTCCACCACTAAATCAGGATGTGGCAATTGATGCACCGCTACAGTAGTCCGTGTTGGCCCTGTTTCTTTATCGAAAAACTCGGCGTATGCTTTATTGTAACCTGCAAAATCATTCATATTTACCAAAAAAGAAGTGACATCCACAACATCTTTTAAAGTCGCACCTTCTTTAGCGAGATTTGTTTCAATATTTTTAATGACCTCGCGGGTTTGGACTTCGGCATTCAAATGTTTGGTACCTAAATCGTCAATGATGTCAACTCCTGCAATGGTGTTGTCTGCACGACGTGAACTGGTTCCGGACACGTATATGAAATCGCCAACACGCTTTGTGGCAGGATAGGCACCTCTTGATTTAACACCAGTGCCTGCATTGGTAGGAATCTCAGTTTTTTCTTTACTCATCTTTTTTAAATCTTACAAGTTGTTGTCAAGACCTCACAGGTTTTCAAACCTGTGAGGTCTGATTAATGCTTAAAATTTTTCGCCACGCGGTCATCATCCAAAATTTTTTCGGTGGTTATTTTTACGTTCTCTAAATTGATTTTTAAATCATCATGAAGATCAATTTTTTTATCCGCCAACATGTTCAAGATAGCCTTATCTTGTGCACGACCTCTCAACATCGCCTCTTTGTAGCCTATTTCTTCATTAAAGGTAACCAATGAATATTTTGAAGAATAATCATTTGGAAAATTCTTTTCCAATGCCATTTCCAAGTTTCGTTTTTCTCTAAAGATAGCATTGTTGACGTGGTCTTTCATTTCATGGAAATTGTCGATTGATAAATCAGCAATCGCATCGGTGTCTTGTTTACGTTGCAGTTCATAGACTTTAAAAATCGTTTCCCAATCTGCCTTGCCGTTAGGTAGATCTCGTTGAACTTCATCCAGAACTTTATCAAATATTACCACATCTTCAAAAGAAGCATTCATGCCTTGCCCATAAAAAGGTACAATCGCATGTGCAGCATCTCCCATTAAAAGGGTGTTGCCTTTATAATGCCAAGGCGAACATTTTACAGTTCCTAAAGGCGATGTTGGATTGGTAAAGAAATCATCAACAAGATTTGGCATCAATTCCAAAGCATCCTTGAAGTACTTTTGGAAAAATTCGACCACTTTTTCTGGAGTAGTCAGATTGTTGAAATTGTATTCGCCGTCTTCATAACTTAAAAATAAGGTTACCGTGAAACTACCATCCAAATTCGGTAAGGCAATTAACATAAAACTATCACGTCCCCAAATGTGCAACGCATTTTTATAAGTTTTGTAACCGCCATTGTCATTCGGATGAAAGCTTAATTCTTTATAGCCATGCGATAACCAATCTTGTGAAAAACTAAAAAGAAACTTTTTACTCAAAAAATAACTCTGTCGCATTGCTGAACCCGCTCCATCTGTAGCGATAATAATATCCGCATCTTCTACGAATTCGGCTGTGGATTCATGATCTCTAAATAAAACTGTAGTTTTCTCAAAATCGACTGATTCACATTTTTTATTGAAATGAATTTTGACATTCTCATGTTTTTCGGCTTCATCCATCAATAAGGCATTCAACTGTCCACGAGAAACGGAGTTGATGTATTCATGTGCGCGACCGCTGTAAGGTGCCATGACCATATTGCCTTCCACATCATGCAACATGCGACCATTCATGGGGATGCATAACTCTCTGACTTTATCTTCGATACCAACCAGTTTCATGGCTTTGATGCCTCTATCGGAAAGCGCTAAATTGATGGATCGGCCAGCACTGATTTCTACTTTTCGTAAATCTGGACGCATCTCGTAAACGGTCACATTATAACCACGTTGTCCTAAGCGTAATGCAAGGAGGCTACCGCAAAGTCCTGCGCCGATGATGAGTATGTTTTGTTTAGCCTCTCCTAAATCCTCTCCAACGGAGTGGACTTTTTTATTAGTAATGTTCATTTTAAAATATGTAAATTATTTTAATAATTCCAATATGTTCCCTTTCCTTTGGAATGGGTTAGGGTTTTAATATAATTTTTAATCTCTCCACCAAGGAATACACATCCTCAAAAGAATTGTACAATGGCACAGGCGCACAACGAATTACATCAGGTTCGCGCCAATCACTAATGACGCCCGCCTCGGTAAGCTCAAGGTGTAATTTCTTATCTGCATTTTTTACCTGAATGGATAATTGACAGCCGCGCTCATCGGGATTAGAAGGAGTGATGATTTTGATGTCATCATTATTGAGTCCATTGATTAAAAACTCAAAATATCCGGTAAGCTGTTTGGATTTTTTAGTTAGTTCTGCCATGCCAACTTCTGCGAAAATATCCAGGGAAGCCCTAATCGCTGCCATCGATAGAATTGGTGGATTGCTTAATTGCCAACCTTCAGCACCTGGAAGTTGGTCAAAATCATCGCGCATTTTAAAACGTGTTTCTTTATTATGACTCCACCAACCAGCAAATCGGTTGAGATTTTTATCATAGGCATGACGTTCATGAACGAAACATCCGCCCAGACTACCTGGTCCGGAATTCAAATATTTGTAAGTACACCAAACCGCAAAATCTGCCCCTGAATCGTGCAGGTTCAGTTCTACATTTCCTGCACCATGAGCACAGTCAAATCCGACCATGGAACCGTGCTGATGGCCAAGTTGCGCAATGCGTTTCAAATCAAAAAACTGCCCGGTGTAATAATTGACGCCGCCAATCATAACCAAAGCAATTTCATCACCCTGCTCTTTTAAAATGGTTTCGAGATCATCGTAATTATCCAATTCTTCACCTTTTCTAGCTTTCCAAAGGATCAATCCGTCTTTGACATCAAGACCATGATGGCGCAACTGAGATTCCACAGCATATTTATCTGACGGAAATGCATCGGCTTCAATTAGAATTTTATAACGTGTTGGAGTCGGTTGATAAAAAGACACCATCATCAAGTGAAGATTAACGGTCAAGGTGTTCATGACCACGACTTCAATAGGTTTAGCACCAACTACTTTAGCCATGCTTTCTGTAAGGAATTCGTGATAATGTATCCAAGGATGTTTGGCCTCCGTGTGCCCTTCAACGCCCCAATTAGCCCAATCTTCCAACTCCTGCTTGATATAGTCTTTAACGGATTTTGGTTGGAGGCCGAGCGAATTTCCAGTCATATAAATCAAATCCTTGCCATGTTTATCTTTTGGAATGTGGAATTGATTTCTGTAAGACGCTAAAGCATCATTTTGGTCTTGTTGTTTAGCATATTCTAAACCTAATTTATAGTTTGACAAGGTGCGCTGTTTTTCGGTTTCACACAAAAATAAGAATTAATAGTTTAGGAAAGCAGTCAGAAAAAAGTAGATTTTAAAAGCTGAAAAAATTATTTGGGTCTAGGATTGTGTTGAAAATCAAAGGAAATGTCTCCTTAAATTTTCCGTAAGAGAATAAATTTCTCAATATTCGGGGTCGTTAAATAAAAAGAGCTTCAACTCATTAGTGGAAGCTCTTAGATATAATAGAGGCGCATAACACGGAATATAAATTTGATATGTCTAAGACGCTATAAATTTATAGTCTGGATGATGCTCTCCTTATTTTAATGCTTATTTTACAGCAACTTCTATTCTAAAACTTTAATGTTGGTAAAATGAAGTTTCCAATTAGAATCAGGTCGCTTGTGGGTTTTAGCAATTTTCAAACCATTAAAATCTTGATAATCTTCCCAAGTTGTCGACATGGTGGGTTCCTTCGAATTTCCTTTTCTGTAGTTCCATTCTTTTACGAGAAAGTCATCACCATAAAATAAGTCATAGGCATCTCCAGGAGTGTAACCTCCATCATCGGAATAGGTAATTGTTATTTTATTTAGTTGCGTTTTGCTGATAGGAGCTTCGGTTATTGAGGCTTCAGAAATTGAGGCTGAGGTATCCCAAACCAACTGAAAAGGCGCCAACATCCAATATTTATCATTGATAAAAGCTCTGTCTGCATTCATAGCAGTGCTATCCATTGACTTGCGATTGTAAGCCACGGTGTCTTTTCCGGAAATCATTATGACATCCTCTGTTTTTGGTTTCCAAGTCCAGGCACGTTCAAAATGTGAGGTATCTCTTTCAACATTGAAGGTAAATTGTAATTCCGACACGTTTTTCCAGTTTTCAAATCCGTTGGCATGGGCTATTTTTTCAGCTGTTGTCATATCTTTTTCAACAATTTTAGCCTCTTTTTTTTGCTTGCAGGAAAACACAAATGCGAACATCACTAGTAAAATCAATGAGTTTTTCATCTTATAAATTTTTTATAAAGATACGGAAGATAGGTTCATAATTTTTAATTTTAAAGTCTAAACGAAGATTATGGATGCTATGATAATTATTTTAGAATTAAAAAAGCCACTTAGAATGACATGGAAAAAACCATGCAAAAAGTAATATGTACGATTTAAAGGTTTTTAAAAACGGCAACCCTTCAACAATGATCAGTAAGGAATATGGGTGGAATCACGGATTGGTCGAGGTAGTTTCTTCTTTATTTGAAGCTGGATTGCACATTGAGTATTTAAGGTAACATGATGAGAGTCCTTAAAATGTTTTTCAGGCTTTATTGCAAAACGATTCTGAAATTTACGTTACAAAAGATAAATTTTATCCTTTAATCTTTACTTTGAAAGCGACCAACATGAATGAGAAAACCTCACAGGTTTTTAAAATCTGTGAGGTTAATTTAATAACAATTATTTAATAAGCTCTGGAAACTTTGCTTTAAAACGTTCATATCTTGGGATAGATACATTTTGGATATAGGAATTATTCGGATTTTTTTTCTCATAATCCTGATGATAATCTTCCGCGATCCAAAACTTTTGAAATGGATAAACTTCTGCCGCAATAGTCTGACTTAGTTTTTTTGCCAGTGCCGATTTCTTGGTTTCAATAATTTTTTTCTGCGCGTCATTCTGATAAAAAATAATGGAACGGTATTGTGAACCTCGATCGCCACCTTGACCATTTGCTTGGGTTGGGTTTTGAGAACCAAAATAAACGTCTACCAAAGTTGCAAAACTCACCACGTTTGGGTCGTAAATAACTTCGACGGCTTCTGCATGACCTGTTTTCCCAGTATTGCTAGATTCATAGGTTGGATTTTTAGTGTGCCCTCCAGCATAACCACTAATAACTTCGTCTACCCCTTTCACATGCTCATAAATGTTTTCAACGCACCAAAAACAGCCGCTAGCAAAATAAGCTTTTGCCTTCCCGTCCTTCACAGGGATTTCTATGGGTTCAGCAATTTTTATAGCCTCCTGTTTAGAGTTGCTTTGTGCATTATTCTGACAACTGAATAAAAATATAAGTGATAACGATAAAATAAGTGATTTCATAAGTTTGATTTTGTATGTAGTCGCAAAATGAGGTAAAACCTTAAACTGTAATTATGAAAGTTACGTTAAAATAAAAAGCCCTTACAATTTGTAAAGGCTTTTTAACTATAATTTATAGGTTGTTTAGCTCAGTTTAGCAAACATTTTTCCCATTTTTTCTTTTTGTTCTTCAGCCAACTGTGCATCAACCAAAATACGTCCACTATGCTCATCAGTGATAACTTTTTTGCGAGAAGCGATCTCCACTTGAACTTGTGGTGGGATAGTAAAGAATGAACCACCAGAAGCACCTCTTTCAATAGCTACAACAGCCAAACCGTTTTTAACGTTTTTCCTAATTCTGTGGTAAGCATTTACTAAACGATCATCAATTGTATTTTGATACTCCTCAGATTTTTTAATTAGTGCAGTCTCTTCCTTTTCAGTTTCAGCCAAAATAGCATTCAATTCACCTTTTTTGTGCTTTAAATGTGCTTGACGATCTTTCAAACGGTCTTTTGTTTCTGTAACAACTTCTTTCTTTTGATCGATCTGTACTCTAAATTCTTTAATGTGCTTTTCAGCTAATTCAATCTCCAATTCTTGAAATTCAATTTCTTTGGTAATTGAATTGAATTCTCTGTTATTTCTAACGTTTTTTTGCTGTTCAGCGTATTTTTTTATCAAAGATTTAGCTTCCTCAATAAGATTTCTCTTTGATTTGATGTCGTCATCAACCAGGCTCAGGCCACCATTTAATTTTTCAAGTCTAGTATTAAGTCCTTCAACTTCATCTTCTAAATCTCTTACTTCTAAAGGAAGTTCACCTCTAATATTTCTGATTTCGTCAACTCTTGAATCAATAAGCTGCAGATCATACAACGCTCTTAATCGGTCTTCAACAGAAAGTTCAGCTTTTTTTGCCATAATTATAAATACTTTACAGGATTGGTGTTTATCGTCGATAAAACGATTGCAAAATTACTAATTTTTTTTGACAGATACTCGGCTAAAAAGGATTTTGTGAACTGTTCACTTTCATAATGGCCAATATCTGCTAAAATCACTTGATCTTCTGCCGAAAAGAAGTCGTGATATTTTAAATCAGAAGTGATGAAAACGTCTGCTTTTGCTGACTTTGCCGCCGCTATTGCAAAACTTCCAGAGCCGCCAAGCACCGCGATACGTTTGACTTTATTTTTGGTTATTTTGGAATGTTTTATGCAGGAAACATTCATTTTTTCCTTTACAAACTGTAAAAACGCATCGGTTTCCATCTCATTTTCAAGTTCACCAACCATTCCCATGCCAATGTGTTGGTTGTAATTATCTAAAGTGGTCACTTCAAATGCGACTTCTTCATACGGATGACTTTGAAAAAGTGCGTTGAGAAGGTTGCGCTCTAAATGTTTTTGAAAAGTTACTGAGATCTGAGTTTCTTGTTCTTGTCGATATTCACCACGTTCTCCAACTTTCGGATTAGACGTTTCGTTACCTTTAAAAGTGCCAATTCCCTCTGTATTAAAACTGCAATCAGCATAATTACCAATTGTACCAGCGCCCGCGTTAAACAGGGCTCCTCTTAGCGCATCGGCATGATCTTGAGGAACGTAAGTGGTTAGTTTTTTAATAGTGCCTTGTTGCGGTAATAGGATTTTTTTGTTTCCTATCCCTAAAGTGTTACAAATTATGTCATTGACGCCTTGCAAACAATTATCCAATGCCGTATGGATAGCATAAATCGCAATATTATGTTTAATGGCTTTAAGGACGACGCGTTCAACATAATTGGAGCCATTAAGTTTTTTAAGACCTTTGAAAATTATGGGATGAAAGCTGACAATTAAATTGCACTTTTTATCTATTGCCTCATCCACTACATTTTCTAAAGTGTCTAAAGTAACAAGAACGCCTGTAAGTTGATTGTTTTTATTGCCAACCAACAAGCCAACATTGTCAAAATCTTCCGCATAAGCTAGAGGGGCCAATTCTTCAAGATAATTGATGACATCCTGGATTATCATATTATATTCAGTTTTTAGGTTCTTCACAAAGATAATTTATTATATTTTCGTAGTAGATAAGTCCTTTGAATATTATGAAGTACATGCTTACCCTCGTTTTTTCGATAAGTTTATTGGCCTGCCAAACAGATAATAAAAAATCTTCAAAAGCGGAAGCTTTGGATCTTCCCAACACTGATTTATACGAACCACTCGAGAGTGAGGCATCTTCTGAAAATGAGAACTATCAGGCGGGGCTCGAATTTATAAATTCTTATATTGAAAGTATTGATCATCTTGAAATACTTGAGTTTGTTAGGACATCTTCTCTTGCCACCGTAGAATTTACAGATAAATTAGAAAATATGATCATTTTGGGTTATGAAGAAAACCCGAGAATAGGATTATTAGCTGATCCGATTTTTGATGCACAGGATTATCCGCCAAAAGGGTTTGAACTTCACGAGTTTGATCCTCAAACTGGTTATGTCATTGTAAAAGGAGTTGAATGGGAAGATTTTAAAGTAGCTATGAGAGTAGTTAGTGAAGACGGGCATATATTAGTGGACGGCTGTGGCGCTGTGAACATGCCTGAGGATAAGCGTGTCGAACGTTGAATTAATTGAAGGATTTAATTAAAAAAAACAAATAATAGTATTCGCTCTTCTCGTTATATATTTACCCCATGATGAAATTGATAAGGTATTTACTTTTGCCGATTCTCCCAATTTATTATTTGGTAACCTGGTTGCGAAATAAATTATACGATTTGGGCATAAATAAATCAACCGTTTATGATTTCCCGGTGATATGTGTGGGAAATCTAAGTGTTGGTGGCACTGGTAAAACGCCAATGATTGAATACTTAATCCGATTATTAAAAACTGATCATCATATTGCGACCCTTAGTAGGGGTTATAAAAGGCACACCGAAGGTTTTGTCATCGCTGATAAAAATGCTACAGCATTAACTATCGGGGATGAGCCTTTTCAGTTTCATCAAAAGTTTGAAAATTTGATTGTAAGTGTTGATGGCGATAGGGTGCATGGTATTTCCCAATTAATGGCTTTACAAAATCCTCCTGAAGTGATATTGCTCGATGATGCATTTCAACATAGAAAGGTTAAAGCAGGTTTCTATATTTTATTGACTTCCTTTGATGATCTATACACAGAGGATATCTTATTGCCAACAGGAAACTTAAGAGAGCCCAGACAAGGTGCGGAGCGCGCTGATATCATTGTTGTAACAAAATGTCCCGAAAACGTATCTGAAGAAAAGAAAGAGGAAATTAAACGTAAAATCAATGCTTTGGAACACCAAGCGGTATTTTTTTCAAGTATTGCTTATTCGGAATCGATTAGAAATCATAAAGACCAAATTGATTTAGAAACTCTCAGAAATCGGCCGTTTACTTTAGTTACCGGGATTGCCAATCCGAAACCTTTGGTTTCATATCTAACTGCATTAGGATTACAGTTTGAGCATTTACAGTTTAAGGATCATCATGATTTTAATGAAAATGACCTTAATGATTTAAAACAAAAGCCATTGATTGTCACTACAGAAAAGGATATGGTGCGTTTACAGCCTCATTTTATTAAAAGTGAAACCATCTTTTATCTGCCTATTGAAATAAAAATTGATCATGCACAAAAATTTGATGCTTTGGTAAGTAGGTTCGTTAAATAGATGTTGTTGATTTTTGATTCTTTTTCAGAATGTTATAAAGTTTCTTTTCAAAGTCTTCTTGTTTGAAGGGTTTAGAAATAATATCATCAAAACCTGCTTCATCAAATTCGTGCATCTTATCTTCTATAGTTACGGCTGTAAGCGCAAAAATTGTAAGTTCCTTGTCAAAGGTTCTAATGATTTTCGTTGCTTCAAGTCCGCTTATCCCAGGCATGTGGATGTCCATCAAGACGATGTTATATTGTTCTTCTTTGACACGATCCACTGCATCTTCGCCATTATCGACAACATCACAATAAAGGCTCATTTTGTTTAAAATCTTACGGGTTATCATTTGGTTGATCTTGTTGTCTTCAACAACCAAAATTTTGATATTTGTCAAGTCCAATGTGTTAATTTTGTTTAGATTTTTTGGTTTTTCGGTAATTACTGGTTCAGGTGCATAGATTAATGGAATTTCAAAAAAGAAGGAGGATCCTTTTCCGAGTTCACTTTTTAAATAAATTTTTCCTTTTAAAATGTCGATTAGTCCTTTAACAATGGAGAGTCCAAGTCCTGTTCCTCCGTATTTGCGATTGATTTGAATAGAGCCTTGAGAGAAGCTTTCAAACATATGTTCCTGCTTCTCTTTGGTTATTCCAATCCCGTTGTCTTCTATTTCAAATCTTATGGTATAGTTGTCGTTTGTATTATTAAGTCTTGACAATCTTACCCAGATATCGCCATCTTTAGTAAACTTAATCGCGTTTCCGATGAGGTTAATCAAGATTTGAGAAATCTTCAGCTGGTCAGCCATAAAGGTTTCTGGCAGCCTATCATCGTATTCATAATGGAGATGCGTATTATTATCCAAAGCTGAATTGCTTAATGCGGAAATCACATTTTCTACTTTTTTCTTGAGATTAAATACTTCAGGATCCAATTCAACTTTATTGGCCTCAATTTTATTGATTTGTAGAATATCATTAATAAATGTCAACAAATAATCGCCAGAAAATTTCAGCGATTTAAGATGCGGCAGCTGGTCGGGTTTTGGCTCTTCATCCAAAAGCATATTGGTCAAACCGGTCACGGCATATAATGGTGTTCTGAGTTCGTGGGTTACTGTAGAGAGGAAGTTGGCTTTTGTTTTTGAAGCGAGTTCAGCTTTTTCTTTTGCAATAATTAGCTCTTCATTTTTTTTATGAAGCATATTATTGGTTTTAAGCCTGATGTTATTATTCTTGTAAAGCGATAAAGTCAATAGGGATAGAATGGTAATCAATGCGATGCTCAAGATGGTGGTAATTCTTGTCAAATTATTTGAAGCATCTGCTTCTTCAAGTTTGACTTCCATTTGTTTAAATTCAGAATCTTTATATTCATTTATAAACTGTGATTTTTTTTCTGGAGAGAGATTTTCACGCTTAATATTTAATAGAGAATCAGATAAACTGATGTGTTTTCTTAAATATTCATTGGAAAGTTTATATTTTTCGTTCTCCTGATATATCTCACTAAAAGTCAAATAACTATCATTAATAAATTCAGGAATATTATTGCTCTGAGCCAACTCCAATCCCTGTTCAGTCATAGAAATCGCCAACGGAGAATTACCTAATTTTTGTTGGACTGTTCCACTATTGATGTAGGCACTGCTTAAAGTACCAGCCTGATCATATTTTTTGGCTAAAATTATGGTCTTTTCGAGCATTGCCTTAGCCGTTTTATAGTCTTCCAATTGAATATAAACTTTGGCCTCGTTTAAATTGACCTCTGAAATTAGACGTTCAAGGCCTTCTTCTTCCAATCTGGTTTTGGCAGAATTAAAATATTCAAGTGCCGTTTGATATTCCTTTTTACTGGCATGTAAGATTCCGCGAACATTGTAGGTTATGGCCAAATTGGCGTAATCATTGGTTTCTCTTTGTAATTCGGCTGCTTTTGTTAAAGATACCAGTGCGTTTTCAGGCTCTTCAACCGTAAACTGTAGCTTAGCAATTTTGGTGTAGATTTTACCTTGCCTTTTTTTGTCGTCAATTTGTTTGGCTAGGATTAAGGCGTTTTCGAGATTTTCTTTGGCATAGTAATAGTCCCCACGCTCCGTTTCAAAATCAGATTGGGTAATGTAGTTTTGAATGCGCATTTTAAGAATGTCGATATCTTGATTAACACTATTTTGGGGAAACAGTAAAGAAGATATTAGAACAAAAAAAGCAACTATATAAAATTTGGGTTGGGACATTTCTGGTCACTTTATGAAAAAACAAATATAATTATTTATTCGACAAAGTAATCTATTTCTTCGACAAATTGCAGATTAAATCAATGATTCGACTAGAATAACCAGTTTCATTATCGTACCAACCTATAATTTTGATCATATTTCCAATGACAGAAGTCATTTGAGAATCAAAGATACAAGAGTGCGGATTCCCAACGATATCAATGGATACGATGGGGTCTTCAGTGTACTCTAAAATACCTTTTAAATGCGCTTCTGAGGCCTTTTTAAAAGCTAGATTAATATCTTCAATAGAGACTGTTCTTTCAACATTTAGAGTGACGTCAGTTAAAGAACCGTTGGCAACAGGGACCCGAATACCACAACCCCCAATTACATCGTTTAATTTCGGAAAAATCTTGGTCAGTGCCTTAGCAGCACCTGTCGTAGTTGGAACAATAGATTGACCCGCAGCTCTTGCGCGTCTTAAATCTTTATGTGGTTGATCATGTAAACTTTGATCGGTGGTATAAGAATGTACCGTTGTTATATAAGCCTGTTTGATGCCGCAAAGTTCATCAATGACCGCAATCATCGGCGCTGCATTATTCGTAGTACAGGAGGCGTTTGAGATAATGGTTTCCTCGCCAGTCAAGATATCATCGTTAACGCCAAGAACGATGGTTTTTATGGAATCATCTGCAGGAGGAACAGATAAAATAACTTTTTTAGCCCCATTTTTAATGTGTTTTTCTAATTCTTCAATAGTTTTGAACTTTCCTGTGGATTCAATGACAAAATCAACGTTGTACGGGGTCCAATCAATTTCATCAATTTCTTTATGGTTCAGTAAAGGAACCTTTTGATCATCTATAATGATGTGATTTTCATCAAAAGAAATGGTATTCTTTAATACGCCATGAATACTGTCATATTTTAACAGGTGACTTAAAGTTCTGGTATCTGCCAAGTCATTCACCGCAACTACATAAATGTCACTGCGCTCTAGAATAAGTCGAAATACACGGCGACCAATTCGTCCAAATCCATTAATAGCAACCCTGGTCATTAGTGGATGTGTTTTTGAGCCTTGTAAGAAGATCTTACCAAAGCACTACTTTCAACATGTCTGAATCCAAGATCTAATCCTATAGTTTCGTATTCTTTAAATTGATCGGGAAGTATAAATTGTTTCACGGGTAAATGCTTTTTACTCGGTTGCAAATATTGTCCGATGGTAACCACATCCACATCGTTAGCTCTCAAATCATGAAGAGTTTCAATAACTTCTTCGCGAGTTTCTCCAAGACCGAGCATAATGCCAGATTTTGTACGACGTTGCCCTTGTGATTTTAAATATTTTAGAACTCCTAAACTGCGATCATATTTGGCCTGGATTCTTACTTCACGGGTCAACCTTCTAACGGTTTCAATATTATGCGATACCACTTCTGGAGCCACATCAACGATTCTATCGATATGCTGTTCTATGCCCTGGAAGTCAGGAATTAAAGTTTCCAAAGTAATTTCAGGATTCATGCGTCGTACTGCTTTTACCGTTTCGGACCACATGATACTTCCCATGTCTTTTATATCATCTCGGTCAACACTGGTTAAAACTGCATGCTTAATGCTCATGAGTTTTATGGAACGCGCAACTTTTTCGGGTTCATCCCAATCTAAGGTTTCAGGACGCCCAGTTTTTACACCACAAAAACCACATGAACGCGTACAAATATTTCCTAAAATCATGAATGTCGCGGTTCCTTCTCCCCAACATTCTCCCATATTGGGGCAACTTCCAGACGTACAGATGGTATTTAAACTATACTTGTCGACTAAACTTCTAAGTTCTGTGTATTTTTTACCTGTTGGTAATTTTACTCTTAACCATTTTGGTTTTGGTTGACGTTCGGGAATTATTTTTGTTGTAGTTTCTGTACTCATTCAATAGGGATTTTCAATCACAAAGATACAAAGTAAAATTGTAAATATATATTATAGTGTGGTGAGATACCAAATGCTAAATCCTATTAAAAATAGAATTCCTAACCAACTTAGTATATGCATTGTGAGGGATGGACGCCATTGGGCAGGGGTATGTTTACTGCTGATGAGCATATAATTGACGATGGCATAAAATGGAGCCGTTAAAAATGAAATTATTGTGGCCACTTGTATGAGAAGACCCATTTCTGAACCCAAAAAGAAGAATATCGAAACTGTTCCCGCAATCAAAATAATAATCCACATTACATAATAATGTTTAGAAAGATTTCCAAACAGCAATTCTGAAGTTCTTGCCATAGTTCTTGGCGAGGCGTCTAAAGTGGTTAATGTTGTACTGAACATCGTGGTAAAGGCTGCCACCCCAATAATTAGATAGGACCAATTTCCTAAGCTTTTTGTGTACATTGCGATGAGTTGGTTGGAAAATTCACCAGCTTTATCGCTGAAGGTATCTCCACTTTGAAACATGATTAATGCGCCAAGTGCAGTAAACCCTAGTCCAATAATAATTGTTGCCACATAACCGATGTTAAAATCGAATAGTGATGATTTTACTCCGTAATCTTTATTAACTTTTTGTTTTTCAAGAGCCCAAAGTGATTGCCATACCGAAACATCCAAGGGTGCTGGCATCCAACCCATAAATGCAATTAAAAAACCGATTTCTAAAGCGTTTTTTGGCAGGACTTGCGCAAATGAAGGCGAATTTCCACTAGTGTTTAACGCTAAAATCACAGCGACAACTGTACTTATAGTCAGTGTAATAATGATGATCTTCATTAATTGATCCAGAAATTTATATTTTCCTTTAATCAAAACAAGCGCGCAAATGAAGAGAATAATGATGGTCCATAATTCTGTGGAAATAAAATCGCCAAAAAGCGAAGAGGCAATTCCAGCAGTTACGATCGTTACCGCCGTTTGAATGGTAAACATTGTCGTAAATGTGATAAGGAAATAAAGGATTAAAACACCTTTACCAAGTCTTCTATAACCGTCCAATAAACTTTCGCCAGTTGCCAAAGCGTATCGTGGACCAAATTGGAAAAATGGATATTTAAAGATATGCACCAGAATTAAAGCCCAAATAAGACCATAGCCAAAATCTGCTCCAGCTCTTGTAGATTGTACCAGATGGGAAACGCCAATAGCAGCGCCGGCAAATAATAAACCGGGCCCTATTTTTTTAAAGCTGATTCGCACTACTATTTAGTAATTATCTCGGCTAGTAATTTTTTTGCTCTTAAAAGCTTAACCTTGACATTATTGATGGGCTCATTAAGTTCTTCAGAAATCTCCTTATAAGTCAATTCCTGAAAATATCTCAAATTAATAACTTCTTGATAATGTGGTTTTAACTTTTTAATATCTCGGAGTAGTTTCGCCAGGTTTTGCTCGGTAATGAGTTTATCTTCGGGAGAAGGAGATTCATCAATTATATTATGAAAATTGTCATTGTCATTATGCCTGGACTTGGGAATGGAAGATTTCCGTTTTCTTATTAAATCAATATGAATGTTTTTAGAAATGGTAATCAACCATGTTTTAAACTCAAAATCTTCATTATAAGTATCAATTTTGTCGAAGGCCTTAGAAAAGGTCTGTATCGCAATATCCTCAGCGTCATTCTCGTTTTCGGTCCGCTTTAATTGAAAACCGTAAACATCATTCCAAAAAAAATCCAATAACGCATTAAATGCCGACTGTTCATTTTTTTTTGCGTTTTTGATAATTTCCTTTATTTCCAATGCGTTGGTTTTGAAATGATATTTTTCATAAAGATAGAAAATTGCACTGCAATTAAAAATATTTCAAGAAAAGGGAAGAAAGGAACAAGATCTTTTTCTTCTAATTTTTTCGCAGCTAAAATCATGGATACAAATAGGGTTATATATCTAATTGCGATTAATCCAAGCACTATTTTCCAATAAAACAGGGCACTGAGTAGTATAACACTCAATAAAAAAAACAGGAATTGTGAAATGAAGAACAAGGACAACATTGCCTTATGTTTCGGTTTGTAATGCTTTGCTGTCGATATATGTCTGCGCTTTTGAACCATCCACTCATTAAATGACTTTTTTGGAATCGACTCGGTAAAGCTGTTTTTGGCTAAACAAATAGTAGTGTTTTGTGCAGAAGCAATTTGATTTACAAACAGATCGTCATCACCAGATTTGATGTTCATATGATCCATAAAACCACGAGCTTCAAAAAATAGCTCTTTGGTATAGGCTAAATTTCTTCCAACGCCCATATAGGGTTGACCTAACTTAGCATATGAAAAATATTGAATAGCAGTCATTAAAGTTTCAAAGCGGATCAATTTGTTCAGATACGATTTTTTGACTTTCGCATAACCTCCATAACCCAAAACGATTTGATGATCGCGAGAGAAATTACTGTTCATCTCACTGATCCATTGATTGGAGGCTGGTTTGCAATCTGCATCAGTAAATAACAGACGGTTATGGGTTGCGGATTTAATGCCTAAAGTAAGCGCATATTTTTTATTTCCCCAGAAAGTTTCAATGCTTTTTACATCGACAATTTTAATATTGCTATGAATTGCCTTAAAACGTTCCATGACATTTAAAGTCTTATCCGTAGAACTGTCATTTATCAATACCAATTCAAAATTTGGATAATCTTGTTTTAGTATATAAGGCAAGAATATTTCTAAATTTTCAGCTTCATTTTTTGCGCAAACAACCACGGATATTGGTGGCTTATGTGAAATAACGGAGCCAACTTTTTTCTGTTTTACTTTAGAAAAAACGAAGGCATAAAAAAAAATTTGAACAGAAATAACTACAACAAAGATGTAGAAAAGCACATGTAATATAATCATTAACCCCTAAGAATGTTGCGGTTCGTTACAGTTTTCAAATTGATCCGGAGCTTTTCCACAAAATCCACATGGGGTGCCTTCCTTATTGAGCATAGGATTTTGACTGGCACAAGTGCCCGCAAATTTACCGTCTTTTTTTGCCCATATTTTAATAGCAATCCCAGCAACAGCTAGTCCTAAAAGAATTAATGTAATGAGTAAGAGTTTCATTCTATAAAATTTATACAAAGATAATGCATTTAAACAATTTTTAATCAAATAAACGAGAGAGAAACTTGAGAGTTACTAACCATAAAAAAACCACCCTATGGAGGGTGGTTAGCTTAAATTAGACCTAAAGTTGATCCTATTTATTTGTTTTTCAAAATGATTTCCGCCACAGAATTCTCTGTATGTGTATTATTAATAGTTGATCCAGATTGTGGTTCTATGGTAATACTTAGTCCGAGTGCGTTCTCCATGTATGGAATAGTACGTAAACTGTTGCGTTCTGATTCGTCAATAATTCCAAGATTTACCATTCGATCCTGAAGCTCAGCCCAGATTTGATAAGTTTGATTTTCTGGAAGTTTTGGTAAAGAAACCACATCAATCATAGATGTTTTATCAACTGCATTGATATAAGCCACAGTTTTAAGATTTTTAGCTCTTGAATTTCCTCTCAAAACGTATTTCTCAGTCTCAGGATTATTCAACTTCATAAACTGAAGCATAACATTCTCAAGTTTGGTGTTATTGTCTTCTATATCATTTCGAAGGTCGAAAATCTCATCTATTACAACTTGATTTTCGAGGGTCAAGGATTGATTTTGTTCATAAAGTAAATACGATGAGCCTCCAAAAACTAGAGCCACAATACTTGCTGCAATGCTAAACCAAGGGGCACTCTTGTGCGTGGGAGATGATGACATGTGGATAACCGGTATGTCATCTGTAATTTCATCAATAATGGCATTCAAAATATATTTTGGTGCCTCTATTGTATTTGCCTTCGCTAATATTTCTAAATTGTCCTGAAGTCTTTCATATTCTGCTTTGACTTCTGGAAACTCCGCAATATAGCTTTCAACTTCTAAATTTTGATTAGGAGTTGTGGTGCCTAAGATATAGTTATCCAATAGGCTCGATTCCATAAAAACTTGCAATTTTTTTTCCATTTTTATAATCTTTAATCGTTGAAGATTTTTCTTAAATCTCTCAAACCAATTTTCAACCTAGATTTTATAGTACCTAACGGAATATCTAATTCATCACTAGCTTCTTGTTGCGTCATGCCTTCAAAAAATAAAGCATTCAGAACTATTTGGTACTTTTCTTCGAGTTTGGTAACATGCTCCTTTAAATCAATCACGTCTTGATTTAAACTTGCAGTTGGTAATATATATACGTCTGATTTATCAATTTGGACTTCTTTCAGAAATCGATTATTGAAACTTCTCAGCTTATCAATAGCGGTGTTACGGGCAATTCTGTAAAGCCATGTAAAAAGCTTTGCTTTTTTTGAATCATATTTTTTTGCATTCCTCCAAATCTTCACAAAACTTTCCTGTAAGGCGTCCTGAGCGACCTCTTCGTTTTTGGTTATTTTTAAAATAACGCCGTAGAGACTGTCAGAATAATTTTCATAAAGTAAATTAATCGCGGCTTGATCTCCTTTCTCGAGGAGTTCTACAATATGTTCTTCTAATGAATAGCTCAAATCTAATGTATGGCTCGAAAGTTAAAATTTAATTTAATGTAACGTTTAAAAAGTCCATATACTAGTAATGGACGTATATAAATTATTAGACGGCAAATTTACGAATAAACGAGTTTATTCTTTTAATATTGTAGTGATATCTATAGTGTCGAGTATTCTTCTTCTAAGAGATATTTGATTAATAGCTTTTTCAATTGAGACTATAGTATTTATTTTAAGGCTTCAGAAAACAATTCTGAAGCCTTTTTATATAATATTAACTTCTGTTTCAATTGATATCCCGAAGATTTGCTGGATGGTGTTTTGAATGAGAATGGCTAAATCATGAATGTCCGATCCTTTAGCATTTCCGTAATTGACTAAGACCAAAGCCTGCTTTTTATGAACACCATAGTCGTTAAAAACTTTACCCTTAAAACCTGATTTTTCAATCAGCCAACCTGCTGGCACTTTAATTTCGTCTGGAGATACCACATAACTCGGTATTTCTGGAAAGTTGAGTTGAAGCTTTTCAAAATGAGCTATGGTAATAACAGGGTTTTTAAAGAAACTACCACTGTTACCAATCTCCTTAGGATTTGGGAGTTTACTTTCCCTAATCGAAATCACTGCTTTTGAAATGTCTTGTATAGTTGGATTTAATATCCCCATCGCTTTTAATTCTGCAGTAATAGCACCGTACTCCATATGCAAATGATGCTGAGATTTCGTTAATCTTAAAGTTGTGCTTACGATAACATAACTGTTCTTTTTGTCTTGTTTAAATACTGATTCGCGATACCCAAATTGACATTCTTCTTTATTAAAAGTTTCAATTTTTTTCGTATGAATGTTCAATGCTTCGCACGATTCAAAAACATCTTTTAACTCCACGCCATACGCACCAATATTTTGAATGGGAGCAGCGCCAACATTCCCTGGAATTAAGGACAAATTTTCTATGCCTCCAAAATTATGCTCCAAACAGAACAAGACAAATTGATGCCAATTTTCACCGGAACCTGCTTTGACTAGAACTTCGTTTTCTTTTTCGTCAACTATTTTAATGCCTTTCAAAGCCACAAAAATTACTAAGCAATCTAAATCTTTGGTAAGTAACATATTACTGCCACCACCAAGAATGAATTTGTTCGGATAGGCATCCAAGCTTAAAACTGCTTTTAAGTCCTCAATGCTTTCAACCTTTACAAAATAACGTGCATGCGCATTTAACCCAAAGGTGTTATAGGGTTTTAAAGATATGTTTTCTTGAATGTACACTAGTTAGGATAAACTTTTAAGGCTTCTTTTAAAATATGAACGGCTTTAATTAAGCTCTCTTCATTAAGAACATAAGCGATTCTAATTTGATTCAATCCAGTATTTGGCGTCGAATAAAACCCAGCGGCAGGAGCCACCATGACTGTTTGTTTATTATAATCATAGCTTTCCAACAACCATTGTGCAAAATGATCGGCACTTTTAATTGGCAATTCTACAATACAATAAAAAGCGCCTTTTGGTTCAGCAACCTTAAGCCCATCGATCTTTTTTAACTCCCTGATGAGGGTGTCTCTTCTTTTTACATATTCTTCAATAACGTCATCAAAGTAGCTTTGAGGAGTGTCAAGAGCCGCTTCACTTGCAATTTGAGCTAAGGTAGGTGGACTCAATCGGGCTTGAGCAAACTTAAGAGCAGTTTGGATAACTTCTTTATTTCTTGAAACGAAATAACCAATTCTTGCACCGCACATGCTATAGCGCTTAGATACTGAATCAATCATGATGGCATAATCTTCCAAGCCTTCTTCCTGCATAATGGAATAAAATTCATTGCCATCATAAACAAACTCTCTATAAACTTCATCAGCAATAAGGAACAGGTCGTGTTTTTTTACGAGATCTGCCAGTTGTTTAATTTCTGTCTTGGAGTAAAGATAACCGGTAGGATTCCCGGGGTTGCAAATTAAAATCGCCTTTGTTTTATCGGTAATCAGTTTTTCAAATTCTGCAATGGCAGGTAAGGCGAAATTATCTTCTATTTTTGAAATGACCGGCACGACTTTGATATCCGAAGCCGTGGAAAAGCCATTATAATTGGCGTAAAATGGTTCAGGGATAATGATTTCATCACCGGAATCCATGATACTCCCAAAAGCAAAGAGTAAAGCCTCGCTGCCCCCAGTGGTTACAATGATATCCCTATGGCTAACGTGAATGTCGTTTTTAGCATAATATTCGGCTATTTTTTTTCTGTAGCCTTCAGAACCTTCAGAGCGTGTATAGGCTAAAATATCCAAAGAATGCACTCGTACAGCGTCCAATGCTATTTCTGGAGTTTTGATATCTGGTTGCCCTATATTTAAGTGATATACAGTTTTACCTTCTTTATATGCTTGTTCAGCGTAGGGTACTAACTTTCTGATGGGTGAAGAAGGCATTAATTGCCCTTTCTTTGAAATTTTCGGCATAATCTTAATATTTAAAGGGTAAAGTTCTGAAATTTATCTCAAAGATTTTTTAAAATGAGCATGTAAAAAGATTGTCTTCTCAAAGATTTGTAAATTGTAAGAACTCTAATAGCATTAGTAATGATTAAAAAGTTCTTAACCTTTTTATGTTTTGTGTTTTTCTGCTCATTCTCGTTTGCTCAAAGTGAGTTTAACCTGCGCGGCACAGAAAGTAGCAAGGTTAAGTTTCAGTTCATTGACAATCTTATAATCATACTTGTGGAAGTAAATGGGGTATCGCTCTCATTTCTTTTAGATTCTGGGGTCAGTAGACCGATTATGTTCAATATTGTCAATTCATCAGATTTGTTAAAAATGAGGAATTTAGAGCATAATCTGCTACGGGGTCTGGGAGATGGAGGCAGTGTGGAAGCTTTGAAATCGACAAAAAACCAATTCAAAATAGGGAGTGCTATTAATTACAATCAGGATGTTTTTATAATTACCGATGAGACTATAAACTTCACATCAAGATTGGGCATTCAGGTGCATGGGATTATTGGGTATGATATTTTTAAGGATTTCATTGTTGAAATCAACTATGGTTCTAAGTTTATCCGTTTAAATAACCCCGAAACTTACACCTATAAAAAATGTAAAAGATGTGAAACTCTTCCGCTCACAATATTTGAAAACAAGCCGTTTATCGATGCCGTTGTCGAAGTAAATAATAAGAGTATTCCAGTAAAGTTGCTGATGGATTCAGGTGGTAGTGATGCCTTATTGCTTTTTGGAAAACGATTCTCTAGGCTTGGTTCCTGAAAAGGATAAGTATTTTATCGATTTTTTTGGCAGAGGATTAAGTGGGAGTGTGCATGGTAAAAAATCAAAACTGTCGAAGTTTTCCATAAACAATTTCTACTTGAAAGATGTGAATGTTGCCTATCCGGATTCAGCCGCTATTAGTTTTGCCCGAAAGTACAAGGAACGCAGTGGGAGTATGGGAGGCGAATTGTTAAGACGATTTAATATCATCTTGGATTATAAAAACTCAAAAGTCACCTTCAAAAAGAATAATCATTTTAGGGATCCGTTTGGATATAACAAAAGTGGCATCATAATCGAACAGGATGGCGTGAGGATAGTTAAGGAAATAAAGGATAATTCCAAGTCTAAAAACAATAAATCTGAGGTCAACTTTTCTAGACTTCCGGTTTTAGAAGCAGATAAGTTTTTGCTAAAGCCCGCCTTTAGAATTGTTGAATTGAGACCACGTTCGCCGGCAACAAAGGCTGGGTTAAAGTTGGGTGATATTATTCTTTCTGTTAACGGTAGAAATGTATATCCTCTCAAAATGCAAGAAGTCAATGCATTTTTTAGGGATAAAGACGGGAAGCGTATGACTCTTCTAATAGACAGAGATGGTGTAATTATGACTTTTAATTTTAAATTGAAAAGTATGTTGTAAAAAAAAAGCCCTCAAAAATGAGAGCTTTAAATTGTAAGAAACAAATATAATTATTGTTCCATAACGCTTTTATTTTGTTTGTCTAAAACATTCGCTTTACCTGATTCTACAACATCACCTTTAATTTTTAAGGCAACTGTTGGAGTGTCCGCGTTTGATAAAACAGTAATAGTTTTTCTTATAGGATTGACACGTTGTGTATCGTATTTTACTTCTATTTCACCTTTTTCTCCTGGAAGAATTGGTCTTTCAGGTTTTTTTGGTACCGTACAGCCACAAGTTGAAGTTACTCGCGAAATAATTAACGGTGCATTACCTGTATTGGTAAATTCAAAAACGCGAAGACCATTAGCACCTTTTTCAATAGTACCGTAATCAATAACATCCGTTTTAAATTCAATCTTAGCTACTTTTTCTTGTGCAAAAGCAGAAACGCTTAACATTCCTACAAATAATATTGCAATTAAATTTTTCATCATTTTAATTTTAAATTGATAGTGTCAAAATTAGTTACTTTAAACCATTTCACAAAATATTTTAGTTGAACTGCATCATTCAGTTTGAAATTCGTATCTAAAATTGGGGTAATATTTGTTTTTATAATTTCGCAAAAACAGAAATAAAAGTAACTTTGCCTTTTATTATACAAAAACAGTACCAAAGTATGCAAATCCCAACAAAATATTCCGCTTCTAGTGTAGAGGATAAGTGGTATTCCTATTGGATGGAACACAAGTATTTTAAGTCCGTTCCAGACGAGCGAGAGCCTTATACGATTGTGATTCCGCCACCTAATGTTACCGGAGTTTTACACATGGGCCACATGCTCAATAATACCATTCAAGATGTGCTCATTCGTCGTGCGCGGTTACAAGGCAAAAACGCTTGTTGGGTTCCTGGTACAGATCACGCCTCAATTGCGACTGAAGCTAAAGTCGTCGCGAAGTTAAAAGAACAGGGTATTGATAAAAACACTTTATCGCGTGAGGAGTTCCTTAAGCATGCATGGGATTGGACTGATGAATATGGGGGTGTCATTTTAGAACAATTAAAAAAATTAGGTTGTTCTTGCGATTGGGATCGGACGAAGTTTACCATGGATGATGCCATGAGCGAATCCGTTATCAAAGTTTTTGTCGACTTGTACAATAAAGGCTTAATTTATCGTGGTTACCGCATGGTAAACTGGGATCCGGAAGCCAAAACGACCTTGTCGGATGAAGAGGTAATTCATGTGGAGCGTACTGACAAGTTATATTATGTGAACTATAAAATTGAAAATCAAGATGATTATGTGACGATTGCCACCACACGTCCAGAAACCATTTTGGGAGATACTGCCATTTGTGTAAATCCTAGTGACGAACGTTTCCAACATTTAATTGGTAAAAACGTAATTGTCCCTATTTGTAACAGAATTGTTCCAATTATAGCTGATGATTATGTGGATATGGAATTTGGTACAGGATGTTTGAAGATCACACCAGCGCACGATGTCAACGATAAGGCAATTGGCGATAGGCATAATCTTGAGGTTGTTGATATCCTTAATGACGACGCTACATTAAATAGCTTTGGTTTACATCATCAAGGAAAAGATAGGGTAGTGGCTCGTAAAGATGTCACTCAAGAATTGAAAGATTTGGGTATTCTTGAGAAAACAGAAGATATTATTCATAAAGTAGGGACTAGTGAACGAACAAAAGCCGATATAGAACCAAGACTTTCTGATCAATGGTTTTTGAAAATGGAAGATCTTGTAAAACCAGCCATTAAAGCTGTTTTGGAAGATGAGGAAGTGAAATTATTTCCAAAACGATTCAATAATACTTACCGTCATTGGATGGAAAATATTCGCGATTGGAATATTTCGCGTCAATTACTTTGGGGACAGCAAATTCCGGCCTATTTCTATGGCGATGGGAAAGATGATTTTGTAGTGGCGGAAAGTTGCGACGAAGCTGTAAAGCTAGCACAACAAAAATCAAATAACCTCCAACTGACGCTTGATGATTTAACTCAAGATAAAGACGCTTTAGATACATGGTTCTCCTCTTGGTTGTGGCCAATAAGTGTCTTTGACGGAATTCGTAATCCTGATAATCCTGAAATTGAGTATTACTATCCAACCAATGATTTAGTAACTGGGCCAGATATTTTATTCTTTTGGGTTGCACGTATGATTATCGCTGGCTATGAATACAGAGATGAAAAACCCTTTGAAAACGTTTACCTCACAGGATTAGTGCGCGACAAACAACGTCGAAAAATGAGTAAATCCTTAGGGAACTCTCCTGATGCCTTAAAATTGATTGAAGATTATGGCGCTGATGGTGTGCGTGTAGGGTTATTGTTAAGTTCTGCCGCTGGCAACGATTTAATGTTCGAAGAAGAACTATGTAATCAAGGGAAAGGCTTTGCTAATAAAATATGGAATGCCTTCAGATTAGTAACAGGATGGGAAGTTGCAGAGATTGAGCAACCAGAAGCTTCAAAGACTGCTATAGAATGGTACCAATCCAAGTTTCAGCAAGCATTGGCTGATATAGAAAATCAGTATAGCAAATACAGACTATCTGATGCTTTAATGGGAATTTATAAATTGGTTTGGGATGATTTCTGCTCATGGTTATTGGAGATGATTAAACCAGAATATCAACAACCTATCGATTCGAAAACATTTAAGAGTATAATTGAAATCTTTGAATCCAATTTAAAATTGTTGCATCCATTCATGCCGTTTCTAACTGAAGAAATCTGGCATTATATTGCCGAACGAACGCCTGAAGAAGCTTTAATTATAGCGAAATATCCAAAAATTGAATCTTTTGATGCCCAAATGATTTCGGATTTTGAAATGGTAAAAGAGGTGGTTTCTGGGATCAGAACCATTAGAAAAGATAAAAATATTTCTTTTAAAGACAGCATTGAATTGTCTGTAATCAATAATGAGAAGTTATCTGAACGCTATAATTCTGTCATTGAAAAAATGGGAAATATCTCCCAAATGACCTCCGTTAATGAAGCTGTTGAAAGTTCATTGAGTTTTAGAGTAAACTCCAACGAATATTTTATACCTATTTCTGGAGCTATCAACGTAGAAGAAGAGATCAAGAAATTAAATGACGAGTTGAAATACACAGAAGGTTTCTTGAAATCGGTACAAAGTAAATTGGCAAATGAGCGTTTTGTTAATAATGCTCCGGAGCAAGTTTTGCAAAACGAGCGCAATAAGGAAGCAGATGCTTTAGCTAAAATAGAAACGATTAAATCGAGTTTGGCGAGTTTGAACTAATGTTATTTTTTCGTTTAACTGTAAAATTCAATGATTAAGAACTTCACTTTCGTGATACTTTTTAGTGGAATTGAATGAATGGGGAACTCATTTAAAAATTCATAATATTATTCTTATAGTTGATAAAATTTACCGATTTCTGATTTAAATTTAACTTTCGCATCCAACAGGATGACGTATCGAAGGTAGGAATCAAGAAATAAGATATACTTTGAAAATTATGTAAAATCAAACTCAGAGTCTCTGAAGTTCTAATTAATGCGGAAATTGAACTCGAAACAACAAATAAAAACTTGAAACCTTTTTAACAATGCAACCTAATAACCCTTTACACGGCATCAAATTAGAACAAATCATTAATGATCTGGTCGCACATTATGGTTGGGAATATATGGGTTCGATCATTAAAATCAAATGTTTTAATGAAGATCCTTCGGTAAAATCTAGTTTGAAATTTTTAAGACGCACGCCTTGGGCACGCACCAAGGTAGAATATATGTATTTAAAAATGCTGTCTAAAAAACGCTCATAATTTCTCGGTATTCCTACTGCGTAGGTTTCATTTGTAATTGGACCTTTTAGGTTAAACTCCATCATTATTCTCGATTTCGTTTTTCGACTAAAATATATGATTGCAGATTAATTATAATTTGAGGATCGACTACATCAACTTTTAACAAATCAAGTCTATGTTCTCGATTCTAAAATCGAAGCAGGCTTAGTTTTCAACGTATGGATACATCAATTTAAATGCATCATTCACACTCTGATGTAAAATGGTCGCATGATGCTCATGAGGTAAATATAGAAACTCAGCTTTCAAATTTGGTTTTCCAGAATTCTTCAATAAATCGGCTAAAGATCTAGCTTCACGTTCCATAATGTCGCTTTCAGAACCAACTGATATATAGACATTTGCTAATATCTTTTGATGGGCACTCAAAAACATTTTAGCATCTTTGAGAAGCGTTTCATTGTCCCACCATAAACTTGGGCTCACAATAATGTAATCTGTAAACAGCGCGGGTTTCTTAAATAATATTTCTGTGGCTAACAAACCTCCAAGCGATTGTCCGATGAGCATTTTTTGTGTAGTTGTTGGATAATTAGCGTTGATATAAGGTTGGACTTCGTCTTCCAAAAAGCTGATAAATTTTCTTGAGCCACCGGTAGTTGGGAAGTCTTTTCTTAACTTTTTATCAATGGTAGGAAATGTGAAATCACGCTTACGATCAATATTGCCAATACCCACCACAATGGTTTTTGGCATCGACATTTGCAGATTAAAAAATTGAACCAAACCTACAATATGGATAAAATCTTCATCTCTGCTGCCATCCAAAACGTAAATAACAGGATATTTTAAAGTGTCCGACGCCTTATAGCCATCAGGTAAATAAATATTGAGTATCCTAGATTCCGATAATATCTTTGAATCTATTGTAACGATTTCGCCAATGGTCAATGCAGTTGATGAACTTTCTTTTAAGACGGTTTGCGCTTCCGCAGAACTGAGGCCAATCATCATCAAAAAAAAACTAAAATAAAGATATTTCATGTATTAAGTTTAGTGTAGAAGTATTTGTGTTATGGAATGGTTTCAAATATAACTCATAGATGGGATTATGACATTTTTCATACACGAATTAGAATCTAATTCTAAATCTGCGATTATCTATGAATCTAATCCTGATTTTAATTTCCATATCGAGGTGCTTGCTTCAGTGTCTTATTAGATGGAGCTCCTATATAAGGTTTGAAAACACAATCCTTTTGATCCTCTGTTAATATGTCGCGACTCTGAGCACTGTTTTATTAAGATATTAGAACTTTAAGTTAACAAGTATTCTTTGTTTTTATTTACGCGCTGAATTTTCATAGCAGCGAGATGTGAATAGCCCAAAGCGTTTAGTAATATAAAATTTGACCAAAGAGGTTGCTCTTTGGTCAAATTAATTAGAGATATAATGCTTCCAAAAGCCGTTTCAAATTAATAAAAAGCTATAGTGAAAAACTTCATTATCATGGATTCTACAGAAGAGAAATTTTATTCGCTTTTGGCACTTACCTAGTTATATTTTAAATAACTAGATATATGCGCCATTAAGCTAATTCCACGCGCTCTCCAATATTTACTAAAACAAAGCCTCAATCTATAATCGTTCGGAACTTTAATTTAATTCTTACATCACTATAATAAATAACTGATTATATTCCATCAAATCCCAATCTAACTTTCTTCCTCCTCAAATACTACAGTAGTAGCATCAAATTCTGCATCATTAAATTCTTCGCGACTGATCCAATATTCAGATGTGGTCATGATATAGGAATTGTCTCCGGTCGGTTTTAATTCCCAAACAATATTTTCGGCTTCAGGAAAAGGTTCGTTTCCTGCTAATTGCTCAGAATATAAACGCTTGATGATATTGCTATTAGCCAAGGTAGTGTCGAGTACCTTTAAAATTACCTCTTTAGAAACCTCCTCATTCGGTGTGATTTCAAATTCAATAATCGTTGCTTTTGCACTTGGAAATGTGCCATTATAAGCTTTGTAAAGCAATTGGTTGATATTAAAAAGTTCATGATGTATAGAAATATCACTATACTCTTCTGAAATTTTATCATTAAGCATTTCATGAGACATTTGATCAATTTGATTTTCATTCAAATGTTCTGATAATTTGTAGTCCAATAAAATGGCGGCTGCTTCATGACCTTCAAAATCCGAGATGGCCATAAATAACAATTCTTTAAGTTCTTCTGGTTTTGAGTTTTTACCATCTGGAAAACCAAAACGGTTCAAAAGTTCAATAAAATCGGCATTTGTCCACGCCTCTTTAAATTCTTCAACACTTTTTACACTGTTGATAATCATATGATAGTTCATAATTACTTCTTTTTTAGTTCAAATAAATCTGTTCTGCGATCCTTTAAATTCCTGACACTTCCAAATTGGTTTAACTCTCTCAAAAGGTCAATGTCCACATCCGCGATTAGGATCATTTCAGCGTTTTGCGTTGCTTCTGCTTTTACACCATTGGTAGGGAAAGCAAAATCACACGGTGTGAATACCATGGATTGTGCGTAATTGATGTCCATGTTTTCCACATTTGGCAAATTTCCCACACTTCCTGCTATAGCCACATAACATTCGTTTTCAATGGCTCGTGCCTGTGCACAATGGCGCACCCTTGAAAACCCATTTTGAGTATCGGTTAAAAACGGAACAAATAATATGTCCATGCCTTCATCCGCCAAAATACGGCTCAATTCAGGAAATTCGACATCGTAACAAATGAGGACTCCAATTTTACCGCAATCGGTATCAAAAGTTTGGAGTTTGTTGCCGCCAACCATTCCCCAAACTTTCGCTTCATCTGGAGTGATGTGCAGTTTTTCGAAGCGCTCCATACTGCCATCACGTCGACATAAATACCCAACATTGTACAGCTTATTGTCTACAATTTCTGGCATACTGCCTGTGATGATATTAATGTTGTAGGATATGGCCAGCTTTGAAAATCGCTGGATCATTTCTGGAGTGTGCTTTGCCAATTCCCTAATGGCTTCTGCCGTAGATAGGTGATTATTTCCGGCCATCAAAGGCGCATTGAAAAACTCTGGAAAAAGCGCGAAGTCACTACGGTATCCCGAAACAGAATCTACAAAAAATTCTGCTTGCTGCATCATCTCGTCCATGTCTTTATACAATCGCATTTGCCATTGTACCAAGCCTAATCTAACAATCTTCTTGATAGTCGTTGCCTTTTTCGTCTTTTTCTCGTAATATATATTGTCCCATTCCAACAATACCGCATAATCCTCTGAAGATGCATCGCCTTCTAAATAGTTCTTTAAAATACGAGTAGGATGAAAATCATTCGAAATCTGAAAATTTAAAACGGGATCATGGATTTCTTTCCGACGTACTTTATCAATATATTCTTTTGGCGATAAGGTTTCTGAAAATTTATGGTAATTAGGGATACGTCCCCCAAAAGCGAGCCCTCGTAAATTAAGCCGTTCGCATAACTCTTTGCGGTAGTCATAAAGACGACGGCCCAATCGCAAGCCTCTAAATTCAGGTTTGATAAATACGTCGATACCATAAATGACATCGCCATCATTGGTGTGGGTGCTAAATGAATAATTTCCAGTGATATCCTTATAAGTGTGATTATCCTCAAACTGGTTATAATCTACGATAATACTTAACGCACAACCGGCAATCTGTCCATTGATTTTTATGACCACCTGACCTTCTGGAAATTCGTCAATAAGTTTTTTAATTTGATTTTCTCTCCAATAGGCATCGGGCATAGTGGTGTAGGACGCTATCATAGCTTCCTTTAATTCCTGATAATCCTCCAGGTTGAGGTATTTTAATTCAATATTTTCAATGTCTTCCATGGTGTAATTCAAAAGAGTATGTGAATTTTGGAGATAGCTTTACACTATTTCAATGGTTTATATTTATTTTAAATTTTTTAGACCTTCATACGCGACGATAGCTACAGCGTTTGCTAAGTTTAAACTCCGAACGTGCTCACTAAACAAAGGAATTTTGTACAATTTGGTTTTATTATTGTCAAGAATACTTTTGGAAAGTCCGACCGATTCCTTTCCAAAAATTAAAAACATATCATCTTCAAACGGAATATCCCAATAATTCTTATCCCCATGACTGGATAAAAATACCATATTTTTATCATGATGTAGGTCAAAAAATGACGTTACACTGTCATAGGTAGTAAGGTTAACGTGTGGCCAATAATCCAAACCTGCGCGTTTCAGCCGTGCGTCAGTAATTTCAAAACCAAAAGGCTTTACTAAATGCAAGTGGGATCCAGAGGCTAATGCCAATCTACCAATGTTTCCTGTGTTATTTGGGATTTCGGGTTCAATGAGAACAATGTTTAAGGGCATATTTTAAATTTAGATGGCATATCTATTTGCTATTTAAACAAAATTAGACTGCAAAGCGATGGTGTTTTTGTGATCTTCCAAAATCAAAAAGAAACCTATTCCTTCAAGATAAGAATAGGTTTCTTTTTAAAATTAACTTAGAATTACTTCTTTGATTTTTGATCTCTAATTGTCTTTTTATCTATATCAAATTTATTGATATCTTTTTTATTAACTCCCGTCGGATTTGTAGGAGTTGTTTGTTCTGTAGTTCTTTTGAACTTCTTATTATCTTCTATGATCCCCATGATATTTACGTTTTAAATTATTATTTAATATAATGTAAATTTGATGAACTTTTATTAAGATTATCTTAAAGTTTAATTTCTACATGGCGAAGGATAAACTAACTACTCGAAGAATTGCCTGATATAACCTTCTATATTATCGGTACCTTCAGCGGTGAGATGTTTAATGAAAGCACTTCCTATAATGGCTCCTTTAGCATATGTGGTGGCTTGCTTAAAACTTTCTTGATCTGATATCCCAAAGCCTATCACTTGCGGATTTTTTAAATTCATACTGGCGATACGTTCAAAATAAACCGTTTGCTGATTTCCAAATCCTGAATTACCTCCTGTAACACTAGCACTGCTTACCATATAGATGAAACCTGTGGAAATCGAATCAATGAAACGAATGCGGTCGTCAGAAGTTTGAGGCGTAATTAGAAACACATTGGTAATGCCGTTTTTTTCAAAAATAGCTTTGTATTGGTCATTATAGACATCCACGGGTAAATCAGGTATGATAAGTCCATCAATACCGATCGCTGCACATTTTTTACAGAAATTCTCAACGCCATATTGCAGGATAGGATTAAAGTAGCCCATAATCACCAAAGGAATCTGGACAGTTTTTCTAATATCTTTAAGTTGATCAAAAAGAACTGCAGTGGTCATGCCATTTTTTAGCGCTTGAGTGGAGCTGGCTTGAATGGTTGGTCCATCCGCTAAAGGATCACTAAACGGCAAACCGATTTCTATCATGCCAACACCACTTTTTTCTAAATCTTGGATGATCTTTGCGGTGTCATTAAGATTAGGATAGCCTGCGGTAAAGTATATGGAGAGCAACTTCTCATTGCTATTTTCTTGTAATTTTTTGTTGATTCTGTTCATGTTAACTTCCCGCAAAAGTGGGAATTTTTTTTAATTAAACTTTTTTTGTTGCCACGAATACACGAATGTATCACGATTAATAGTTTATCTGTTGAAGTCTTAATTCTCCTCCTTTCGAAGGAGGAGTGGATTCATCCCGAGAGAACGGAATGAAGACGAGGTGGTTTGTTTGTTTTTAAGAACCCTTCCGTCTTCAGTTTCTCTACCGAAACTGAATCCACCTTCCCTTGAAAAAAGAGAAGGAATCTTGTCGTCTACAATTCAAAGTGCTTTATATAAGTATCCAAATCCTTATCCCCACGTCCCGAAAGGCTAACCACAACGATATCCTCTGGTTGAAACTTCTTATGTTCAAATACTGCCAAGGCGTGCGAGCTTTCGATGGCAGGAATTATGCCTTCCAATTTGCAAAGTTCCAAGCCAGCTTTCATGGCATCATCATCAGTGATAGCAATGAATTCTGCACGTCCAGTTTTAAAAAGATGGGCGTGCATAGGGCCAACACCCGGATAATCCAATCCCGCAGAAATACTATAGGGCTCAGTAATCTGTCCGTCGGGTGTTTGCATCAAAAGCGTTTTGCTACCGTGTATGATTCCCTCTTTGCCTAAGATGGATGTGGCAGCACTTTCTCCAGAATGCACACCTTTTCCAGCAGCCTCAGATGCAATGAGCTTGACTTCAGTATCCTCCAAAAAGTGATAGAACATCCCAGCAGCGTTACTACCTCCACCCACACAAGCCACGACATAATCTGGTTTTGAAGTGCCTTCTTTTTCTTTAAGCTGCCATTGAATTTCCTCAGAAACAACCGCTTGAAAACGCGCCACCATGTCTGGATAAGGATGTGGACCGACCACACTGCCAATAATATAATGCGTGTCCACGGGATTGTTAATCCAATCGCGAATAGCCTCGTTGGTGGCATCTTTTAGCGTTCTGCTTCCTGAAAGCGCCGGAATAACTTGCGCGCCCAGCATTTTCATTCGAGCTACATTTGGTGCTTGACGTGCAATGTCAATTTCGCCCATATATACAATGCATTCCAAGCCCATGAGTGCGCAGACTGTAGCGGTAGCCACGCCGTGTTGTCCCGCACCAGTTTCAGCAATAATTCGGTGTTTGCCTAACCGTTTGGCCATCAAAATTTGTCCGATGGTATTATTGATTTTATGAGCGCCAGTATGATTCAAATCTTCGCGCTTCAAGTAAATTTTAGTATTGTACTTTTCGCTCAAACGTTTGGCGAAATAGAGCGGGGAAGGGCGCCCTACATAATCTTTAAGCAAGGCATTGAATTCTTCTTGGAATTCAGGTTCTGCCATAACTTTGAGGTAGTTTTCACGTAATTCTTCCACATTGGGATAGAGCATTTCTGGAATGTAGGCTCCACCAAATTCTCCGTAATAACCTTTGTTGTTGATGTTGTATGTCATATTTTTTATTTACGAGAAAGCGGGAAACCGTTAGGTTCAGCGTAGCTAATCTCGTGTTTTATTGGCTTAATTCATCTTATTAAACCGATTAATTTCTCTTTTAAATGTCGATAGAATTTCTGAATCTTTCAATCCTGGTCCAATTTCAAATTTACTGTTGACATCGATGGCGTAGCAATATTGAGATTCCTGCCTTCTCAGGAATTCTGAGATGTTTTCAACTTCTTCCAAACCAATCCCGCCACTTAAAAAATAAGGTTTTGTTGAGGGATAGTTTTGCAATACTTCCCAGTTAAAAGTATAACCATTGCCGCCTGGTAAACGTCCCTTGGTGTCGAATAAGAAATAATCGCACACTGATTCATAAGGTTTTAATTGGTCAAAATTGAAATGATCTTTAATTGAAAATACTTTAATTATGACGATTCGATGGTCATTGCGAGCGGAGCGCGGCAATCTGTCTATTTTTACTGAGAGTACTTCGTCGTTGCTCTCCTCGTAATGACGCTTTAAATTCAAACAAAACTCCGGTGTTTCCTCCCCATGTAACTGAACCAAATCCAAACCATAGCGTTCTACTTTGTTTATAATCTCCTCAACCGATGCATTCACAAAAACACCGACTTTTTGGATGTTTTCTGGCAACTTTGGTATCACGCCATCAAAAAATCGACTTGATTTTTCATAAAATATAAAACCTAGATAATCAAGCTGAAGCTCGGCAATATCAGCGATATTATCCTGATACTTCATCCCACAGATTTTAATCCTCACCCCAGCCCTCTCCGAAGGAGAGGGAGTTTGAATCGGAATATTTATGATGTTTTTGCTACTCATTTAATTTTGAGTTATTCTTAGTTATGTATTCAAAAGAGTTAGAGTTTTTCTCCTTCGATGGAGTTAGAAGAGGAGGTCTTTTATGAATGTCTTTGCACTTTCTCCGGCATTATCCGTTTTCATAAAATTTTCTCCAATTAAAAATCCTTGATATCCGTAAGGTTGAAGTTCTTTGATAGCTTCAATACTGCTAATGCCACTCTCCGATATTTTTAAAAAATCATTCGGAATTAATGGGCTCAGGTGCTTACTGGTTTCCAAACTGACCTCGAAGGTTTTTAAGTTTCTATTGTTCACGCCAATCATATCCAAACTCGGCATAATGGATTTGTTCAGTTCTTCTTCGTTATGAATTTCTAATAGAACTTCTAGGTTTAAGCTTTTTGCAAATTCTGAAAATTGCTTGATTTCCACTTTAGATAAAATGGAGGCAATCAGTAAAATGACATCTGCGCCGTAAGCCTTGGCTTCCAATATTTGATAAGTATGGATGATAAATTCTTTTCTTAACAAAGGTAGTTGACAACTGGCTCTTGCCAAAAGTAAATCGTCCAAGGAACCTCCAAAATACTTGCTATCGGTTAAAACGGACATCCCACAAACCCCAGCTGACTCATAACCCTGTGCCACGTCGAACACATTAAGTTTTTGATTGATTACCGATTTTGAGGGCGAACGACGTTTATGCTCAGCAATAATACCTGTTGGGCTATTTCTTAAGCGTTCTGTAAGTGAAAATGTATCACGTTCAAACAAAACCGACTGCTCCAGTTGTGAAGTTGGTATGATTGATCTTCTTAAATCAACTTCTTTACGCTTATCCGCAACTATATGGTCTAAAATATTCATGTTTTTTGTCTTCAGTCAACAGTATTCAGTCTTCAGTAGGCTTGAATGCTTACTGAGGACTTCCAACGGCAAACTATTCTTTACTTATTTTAACTAATCTTTCAAGTTTATTCTTGGCTTTCCCGCTCAATAATGACTCTTTTGCCAAATCGAAACTTTCTGTAACCGATTTTTGAGTGGCCGTTGCAATGGCCATTGCCGCATTGGCACAAACCACGTTGTTTTGTGCTTCATTGCCTTGGCCATCTAATATATCTTTAAATATTTTTGCAGCGCTTTCAATAGAATCCCCACCATAAATATCACTTTGTACTAAAGTGTTCACTCCAAAGTAATCGGGTGTAATCATGGTTTCGGAGCTGTTTCTGATCACTTTGGTTGGTCCCGTCAATGAGATTTCATCATAGCCATCCAAAGCATGTAATATCGTATAATTGATATCTGTATTTTGGTAGAGATAGCTGTACATTCTAAGCAATTCTAAATTGAAAACACCCACCAATTGGTTTTTTGGAAACGCCGGATTTACCATGGGTCCCAACATGTTAAAAAACGTTTTTACCGCCAAATCCTTACGAATCGGTGCTACATTTTTCATGGCAGGATGGAAGAGTGGTGCATGCAATACACAAATACCAGCCTCATCCAAAGACCGTTTTAAAAAATCGATATCCGAGGTAAATTTTATGCCCAGATATTCCATGACGTTAGAAGATCCACAGGCGGAAGAAACACCATAGTTTCCATGTTTTGTAACATTAACTCCTGCGCCTGCCGTGACAAATGAAGCCAAAGTTGAAATATTGAAAGTATCTTTTCCATCGCCCCCGGTCCCGCACAAATCGATGCCGTTATAATCGGTTAGGTTTACGTGAAGGCATAATTCTAAAAGTGCATCTCTAAAACCTTGCAATTCTTCGATGGTCACGCTTCGCATCATATATACGGTTAGGAATGATGCAATCTGACTTTGATTATAATCGCCTCTGGAAATATTTACCAAAACTGTTTTGGCTTCTTCACTGGAGATGCTTTCTTGGTTGATGAGTCGATTAAGTATGTGTTTCATATTATTAAAGTCTGCAGTTAGCAGTCTACAGTTTTCAGTATCAGGTTGGAAATCGATTTGACTGCCAACTGAACCCGATAGCTATCGGGAGAAAACTGCTTACTGATTAATCCAATTTTCCAATATCTTTTTCCCATGAGGTGTCAGTACCGATTCCGGATGGAACTGAACCCCTTTTAAATCATATTCTTTATGGCGTAAGGACATTACTTGACCATTTTCGTCAAAAGAAGTGGCTTCTAAGACCTCCGGTAAGTTTGTATCTACAACCCATGAATGGTAACGGCCAACTTCAATGGTTTTGTCTAATCCTTTAAATAGCGATTCGTCGGTTACACAGGTCGTTATTTTAGTGGCGACACCGTGATATACCGTATCGAGATTGATTAAACGTCCTCCATAAACTTCGGCGATAGCCTGCTGGCCTAAACAAACTCCTAAGATACTTTTAGTAGGTGCATAGGTTTTGATGATTTCTTTTAACAAACCTGCTTCATCAGGAAGTCCAGGTCCAGGCGATAAAACGATTTTCTCAAACATGTCCACCTCATCTAAGGTCAGTTGATCGTTTCGTTTCACGGTAACTTCACAATCCAAATCTTCAAGATAATGAACGAGATTGTAAGTAAAACTGTCGTAATTGTCTATAACTAATACTTTCATATGTATTCTCCGCAAAGGCGAAGATCTCAGGTTAAAAAGTTAAATTTTATTTTTTTGATAATTTTTTCAGGTTCTATTTTGGTACATCGATTGACTTAAATTTAGTTGAAAAATAAACCCTTCCGTCTTCAGTTTCTTTTCTGAAACTAAATCCACCTTCCCTTTTTGAAGGGAAGGAATTCATTGCTTTTATAATTCTTTCCGTTTAGATATCCTCAGCCATCTCAATTGCCTTTGTCAATGCTCCTAATTTATTGTACACTTCCTGCAACTCATCTTCGGGCTTGGATTTGGAAACTATTCCAGCACCAGCTTGCCAATGTAATTGATGATTTTTACTCAAAAAAGTACGAATCATAATGGCATGGTTGAAATTGCCTTCAAAATCCATAAAACCAATCGCTCCTCCGTAAAAATCCCGACTGGTTTTTTCGTATTTTTCAATAAGTTGCAACGCTCTGTATTTTGGGGCACCACTCAATGTACCTGCAGGAAAAGTATCTGCCACCATTTGCATCGTAGTCGTATCCTTATGTTTTTTGCCCACCACTTTACTGACCAAGTGGATGACATGCGAAAAGAATTGTACTTCCCGATATTTCTCAACGGTCACTTCACTTCCATTTCGACTGAGGTCATTTCTGGCCAGATCGACCAACATGACGTGTTCTGCATTTTCTTTGTCATCAATGGCCAATTGTTTGGCAAGTTCAGCATCTTTTTCATCGTTCCCAGTCCGTTTAAAAGTGCCTGCAATAGGATGGATTTCTGCTTTATCTTTCCGAATGACCAACTGCGCTTCAGGAGAACTTCCAAAGATCTTAAAATCCCCATAATCAAAATAGAACAGGTAAGGAGAGGGATTGATACTTCGTAAGGCACGATAAACATTGAATTCATCGCCTTTAAATTGTTGGGAGAATTTTTTAGAGAGCACAAGTTGGAACACATCGCCCCGTGCGCAATGTTTCTTTGCGAGAGCAACTTGCTCCTTATATTCGTTATCTGTTAAATTAGAGGAGGTTTTTCCATGCGTTGAAAAATTAAAAGCCGCAAAATTCTTAGATTTGATGAGCTGTAATAATTCGTCGATATTGTTTTCGGACTCAAAGCAATGGGCAAATACATAGGCCTCATTTTTAAAATGATTAATGGCGATGATATTTTGATAAACAGCATAATATATGTCAGGAATATCTTGATGACCTTCTTTTTTGGAGATGTCAACATCTTCGAAATAACGGACGGCATCATAGGCGATGTACCCAAAGATTCCATTGTTGATGAACTTAAAAGTATCTTCAGAGTGGGTCTTAAAACGTTGCGTAAATTTATGGATCACGTTGGCAACATCCGTATCTGGTTGAATAAGATGGGTTGTTTTGGAGTGGTCAGGAAAACTTTCCGTAATAACTTCATCCTTAACTTTTATAGATGCGATCGGGTTACAACAGATATAAGAAAAGCTGTTATCATTGCCGTGATAATCGCTACTTTCCAAAAGTATACTATTTGGATATTTATCCCTGATTTTTAAATAAATGCTCACAGGCGTTAAGGTGTCTGCCAGTATTTTTTTGTAATGTGTGTAGAGACTGTAAGTCGTCATAAAATTTAATTGTTATAAAAAACAAAAGGCTTGTCGTGATTGACAAGCCTTTTTATATTAGTATTTAAATATACCTATAGCGTTACCTCACGAAAGTTGTTTCGAAAAGTTCCACCACCAAGTATGATTTAAATTTGTGTACATATTTTTATTTTGTCAAATATAGAGATGAAAATTTTAGTTTTCAAACAAATCGAATAAAAATTATAAAAAAAAAGAATCCTGCAAACGCAGGATTCCAAATATTAGGTTGTGAATAATTTTTGTGCACCTTAAAATTTAAGGTTCACGATTAAGTCGAAATCATCATAAATCGCTTTGTCTTTGAGGTCGTCAAAGAAACTTGCTGATCCGTATTTAATCTCGTATTTTGTTCTGTCCACTTTTAAGTTGGCAGTAGCCGTATTATTATCTTTTACGGTCATATCAAAAGTATTTGGAAAGCTGATGCCTTTAATGATCAAATCGCCAGTCACTTTATATTTACCGTCTTTTCCATCAACCTTGGTAATAACAAATTTTGAAGTGGCATGATTGTCAATACCGAAAAAATCATCTGATTTTAAATGACCTTCAAGTTTGCCTTTCATTTCACCTTCTAAATCAGTAACATTTAAGGTAGACATGTTCATAATAAACGAACCGCCAGTTAACTGGTTTTTGCCATCAAATTGTAAGGTGCCTTCTTGAAGTTTTATGGTGCCTTCATGCTTACCAGTTACTTTGCTGGCTTTCCAGATAATGTCACTATTAACGGTGTCGACGTTCTTTGTAGTTGAAACGTTGAATGTGCTCGCCGCAAAAGCGATGGCTAAAATTAATGTACTTTTCATACTGGTTTTTTGTTTTTATTTTGATTAAATTAATGGTTTAACTTCTAAGTTTTGTTAATAAATGATTTAGGGTTTTCAGCTCTTCTTGCGTTAAGGACGCTGTTAAATTTGCTTCTGTTGCTTCAATAATGGGATCGATCTTGTTTAAGAGACCTAGACCTTGTTTAGTAATAAAGATTTCAACTTTTCTTCGATTTTTTTTACAGACAAATCGCTCTACAAATTCCTTTAAAATAAGCTTATCTACCAACCGTGTAGTGTTGCTCATTTTGCTGACCATTTTAATTTGAATGTCTTGAAGATTGGTGGCAGCTCCTTTTTGACCTCTTAGTATTCTCAGCACATTAAACTGCTCGACAGAGATTTCAAAAGGTTTTAATATATTCGAAATACTGTCCTTAACAACAATACTTGTATAAGACATATTTAAAACGGTCTTTTTCGCCAAGGTTATGGGAGAGCTAATCATCAAAATGTCTTCTATTTCTTGCATATACAACAATTGTATAGACAAATGTATGGCGAGTATTGTGTGCTTCCCAAATTAGAGCTATAATTTTTTGTTAAAGTTTCAGGGGTCTTCAAAGGGAGACCTATTTTTATACCATGAGAACACTTCTTTTATTGGTCGCATTCATGGTGATTTCTTGTAAACAGGAAACGCGTCAAATTGAACCGGCTTCAAACTTGGACAATACCACTGATCATGTTGCAGTCCCACTAGAGATTTATGATTTCGAAGGTCTAAGACCATTGCTTTATACAGATACCGATAAAATTTATGTTGTGAATTTTTGGGCGACTTGGTGCGCTCCCTGCGTTAAGGAGCTGCCTCATTTTGAAGCGCTCAATGAAACTTACCGAGATAAAAATGTAGAAGTCTTACTGGTAACTCTAGATTTTCCTAAAAAGTATGAGTCGCATGTGAAACCATTTATAAAGAAACATAAATTAAATTCGAAAGTCGTAGCTTTGAATGATATGAATTCGAACATGTGGATTCCAGAAATTAGTGCAGACTGGTCGGGTGCTATTCCTGCAACACTTATCTTTAATAAAGATAAACGCCAATTTTATGAGCATACCTTTACTTATGAAAAATTGGAAGCTGAAGTAAAACGATTTTTATAATAAAGTTGGCTTTTATAGAATGGAATAATTGTTGCACATATAAAGAAAAAACTATTTAAGATAAACACATGAAAAACATAAAAGGAATTTTCGCTGTAATGGCAATTTTGGTTTTATCAGCATTTACAACCGTAAGTAACGGGTATAAAATTGGCGATATTGCTACAGACTTTAAACTTAAAAGCACAGATGATACCATGGTATCATTATCTGATTATAAAAATACCCAGGGATTTATTGTTATTTTTACTTGCAACACTTGTCCTTATTCAGTGTCTTACGAAGATCGAATTGTTGCACTCGATAAAAAATATGCGGCTAAAGGCTATCCAGTTATTGCCATAATGCCAAATAATACAGATATTCAACCTAAAGATAATATGGAGGCCATGAAGCAAAGAGCGAAACAAAAAGGTTTTACTTTTCCATATTTGATTGATGAAGGTCAGAAAATCTCTCCACAATATGGGGCAACAAAGACCCCAGAAGTTTATGTACTTCAAAAAACACAAAAGGGAAATGAAGTAAAATATATTGGTGCTATTGATGATAACTACCAAGATGCAAATGCGGTCAAAACTAAGTATGTTGAAAATGCGGTAGATGCTTTATTGGCTGGGAAACCCGTCAAGGAAACTCAAACGAGAGCAATAGGTTGTTCTATAAAAATTTAATAACTTATTTCTCAGAATCCCCCCATTTCATTGATTAAATGTTAAAAATTGAATCCGAAGTATAACACTTCGGATTTTCTTGCTTTATATCATAAAGAAATGTTAATTTTGTCCCTTTAAAAATAATTTCTATGGCAGATTTAACACAACAAGAATGGGCATCTCATTTGGACAATGACAGCAATGCGGTCATTATCGATGTCAGAACCGAAGAGGAGGTCAGTGAAGGTTGTATTCCGAACGCTATTCATTTAGATATACATCAAGGTCAAGACTTTATCGATGCCATTAAAAAATTGGATACTGATAAAAGCTATTATGTGTATTGCAGATCTGGAGCTCGAAGCGGCCAGGCCTGTTCCATAATGAATCAGTTGGGATTTGAAAATGCCTATAATTTAATGGGAGGTTTTAGTAATTGGAACGGACCATCCACACTATAAACAAGATTATTTTCTTATTAAGAAAATTATATTAACCCTATGAAACGTCTTTCGATAATTGTGATCTTTGTTTCTGCATCCTTCTTAATGGGCTGCAAGAAGGAACCTGATGACCAAATAACATTGGTAACGCCTGAGGAGATGCTGTCTTTGATGGAGTTGGAAGATGTGCAATTGGTGGATGTAAGATCGGCTAAGGAAAGGGTTGAAGGATTTATAGAAAATTCTCAAAACATAGATTTTAATTCTCCGACGTTCGATCAAGACATTCAGAAATTAGATAAGAGCAAGCCTGTTGTCTTATATTGTCGTTCTGGTAGGCGCAGCGCAATATGTGCCCAAAAACTAAAAGATGCTGGTTTTGTCAAAATCTACGAACTCAAAGGTGGCATTACCCAATGGCTTTTTGATGATTTTGAGATAGAAGTCGACCAATAGAAATTGCTTTCATATATTTTATTTCCCTAAAATTCAATAATAATTAACACTAAAAACCTTCATTTAAATGAAGGTTTTTGGTGTTTTTATAAGTTTAAAATACATAGCAAAAACTTAGCGCCTGAAACATGATATTGTCGATTTTTTAATGCGCTTTTGGTAATTTTTCATCTAATATTGGATACTTTAGCTAATCAGAGGCGATTGCTGTTCTCTTAGTGCTGCCTAACCTTATTGCATATTAATTGAGGTGAGAAAACAGATTGCTTACGATAGAATTCTGAAACATCAAATTGAGGTTAAAGCGCTTTTCATTCTCAATAGGTTATAAACTTGGAGCAATATAAAAATAGAACACTTGTTTTATGGGCAAAGCTAAAGGATGGTGACATTCGTGCAATGGGTGATCTTTATGACATTTATGTCGATGAACTGTTTGCTTATGGGATGCAGTTTTCTAAAGATAAAAGTCATGTGATGGACGCCGTTCATGATCTGTTTTTGAATCTGTACAAATACCGAAAAACGCTTGCCGTAACCGATAATGTAACCTTCTATCTCTTCAAATCCTTAAAGAATAATATTCTCAAAGTTGAAAATAAAAACCGGGTATATGTTCCTTTACTCCACGACCAAGATAAAAAAAATGGCGACCCTTCCATAGAAGACCGCATTTGTGCTGAAGAATTTGAAAACGAAAGGGAATATAAATTGGCCAAAGCCATCACTAAATTAAGTAAAAAGCAGCGGAAAGCCTTATTCTTAAGATTCACTGAAGAACGTTCATACGAGGATGTTGCTATGATCATGAATGTGTCCATCCAAACTTCCAGGACCATTATTTATAGAGCTGTTAAGACCTTGAGAAGCCAGCTTTTTGCATCAGAATCTTCTATTTAGCATTTATTTCAAAATTTTTTCAATAAAAAGTGTCTATGAGCTGAACCTATCGGACTTATAGTATTAAGACACCGTGTGTTTTGTTATTATCTCAATAAAAACTGTGTTTTATCAATTTAGTTAAGGACATGCAAGGTAATTCACAAAAAAATATAAATTTTCAACCGCTTTCAAAACAGGAGAGGACGCAATTAAAAAGGCGTATTACCGGTTCGGTATATAGCTACATGAAACGTGGGCGACTTTTGAAATATGGAATAGGAATTACCGCAGCTACAGTTGCCATCCTTCTATCAATTGGTTTTTTTAATAACTCGACATCTGGTCTTTCATCCATTGAAGCCTTCGCAAAAACAGTAAAAGATCTGGAGCACAGCAATAAAGTACAGCTGGTATTGAGTGAGAACCATAACATTGAAATTTCGGAAGACAATTCCGCAATCAGTTACTCGAATACTGGGGAGCAGGTGCACATTGGAAACGAACATGTCGTAAGTCAGGAAACAACACATAAAGAAAAAACTGTCTTTAATACCTTAATTGTTCCTTTTGGTAAACGTTCAGAAATTGTTTTATCCGATGGGAGTAAGGTGTGGTTAAATTCTGGTTCTAAATTGATATTCCCAGCCCAATTTACAGAGAATAAAAGAGAAGTGTATCTAGAAGGTGAAGCCGTTTTTGAGGTAGTACATCGTAAGCAACAATCTTTTTTGGTCAAATCGGAGGATCAGGAGATTGAAGTTTTAGGTACGATTTTTAACGTCAGCAATTATAAAGATGATGGTGCCATATACACCGTTTTACAAAGCGGAAGCATCCAAATTAATCTTATGGACGACAACCTTCTTAAAACCACAAAATCTATCAAATTAACTCCGGGTACCTTGGCTACTTTTGATAAGAAAAAAAAAGATATCAAAACAAAATCAGTAGCTCCGGAGCCTTATTTTTCTTGGCGTGACGGTGTTTTTATCTTTAAAAATGATTCGCTTAAATCCATCATGAAAAAAATATCACGATATTACAATGTGGAAGTTGTGATTAATGACAAAAATTTGGCCAATGAAACCTTTTCGGGACACCTCGATGTCAAGGAAAATATTGAACATGTGATGCAGACCATTAAAGCAACACAATCTTCAAATTTTGACTATCAATTAACTCAAGATAACAAACTAATTATTAACTAAAAACCTAACACTATGGAAAACATTTATCCCATAAAAAAGCTAGAAGATGCGTCAACATCCTCTAGCAACTAACAAAAGCAATACCACTGTAAATCAGTAATATTAACCAATAAAACAAAATTATGAATAGAAATGAGAACCTTTATTCTTTTAAAAGGATAAAATCTTTTAGATATTATTTGGTACATATGATGCGAGTTTTCCTATTATTAGTAACCCTTGGTTTGGGTTCAGCTTTCGCGAATTATTCAAAGGCCCAAACTAAAATGGATATCAACGTTAAGGATGTTTCCCTGGAAGAATTATTTAATGAAATTCAGACTAAAAGTGAGTTCATATTCTTTTATAAGGATGCTGTTTTAAAGCATAAAGTATCTTTGAAACTCAAAAATGCTACCGTTGCAACTATCTTGGATACGGCTTTAAAAAACACTAATCTGATCTATAAAATTGATCTTAGACAAGTCGTTATTAAAGAAGATTTTACGGTAAATGCCACAAATAACGTCGGCCAAAATCAACAACAACGCCTGATAAACGGAACCATTTTAGATGATGCTGGGGTGCCATTAATGGGTGCGACGGTCCAAATCAAAAATACGAACCAAGGTGTTACTACAGATTTTGATGGTCATTTTGAACTGTCAGTTCCAAAAGATGCTATAGCAATAGTTATTTCGTATTTAGGTTTTGTGACCAAGGAAGTTTCAATCGAAGGCCTTTCCACGGTTAATGTCACTATGAGTGCGGATAATATGGCATTGGAAGAAATTGTGGTTATTGGTTATGGCACGGAGCGGAAATCTTTAATCAGTGATGCTGTGACTTCTATCAGCTCAAAGCAAATTGAAGATTTGCCAGTATCGTCAGTAGATGGTATTCTTCAAGGACAAGCTTCTGGAGTTCAGGTCATGCAAAACTCTGGAACTCCTGGTGGGGAAATGTCGGTACGGATTCGTGGTTTAACATCGATCAGTGGTTCTAGTCAACCCCTATATATTATTGATGGAATTCCAGTTACCTCGGGAGATTATGGCCAATTGAGTTATTCTGGTCAAGGCTCCAGCGCATTGTCAGATTTAAATCCTAGTGAAATTGCCTCCATCAGTATTTTAAAAGATGCGTCTGCAACTGCCATCTACGGAGCAAGAGCTTCCAACGGGATCGTATTGATTACTACTAAACGTGGTAAGGCACAACAATCGGTAGTCAGTGTGAATGTGTTTTCTGGTATGCAACGCGCCTGGAATAAATTGGATATGCTCAACTCCAGACAATGGATGGAATATAGAAATGACTACACAGGCACTACCGTATTTACCCCAGAACAAATGAATAATATTACGGTGGATACCAATTGGCAGGATGTCATTTTTAGAGATGCGCCTATTAGCTCTTATGAGGTTTCTGCGACTGGAGGTTCAGAAAAAACAAAGTTTTTTATCAGTGGAACTTTATTTGACCAAGAAGGGATTTTGATCGGTACGGATTACAATAGAATAAATGCGCGTGCTAACATTGACCACCAGCTTTCGGAGCGAGTCACAATTGGAACAAGTATTGGATTGACTTACGCTAAAACTAACCGCGTTGAAAGTGACCAAACGCTTCACGGGCCGTTACCAAACGGAATTTCAACACCGGCAATTTTCTCGGTGTACAATGAAGATGGAACCTATAATCAAACAGGGCCTTATTCAAATCCGGTGTCGATTGCTAATGAAGCGATTGCGGTCAATTTTTCCTATAGAACAAATTCTAATTTTTATGTGGATTGGAATATTGTTGATAATCTGACCTTTTCTTCCAAATGGGGTGTGGATTTCATGAATTTTAGAGAGCATTCTTATGAGAATAAAAAAACCGTTCAAGGTGCAAAGTATAACGGACTGGGTTTTGAAACTTATGCCAATGTTATGAATATCGTGTCCAATAATCTTTTAAAGTATAACCAGAATTTTGGAAAACATAAAGTTGATGGATTATTGGGTTATAGTTTTGAAAGCTATGAACGGACTTCTTCCTACATTAGAGGGCAGGATTTTGCCGATGATAGTTTAGAATATCTCAATTCGGCTGCCACCATTGTATCAGCAAGTTCTGGAGCTACGGAGTCTGGATTGCGCTCATATTTTGGACGTATGAATTATAATTTTGATGACAAATATATCGCCACTTTTACCGGCCGATGGGATACCTCTACAAAATTTGGTGGAAACAATCAGACCGGATTCTTCCCAGCAGGTTCTGTGGCATGGCGTGTGATTAAAGAAGATTTCATGGCAAATGTCACTCCAGTTTCTGACTTGAAATTTCGTGTGAGTTATGGACTTACCGGAAACGATGATATCAGCCCGTTCTTATTTTCTGAGCTTTACAGCACGACGGTATATGGTGGTTTGCCTGGGATTTATCCGAGCAACATTCCCAACCCAGATTTAAAGTGGGAAAGTACCGCACAATTTAACGTCGGTATGGATTTGGGATTATTTGATGGACGCGTGACGCTTACGGCAGATTATTACAACAAGCAAACTAAAGATTTATTACTGAGCAGACCCTTGCCTCCAACCTCTGGATTTAGCTCAATTACTGAAAACGTAGGAAAGGTTGAAAATAAAGGAATCGAATTGTCTTTAGCCACTCAGAATTTTATTGGCGATTTCAGTTGGAACACGCAGTTCAATATCTCTGGAAACCGAAACAAAGTATTGGAACTATATAACGGACAACCGATTGATGATATTGGAAGAGGTGGTAACCGCATTATGGAAGGCCAGCCTATCGGTGTTTTTTACAGTTACAAATCTTTAGGAGTTGATCCTTCTACAGGAGATATTGTATTTGCCGACACTAATTTTGATGGCGTAATTACCTCAGAAGACCGAACCATTGTAGGAAATCCGCATCCAGATTTTATATACGGATTGACCAATAACTTTTCTTATAAAGGATTTGATTTAAGTGTCTTTTTACAAGGTTCACATGGCAATGATGTTTTTAACGGGACCAGATTATTTTTAGAATCCTTACAAGGTGGCGACAATCAAACTACGGCCATCCTAAGAAGATGGAGACAGCCAGGAGACATTACCGACATTCCTCGAGCTACCACCGATCCTGTAAAAGCTTCACAAAACAAACGCGTATCATCACGGTTTATAGAAGATGGTTCCTATTTAAGATTCAAGAATGTGACTTTGGGATACACCTTGGATGATGAAATTTTAAGAAAATCATTCTTTAGCTCTATACGCGTGTATTTTAGTGCACAGAACCTATTTACGTTTACAAAATATACAGGTTTGGATCCTGAGGTCAATTATAGAGGGGATGACAATTCGGTTATTGGAACCGATTTCTTTACCTATCCTCAAGCACAAACATTTACCTTAGGAATCAACTTAAAACTTTAAAAAAGATGAAAAAGCATATATTATTATTTTTTATAATAGCGGCTGCATTGTTTTCTTGCGATGTGTTGGAAGTGGAGTCAAAAAGTTCCATTGATGCAAGTGCCGCCTTCAAGAATAAAGACGATGTTGATAAAGGTATTTTAGGAGCCTATTCTTACTTGCAGTCGTTGAGTTATTACGGGAGATCTGATGTTATTTTCCCCGATTTGGCTGCGGATAATTTAGCGCATCCCATTAGTGCCACCGCCAGTGAATACAGAGAGATTGCCAACAATAATATCCTCCCTGAAAATGGGTCGGTGAGTGGGATGTGGTCAACGATGTATCGAAGTATTAATGTCGCTAACAACGTTATTGATAAGGTGCCCGGTATTCCATATATGAGCGATGCCGAAAAGAATAACGCTTTGGGCGAACTTTATTTTATCAGAGCTTTAAGTCATTTTAATTTGCTGAATTATTTTGGTGCTATTCCAATCATTGTAACGCCTACCGTTGGTGTTGGCGATTTAGATGTGCCCAGAGATCCAGTGGAGCAGGTGTACAGCCAAATCATTAATGATTTGTTGTTTGCTGCTGACAATCTTTCATCTTCAGGCAACAAGATAAGAACGTCTAAATATGCTGCCAAAGCCTTATTGGCGCGGGTGTATTTGTATAAAAAAGATTATGCCCAAGCCGCGACTTTAGCTACTGAGGTCATTGACAATGGTGGCTATACCTTGATGGGGAATTATGCAGATGTATTTGCTGCAGATCAATCTTCAGAATCGATTTTCGAAATCTATTTTTCTCAAACAGAAAGAAATAGAATTGCGGAATATAATTTCCCGACCTCATTAAACGGCAGAAGAGAAGTGGAGCCCTCTGCAGATTTATTGGCAGCTTACGAATCAGGAGATAAACGCTACGACGCATCCATTGCTTTTGCGGGTACCAGTGCTTACGCCATTAAATACGACGATTTAAGTCTTGGAGCAGATAATTTTATTGTTTTAAGATTGGCCGATATGTATTTAATCAGAGCCGAAGCCGAAGCCAATAAAACGGCGCCTGATTTAGCCGCAATTCAAAGTGATATTAACAAAATTAGAACACGAGCAAACCTGAATCCAACTTCTGAAGTTTCGATCTCGCAATTACTGAAAATTATTGAAAAGGAAAGACGTGTTGAATTTGCTTTTGAAGGCCACAGATGGTTTGATTTGGTCAGAACAGGACGCGCAGTCACTGTTTTGCCAAATGTCAATAGCATTAACCAGACCTTATTTCCAATTCCATCGGAAGAAATCCAAACCAATAATGACCCGGGGATGACACAAAATCCTGGATATTAATCAACTCATGACCACATTTAAAATAGATCTTATGCAAACTAAATTTTTAAATTACATTCTGATAAGTTTCTTCTCGTTAGCATTTGTTTCATGCCAAAACGATGATGATGCCCTACAACCACAATCGCAAGCTGAATTTTCTGCCAGCGCAAAAGAAGTTAAAATAGGGGAAGACATTCAATTTACCAATAACTCCCAAAATGCCACGGCGTATTTATGGAGTTTTGGAGATGGAACAACCTCTAACCAAGTCTCGCCAAAAAAATCCTACCAATCGAGCAGTGTGTTTTTGGTAAGTTTGGTATCGACTGGTTCCGGTGGGTCAACGATTTCTAATATGGAAATTAAGGTGACTCCAGCCAGTGGTTTTACAGTAGCCGATGAAGATAATCTAATTGCTAACAATCCTGTGCTATTTACTAATACCTCTTTAGGTGCCACGAGCTACAGTTGGAATTTTGGCAATGATGCCACCTCTACGGAAGAAAATCCAACCTATGCTTTTCCATCCGCAGGAACCTTCACAGTAACGCTTACGGCTACGGGCGCTGGAGGCACAAACACTTCTACTAAAGAAGTAGTTATCGACGTGGCACCAGAAGCACCAGGAGAATTATATTATATCGATGCTGTTGATAGCTTTATGAGAAAATTGACGCTTGATGGTTCAGGAGGAGTTAGTGACGTATTGGATTTAGCCGGCAGAACTGGTGTTGGGATGGCCTATGATGCCACTAATGATAAAATTTACTTTAGTGATTTTGATACCGCTCCTTTCGGAAATATTTGGAGAATGAATCGTGATACGACTGACTTGGAAGTGATTGTTGAAAACATTGACGATCCTTATGCCATCGCACTAGATGTAGCAGGCAACAAAATATATTGGGTTGATAATGCTGGCAATGTGTCAAGGGCGAATCTAGACGGCTCAAATGCCGAAATAGGCATTATAAATATGGAAGGTGCAGCCTTGAGAGGTATAGCGCTCGATCTTAAAAATAGCAAAATGTATGTCTACGATGCCGAAGATGAAGATCTTTATATCGCCAATTTGGACGGGTCGAATCTTACCATAATTATTTCAGAGGTTTTTGGTTACGCTGTGACGGTTGATTCCGTAAATAATAAAGTTTATTTTGAGGACAATAGATCATTAAAAAGAGCGAATCTTGATGGTTCAAATATTGAGATTGTTGCTGAAAAAGCCACTCGGATTTATGGGATTCAAATTGATACTGAAGACAATAAAATATATTGGGGAGGACGTGATACGGGAGAAGTGTATAGTGCTGATTTAGATGGATCCAACAAAGAAACCGTGAAATCAGGGTTAGGTAGTGTAAGAGGCCTCATACTAATTAAATAATAAAACAGCAACAGATGAAAAATTCGTTTATAATATATGTCATAGTTATGATTGGAATCAGCTTTCAGTCGTGTACGGATGATGAATTCCCAGTGCCACCGGCAAGTACGGTACCGTCGTTTACTTATAATATCAGTAACGATGAGTTTGCACCGGCGACGGTAACGTTCAGCAACACGTCCATCGTACCGACCACGGTTGGGACTGCTGTGTTTTACTGGAATTTCGGAAATGGAGATTCATCTTCTGAGACCAATCCTACTTATACGTACGATGCAGCAGGCGTATACGTTGTGAATTTGGTAGTTAAAACTTCAGAATCTTTGGAGATTCGAGAATCTTCAAAAACGATCGTCGTTAAAGATCCAAATGCCACAGGAACGCCAATTTATTATACCGACGGCACCAAAGTTTATCAAGGTCTGATCAATACTCAGGCGCCAATCTTTACTGAGATAAATGGTTTAACTACCCAAACATCCTACAGTATGGCAATGGACACCGTGAATAATAAATTATACATCAGTGATTATGGCGCAAATAAAATCTTTAGAGCCAACCTTGATGGTAGCAATGTAGAGGATTTCAGAACTGGATTGGATAAACCAATTGCCATTGCGTTTGATTATCAAGAGAACAAAATTTACTGGAATACTACCACCGGTGTACAACGTGCCGATTTGAGCAGTAACGATCTTACACAAATAGAAGATTTTGTAACCGGACAAGCTAATGATCCTGATGGATTAGCCATTGATTTGGTCAATAGAAAACTCTATTGGATTAATTATGACGGCGGTGTTTGGTCTAAAAACTTAGATGGCACTGGCGAAAAGGAAATTATCGCTGGCGTAGAAGGTGCGAGTATTATGGTCGTGGGCGATCGTATCTATTATGATGAATATGTGGCTTCTGGAGATATCCGTATCAAGTCGGCTAATTTAGATGGTACGGGAGTCACCACAATTGCCGTAGGAATTTCTCGTGTGGTTTATGGTTTGGCTTATGATCCTTATGGACAGAAAATTTATTGGGGCGACCGACGCGCAAATAATATGATGAGAGCCAACTTAGATGGCAGTGAAGCAGAAATTTACTATGCCGCCGCCGCGGGCACCAATGGCATCGTTATAGGTAAAAGACAATAAACATGAAGATAAAAGGATTTGTGGCAATTTGTGTGCTTATTGGAAGTGTGTTCTGTACAACTCCCTTAAGCGCACAAGATGCATCACCGAAAGGGAAATTAGTAATTATTGGCGGAGGTTCAAGACCTTCAGCCATGGTGGATCGGATCATTAAAGAATCGGGGATTGATACATCTGGATATGGCATTATCTTGCCAATGTCGAGCGCTGAGCCGGATTCTGCAATTTACTATTCCGGGAAACAATTTATCGAAAAAGGCATTAAGAATATTTATGGATTGGACTTTATTAAAGATGAGATCTTGACCATATCTAAAATTGATTCTATTAGAAATGCCAAAATGATTTATATTTCAGGTGGCGATCAAAACCGATTTATGGACATTGTTGCAGGAACTTTGATTGAGAAGGCGATTCATGAATCGTATGCTAAGGGAAACTTAATTGCTGGAACTAGTGCAGGAGCAGCGATTATGAGCAAAATGATGATTTCCGGAAGCGAACTCAAACATCCGGACTATGCGTCCACATTCAAGAATATAGATGCCGAAAATATCGAAATCAAGACTGGATTAGGCATGTTGACCAATGTTATCATCGATCAGCATTTTGTCAAACGCAGCCGTTACAACCGATTGATCAGTGCCGTTATTGAACATCCAGACATGTTAGGCATTGGCATCGACGAAGCCACGGCCATTTTAGTCTGTGGAAACAACGCTGAAATTATTGGCGATTCACAAGTCATTGTACTAAAAAACCCGAAGGGTTCAAAAAATGTGCATGGCGATAAACTAGGAGCGCATGACCTCCAATTGAATGTTTATTTACCAGGAGAAAATTTTAACCTTAATTAAATTTATGATTTTGAAAAAAACAACACACAAATTATTAATATTTTCAGTCCTATTCTTAAGCACGCTGACATTTGCACAAAAAGGAAAAATGGAGAATAAAATTGTAAAATCGATTGATCAACATCTCGATGCTTCGATTGACCTGCTTAAAAAAGCAGTGAATATCAATAGCGGTACGATGAATTTTGAAGGAGTTAGAGCAGTTGGCGAATTGTTTAAGGCAGAATTGGATCAACTCGGATTCAAAACGGAATTAACCAATGGCGAAGCTTATGATCGTGGTGGACATTTAATCGCTAAAAGAGAAGGCAAGAAAGGGCCAAAGTTTTTATTAATCGGACATTTAGATACCGTTTTTGAATTGGACAGTCCGTTTCAGGAGTATACGATGATAGATGAACATATGATGAAAGGTCCTGGAGTAGCAGATATGAAAGGCGGCGACGTCATTATCATCTTAGCAATGAAAGCGTTAAAAGAAGCTGGTGTCTTGGATGATATGTCCATCGAAATAATTATGACCGGTGATGAAGAAAAAAGTGGCGAGCCCATTGAGCTTTCTAAAAAGGATTTGGTTGAAGGCGCTAAAAGAGCTGACATTGCCTTAGGTTTTGAAAACGGGGATAACAATCCAAAAACGATTGTAGTTTCTCGCAGAGGATCCTCCGATTGGGAATTAAAAGTGACGGGAGTACCTGCGCATTCCTCGCAAGTTTTCACTAAAGATATTGGTGTTGGCGCTATTTATGAAACCGCCCGAATTTTAAATAAATTTTATTTACAGTTATCCAAAGAAAAAGATTTGACCTTTAATCCAGGGTTTATTATCGGCGGAACAGATTTAAATGTGAATGAGGATTTGACCGGAGGCACTTCTTTCGGAAAGAATAATGTGGTCGCGGAGCACGCCATTGTTCATGGTGATATTCGTGCCACGTCTCCTGATCAATTGGAAAAAGCTCATAAGATCATGAAAGAAATTGTTTCTAAAAACTATCCTTATACGACGGCAGAGTTGACTTTTGGTGATAACGGTTATCCACCTTTGGCGTTGACGGAAAGCAATACTAAACTTCTGCAATTTTATGATGGCGTTAGTCAGGATTTAGGTTTTGGCTCGGTCGAAGCTGTTAATCCAAGGAACGCTGGCGCTGCAGATATTTCATTTACCTCAGGATATGTAGATATGGCACTTGACGGATTAGGATTGACAGGGGGTTCTGGTGATCATACCATCGAAGAAATTGGCGATTTGCGTACAGTGGCAACCCAAGCAAAAATTACTGCCGTGATGATTTATCGTTTAGTTAATCAGAAGAAATAGAGTAAATAGCGATAAGCTTATGAAAAAAATTACCTTATTATTAGTGTTGAGCTTTCAAGCCCTTTTTGCTCAAAACTATACAGAGTATCTCACTGGAAATGCCACGGATGTCACTACAAATCATCAGTCTGGTGTGTGCTTAATGGGTGGTGCGGGCGAGCAAGATGCGGCAATGATTTGGTTTTTAAACCAGTCCGACGGTGGTGATGTTGTAGTTTTGAGAGCCTCTGAAAGTGATGGTTACAATAATTATTTTTATTCTGAATTAGGCGTAACCATCAACTCCGTTAGAACCTTTGTTATCAATAATGCAGCTGGAGCAATTGATCCGTATGTATTGGAAAAGGTAGCTAATGCAGAGGCCATTTGGTTTGCCGGTGGTGATCAATATGACTACGTCAAATATTTTAAGGACAACGTCATGGAAACTACTTTAAACACCTATATCAACACTAAAAATGGTGTAATTGGAGGCACCAGTGCAGGAATGGCTATTTTAGGAAGTTCTTATTTCACAGCAGAATATGGTGGCTTGGATAGTGCGGTAGCGTTAAGTAATCCTTATCACCCAAGAGTGACTTTGGGCACTAACGATTTTTTAGACATCCCTTTTTTGGCAGATGTTATTACGGATAGTCATTTTGCAAACCGTGATCGTGAAGGACGTCTCAGCGTTTTTATGGCAAGATATTCTGAAGATAATAAGAAACGTTCTTTTGGGATTGCTTGTAATGACTACACGGCCATCTGTGTAGATGCTAATGGTAAGGCAAGGGTTTATGGCGATTTTCCAGCCTATCCAGAGTCGGCTTATTTTTTACAATCTAATTGTGTAGCAGACAATGCACCCGAAAATATTCAAAAGTTTAGTCCGCTCACTTGGAATAGAAGAGAAGAGGCCATGAAAGTTTATAAAGTGCCCGGGACCAAAACAGGAGCTAACTCTTTTGACCTATCCGATTGGACAACGGGAGAGGGCGGTACATGGGAAAATTGGTCAGTAAATGCTGGCGTTCTAAAGATCTCTGCAGGTGCAAATCCAATGTGCGATATACTTTCCATTTTAGATTTCGAGACCTTTAATGCTGAAATTTACCCCAACCCAGTAGCAGATAAAATTTTCATTAAATCGAAAAGCCCTGTGCAATCATTCAAAGTTTATAATGTTTTAGGAAAAGAGTTTTCATCTACATTGTCAAACGGTAATAAGATTGATGTGTCTTCTTTAAGCTCTGGACTGTATGTTTTAAAACTTTATTCAGAAACGTCAGAGCAGACTTTTAAGATTATTAAGAATTAACCAACCACTTTTCAACTTTAAAACCTTGCATTTTAATAAGATGCAAGGTTTTTTTATTGCGTTAAATTGAATTGTGTATAGCTTCGGCCGTTTATTTGCAAATTTGAGAAAACTCTAAAGGAAAAACGCATCAGTCAAATAAAAATAAGTAAGCAACGATTTTAAACTTTTAATACTTTCTTAACATTTACGACTAAGGGTGAAATCAATATACTGCGTTATGATAGTGTATAACCTACAACCATTTTGGTTTGTAATTAAAAACACTAAAATAATTATGAAGAAATTTACCATTCTCTTTAGTTTTTTGCTCAGCATTAGTTTGATGGCGCAAAACACCAATCTAAATGATCCGTTGCCGGAAAACGCGCAAGTTACCAAAGGCGTTTTGCCTAATGGTCTTACCTATTACATCTATAAAACTGAGGTGGTCAAAGATGCTGCCAGCTACTACATCATTCAAAACGTAGGCTCCGTTCTTGAAAATGACGATCAACAAGGGTTGGCACACTTTCTTGAGCACATGGCTTTTAATGGAACCGATAATTTTCCCGATAAGGGCGTTTTAAATACGCTTCAAAAGGAAGGTGCAGTTTTTGGT
>JBBSRC010000005.1:0-84588 GCA_038243395.1 Flavobacteriales bacterium | reverse complement strand
AGCATTTTACAAGGACTATTCAATTTTTAAGCGTGAACTGTTTCGGGATCTCGTTAAACGGAATGCTAAAACTGTAAAAGCGAAGTTGAGCGAAACTAATCTTTTAGAAAATCAAGAGTATATCGTTCGCCTTGAAAAGAATGTGAAACTCACCTTGTTTCAAAAGTCTCAAAAATTAATTGACCGTTTCTTATTTGTTTTCTTCGCAGAAGATCGAATGTTATTGCCTTATAATTCTACACTTCAAATTTTAAAAAAATGGAAAGATGATTGGGATTTTGGCGATGAACGCCCATTATACGATCTCTTTAAACAGTATTTCCACTTTTTGGACACTGGCAGAAAAGGAACACAGAGCCGAGCTGAGATTTACGCATACAACGGAGGTTTATTTAAACCTGATGCTATTTTAGATGCTCTAGAAATCGATAGTAACCTTCTGTATAAATACACCTCATTATTATCTAATTATGATTTTGAAAGTCAGATAGACGTTAATATCCTAGGACACATCTTTGAAAACTCACTCAATGAGATTGAAAGCGTTAATACGGAGATTGAAGGTGGCGATTTTGACAAGCAAACTAGTAAACGCAAAAAGGATGGTGTGTTTTATACGCCCAAATACATTACTAAATATATAGTTGAAAATACAATTGGAAAACTTTGTGAGGAAAAGAAAATCGAGCTGGACTTCCACGAAGAAGAATATTTTAAGGGTCGTAAGAATCGAAATAAGACGACCATTGAGAAACTTGTAAATATTCTTGACGACTATCGTGACTGGTTATTGCAATTGACCATTTGTGATCCTGCCTGTGGTTCTGGTGCATTCTTAAATCAAGCATTAGATTTTCTGATTAAAGAACACACGTATATTGACGAATTGAAAACCAAGATTTTGGGTGGAGGTTTACAATTCCCAGATATTGAGAACACAATTTTGGAAAACAATATTTATGGTGTAGACCTGAATGATGAAAGTGTTGAAATTGCCAAACTTTCTTTATGGTTACGCACAGCACAACCTCGCCGAAAACTCAACGATCTAAGTAGTAATATTAAATGTGGAAATAGTCTAATCGATGATAAAAAAATTGCTGGAAGTAAGGCTTTTAAATGGGAGAATGAGTTTCCTGATGTTTTCGCTGAAGGTGGTTTTGATGTTGTAATTGGAAACCCGCCCTACGTTGCCAGAACGATTGATGAGAAAACGAAAATATATATAAACAATAATTATCAAACAGCTCAATATCAGGTAGAATTGTATGTTTCCTTTATTGAAAAAGGAGCTGAATTGCTAAAGCCAAATGGAGAAATTAGTTTTATCGTTCCTAACTCTTGGTTGAAAAATTTAAGAATGTCTGATTGTAGAAAGTATGTTTTAGAAAATCTTAATTTTTCAGTTCTCATTCCAAACTTAGATAATGTCTTTTTTGATGCATCTGTAGATACTTTAATCTTTGTCGCCAAAAAGGAAATTGCTCTAGGAAAAGTTCATATTCTAGATTTTATAGATAAGCAAATAATCGATAAGCATACGATTGATCAAGTTAGATTCTTTCAGAATGAAGGATATATTTTTGATGTCGAAATAAGCGAAGATATTTTACCAATTATAAAAAAGGTAAGAAAGGATGTAATTGAAGTGGGTGCGATAATGGATGTTATTAGAGGTGTAAATCCTTATGATAAATATACGGGGCAATCTGCCGAAGTCATTAAAGAACGTGCTTATCATTCAAATTTTAGAAAAGACGAAACTTTTGTACCGGAATTAAAGGGAAAGCACGTAAGTCCTTATAATTATTTTTGGGATAAGGAGCATTATATTAGTTATGGAGATTGGTTGGCCGCTCCTCGACAAGAAAAGTATTTTGTTGGCCCACGAATTGTATTTCGGGAGATTTTAGGTAAGACATTGGTAAGTACATTAATTAGGGAGAAATTCATAATAGATCGTAGTTTATACATTGCAAGAATTGACAATGAGCAAGAGTCTGATTATGTCATTGAATATATTCTTAGTATTCTGAATTCTAAATTAATGTCATTTTACTTTCGCTATTCAAACAATGAATTTGACACTCTTTTTCCGAAAATTCGAGTTGCAGAGTTTAAGAAATTACCTATTAAAATAGTTGATTACGAAAGTCAATTATTAACCAAGACTAAGGTTGATGAACTATTAAATAGTAAAGATAAAGTCAGTCAACTCAACATTAAATTCCAAAACTATTTAATTCATAAGTTTTCTTTAGTGAAAATATCGCGAAAACTTGAAAACTGGCACGAACTATCTTTCGGAGATTTCATTAAGGAACTCAACAAAGCCATCAAAGCCAAGAATAAATTAAGAGTAACAGAGGAATTAGCTCCAATCTTGGAATTGACCAAAAAAGATGAATTTGAGTGGATGGAGCTTTTTGAGGAAAACAAGAAAAAAGCACAAGACCTAAAAACTCAAATAACCCAAACAGAAAAAGAAATCGATGAGATGGTTTATGAGCTTTATGGGTTGACAGAAGAGGAAATTGCAATTGTAGAGAATAGTTAAAGATGGCTAAAAATAAAGAGATTATTAAGTTTACACCAGAGCAATTGAAGAATTGGGAGGAATATCGTGATATTCTTTACAAACAAAAAACAAAAAGTGATGATCATTTTGAGAAAGCTATTACGTTCATTGCTTCTGGCGCTTTAGGTCTTACTTTGACTTTTCATGATAAAATAGTTCCTATTGATAATGCGAAAGTCGTCATCGTCATTGCAATTGGGTGGGCGCTACTAGTTGCAACACTATTTGTTAACGTTTATAGTCATTATCAAGCGAGCAAGTCAATAGATGCATCAGTAGATGATGTTGATTCTGTAATTGACTATCAAATAACCTATGAGCAATTTAAGGGAAAGCTTAACAAAAGAAATTCTTTAATAAACATTCTTAACAAATCTTCAATTTATTCATTAGGCACTGGTCTAATTTTAATAATAATATACGTATCAATAAACATTCATTATGGCAAAGCAAGAAAAATCGAGACCACAGTCGAAACCACAAGATCGACAACATCCTCCAACACTAAATCAAAATCAGAAAGGACAAACGATACCACGACCTACGTCCCAATTAAATAATAATCCAAAAAAGAAATAATATGGCTGATGACAAGAAAAATAAAAAATAGATAATCTTAATATTGGAAAGAATACAAGATGTGACACACCAGATAAAAAGCCAAATGCTGGAGCGACGATACCGAGACCATCTACCTTGTTAAATCCTGATAAAAAAACCTGAAAAAAAATAAAATAATAAATCCAATTAATCTAGTTCTTTGATTAATAATCAAACAAAAGTCTTTGTACTTCTATTAAAGAAAACCAATCACAAACAATAATATAGATGACATGTTTTGAACCAACGAGAAATAAAATTTTATTTGGAAATACAGACAAATTATCTGATTGGGTATTAGAAAATTTAGACCAAGGAGTAATAATTGACAAAATTAAATTAATGCTTAAGAATTATCTTGAGCTAGATAATGTTAGTTTTCTTTTTGGTTCAGGCACTTCAATTCATTTAGGAGCAATTGCCATTCGAAATTTCCCTTTGGAAGTAGAGACCTATATAAAAGAGCAAGACCCAGAAGCAACAGGCATTTATAACCATTTCATTTTCGTGATTAGACAATTACAAGGAGATATTTTGAAATATGGGAAAGTACATAGCGCAACCATAAATTAAGCCAATTTATAAGTTCGCTCTAAAGTGTAAAATAGAAAAAAAAACGAAATATCTTTTGGATTGTATCAAATATAGATAGTAATGAAACAAAATGAAACACCACGGCCAGAAGGCAGCTCCTCGGCTAATAATAGCAAAAAATTGTTTAATTCACTCTCTCCAAGAAGCGATAAGGAGAAGCATAAATATTATTGTGACGCACTTGAATGGGCGTGGGCAAACAGAAAAGAGAAGGACATTAAGAATATAGCTTTAACAGGGAATTATGGTTCAGGAAAAAGTAGTATACTTAAAACATTTCAAGAAAGAAATATTGAAGGGTTAGAGTTTTTAAAGATTTCACTTGCAACTTTTAAAGAGGAGAAAAATTTTAATGAAAAACACTCTACTTCAAATTTACCTGTTAAAGTTTATTCTGAAGATGAAACAGAAATTGCAAAGTCTGAACAAGAGTCAAGTTCGGATCGGAAGAATGAACAGCTTCGCTTAGTAGAATTAAGTATTTTACAGCAAATATTTTATCATGAGAAAAGTTCTATTATCCCAGATTCCCAATTTAAAAAAATAAGAAGCCTTACTAAAGATCAAGTTAAAAATGCGACTTGGTTGGTTTCTGGGTTATTATGTAGCTCTTTTTTATTGTTTAATTTCGAATCCTTTAGAACATTTTTAAGTTTACCGGAACCATTAGCGTGGTTTGAAATCCTTATTAAAATTGTAATCTTAACTGTGTTTTTAGCGATTTTTTATATTTTTCTAAGAAAGATTATTGAGTTTTCACAAAAATTTACAATTAGTAAATTTAATTTTCAAAATTTAGAAATACAAATAGCTGAGAAATTTGACAAATCTATATTGAATAATCATTTAGATGAAATTCTTTACTTTTTCGAAGCAACTAAATACAATGTGGTCATTATCGAGGATCTAGATAGATTTGAGCAAACAGAGATATTCACAAAGTTAAGAGAAATTAATTTGCTAATTAATAATTCAAAATCCATTAATCGTATTGTCATATTCATTTATGCAATTAGAGATGAGATGTTTAGAAATCAGGAAAGAACGAAGTTTTTTGATTTTATTATTCCAGTTATTCCTGTTATAAATTATTCAAATTCTAACGAACAACTGACAAAAACACTTCAAGATTTTAATTATAAGATATCAACTGATTTAATCGATGAAGTATCGTTCTATGTTGATGACATGAGATTGCTGTATAATATTGTTAATGAGTTTCACATATATTTTCAAAAATTTCAGTCCAAAGAGTTTATGAATAAGCTTTTTGCAATTATAGTTTATAAAAACATTTATCCTGAAGACTTTGTAAAGCTTGGGCGTAATTCTGGCATGCTATATAATAATTTAGTAGGAAATAAAGTCATCTGGATAAATCAAGAAATTTCAAACATTGAAAATAACAATAGTCAATTAAAACTTGAAATTAAAGAATTAGAAACGTCATTGCCAGAAACTCTGAAGGAATTAAAAAGTATTTACTTATTGGAATATGTGCAAAAAACTTCTGGTTTTAGGTCATTTAGAATAAATGAAGAAGACTACAGTATTGAAAACATGCTTGAGGAGGATAATTTTGAAAAACTACTAGATGCTAAAGTCTCTTACTATGGAGAGTATGGCGGTCGACAAAAATTTGACTTTAAATTTTCTGACATAGAGCAAAAAGTAAATTCTGAGCGAGGTTATTTGGACAGAAAAGCTATAATTGAAAAGCACAATACTGGAAGAATAAACAGCATTAGAAATGAGTTAAAACATAATGAGGAGGAAATTAGAAGAGTTAAGAATTCAAAAGTAAAATATCTTCTTAAAGATAAAAAAATGATTGTTTCAACAGTTCCGAGCAAACAGGAGCAGTTAATTCTTCTATTTATTCGGAATGGTTATATAGCAGAAGATTATCTGAATTATATCTCTTATTTCTACCCCGGAAGTATTACGGAGAATGATCATTGGTTTCTAATGAACGTAAGAAATGAAACAGATAGTAATTTCAACTATAAACTTGATGAAGTTCATAATATTATAAAAAAAATTAGTGAGTCAGAATTTGAAAAAAGCTACATTCTTAATTACAATCTATTCGACCACCTAATTAAAAGCAAAAAATATCTGGTAAAAAAAGGTATAGTTTTCAAACAATTATCAAATGAATCGAATGATTCAATCAAATTTATAAAATCATATATTGAGGAAGGAAGAAACTTAGATTTATTTATAAATGAATTGTCTAAAGTTTGGGTAAATATGTGGGCATTTATCGAACAAGATAGCTCTATGGCTGAAGAAGAAAAATTGAATTATTACAACCATATTTTGAATAGAGCTGAAGCTCTAGATATAGTGAAAATGTCATCTTTTTCAAGTTTAGAGGATTTTGTTAGTAACAAGTCTGATTTCTTAACGTTAATTGAAAAAACTGAAAAGCTACTTGAGATTATTGATTTATTAGAAGTGAAATTTACCTCTTTACATTTTAGCGGTGTATCAGAAGATATAAGGAAATACGTTTATGAAAATAATAATTATGCAATTAATCCAAAAATGTTGTTTTTAATGATTCAGACTTTTGGTGAATTTAATACACATAATTTTTATAAAAGCAATTACGCATCAATCCTTAGTTCTAATTGCTCATTATTGATTGAATATATAAATGTGAATATTAACAAATATATTGATTCTGTATATTTGAAATTAGAAGACAATAAAGAGGAAAAGCTTGATTCGCTGGTTGTCTTACTTAATCATGATGAATTATCCAATTCTCACAGAGAATCTATTCTCTTATGGACGAACACTTCAATTAAGGAGATTGATGAATTAAATGTATCAACTGAATTAATTGATTTTCTATTGTCTAATGCTAAGGCTGAAGCAAATTGGTCAAATATAGTTTTCGTTTATAAGGAAAATAAAAATAGTTTTTCGGAAACGCTCATGAACTTTATTAATAATCCAGATAATACCAAAACCTTAGTTTTAAATGTATTCAACTCAAAAGAAGAAGACCATGAAGCTTTTATAAGAGCATTTCTTCTTAATGAGGAGATTAATGATAAGTTGTATTCTATCTATATTGATTCTTTTCCTTTTACTTTCAGTGATTTAAATTTTGAAATTTTATCTTATGATAAAGTTAAAGTCCTGGTTGAAAAACGTAAAATAATTTTTAACTTAGATAATTACAATAAGTTAAAATTAAATTTTGAGCCTTTACAATTAATATTTGCAATCAACAATATCTTAAGTTTTTTCAAGATGTTTCCTGAATTAGAATTTTCTGAACTTGAATTGATAGAATTGTTAAAAAACTCTAGGCTTGGAAAATCTGATAATATTAGATTAATAGAATTGTTCGAGGCTAAGAGCCCAATAACGGAATTAAAAGCATTAAGCCTTATAGGAGAAATAAGTTTAAGACATTCTGCTATTAAACTGACTAGTAGGACTTTGACTTCAATATTATTGACTGCACCCATTAAACAGGAAGCAAAAATAGAATTATTTGTAAAAAACATTTCCGAGTTCACTACAGATTTCATTCCTGAATTTCTAAATTCTTTAGGAGGAAAGTATAAACAATTAAATGAAAAAGGACCAATGCCATCCTTCAAAAAATCCGATAGCTTGATGTTGTTTTTTGATCATTTGAAAGAAATTGGTAAAATTTCAAATATCAAGCCAGAAGGAGGTAATGTTATGGTAACAACTTTCAGGCTTTAAGAATATAATCGATTGTTTACGTTTTTTAGAAAATATGAATTCTTAAAAAGGCTTCTATTGGCTTGAATTTGGTTAATCAAGATTAAGAAATGGATCTCTATTATTCATTTTAGATAATTATAAAATAAATTAAACATAAGATATAATTAAAAAAAAACACCCAATTCAAACAGAATTGGGTGTAATTTTGGGTGTCAAACTCATAACTAACTGATTATCAGCTGACTTTGCGGAGAAAGAGGGATTCGAACCCCCGGAGGTATGACCCTCAACAGTTTTCAAGACTGCCGCATTCGACCGCTCTGCCATTTCTCCGAGTGTCTCATCAGGTATGCCCTGAATGCGGGTGCAAATATAGAACCCTTTTTTAATTTTTTCAAGTAAATTGTCAACTTTTTATGAAATAAATTTAACCATTGAATTTATTTATCGAAATGACCCAAAATTGCCGTTAGCATCCCTTATTTTTGCTAGGTTACAAATTGATACTTATGAGCACTATAGAAAGTTTACAATGGCGTTATGCCACCAAAAAATTTAACCCCAATAAGAACCTGACTTCGGAAAAATTGCATATTCTGAAGGAAGCGTTTAACTTGACGGCAACCTCATTTGGCTTGCAAACCATCACTTTGCTGATCATTGAAAATAAAACCTTACGAAATCAACTACTGGCAGCGGCTTATAACCAACGTCAAGTTGTGGATGCGTCGCATTTATTGGTTTTTTGTATTAGCGACACAATAAATGAAGAGCATGTGGATGATCTGTATGATAACATCATTCATTTAAGAAAAACTCCAGAAACTATTCTCGAACCCTATAGGAACGATCTGAAATTGATGATGCAAAACATGACTAAGGATGAACAACAGGAGTGGTCAATTAGGCAAGTTTATATCGCCATAGGTAACTTAATGACCGTATGTGCGGTGGAACGTATTGATTCATGCCCAATGGAAGGGTTTGATAGAGCGAAATTTGATGCCATTTTAAACCTCAAGGAAAAAGGACTTAAATCGGTATTGTTGTTACCGGTAGGGTATAGAGCAGAAGACGATATGTTTTCAGAATTTAAAAAAGTAAGAAAAGAGTTAAAACAAAGTATTATCGAAATGTAAACCACTCAGTGATGATCGTCTTAAATTTAATGCTTATTCGATCATTTTCTTTCCATTGGTCTTAAAATCTTCTCCCATTCCTGAGACATTTCCTTTAAATAATAGATTTTCAAAATTACCGATAAGATCAAACTCAGCATCCTGAATCATAAATCCAGCTGAAAGTTTACCGTCCACAATTTTTAAGTCATTAAGATTAAATGCGCCCACGTCAGAACTGACGCTTCCGGAATAAACACCTTCGGTATTTTTTGTAATCGACATAGTGGCTGATACATTACCTTGTGGCGTACTTTCTACTATTAAGCTCCAAGCACCGATATAAGGGTCAACCATTACGGCACTTTTTTTAGAACCACAATTGGTTATCATGATTGAAGACAACAAAACGAATAACAAATACGATTTTTTCATGGTAAGATTATTTTTTTAACTTAAATGTACAAAATTTTATGTTAACTATGACTTTATGTTTAAGCGGTATGGAGGCCACTAAAACATGATATTCACTTTTTACTTGAACATATATATTGTAATTTTGAATCCTAAATTTATGAATTAATAGCTAATTATGCCAGGATTTGAATTATTTGGAAGTGCCGAACGCAAAGAAGTAAATGATGTTTTAGAAAGTGGCGTCTTGATGCGTTATGGTTTTGATGGCATGCGCAACGGCCATTGGAAAGCCAAGGAATTGGAAATCGAATTGCAATCGGCTTTTAAAGCCAAACACGTACAATTAGTGTCCAACGGAACCGCTGCAGTTTCGGTTGCTTTAGCCGCCGCAGGAATTGGCGCAGGAGATGAGGTTATTATGCCGTCATTTACTTTTGTGGCGAGTTTTGAAGCCATCATGATGATGGGGGCCACCCCAGTTTTAGTAGATATTGATGACACCTTGACCCTCGATCCGAATGCCGTTGAAAATGCGATTTCGTCTAAAACAAAAGCCATCATGGTCGTACACATGTGTGGCAGTATGGGCAATATGGATGCACTACAAGCCATTTGCGACCAACATGACTTAATCCTAATTGAAGATGCCTGTCAAGCCATTGGTGCCATTTATAACGGAAAACCTTTAGGTAGCATTGGGCATTTAGGCTGTTTTTCTTTTGATTTCGTAAAAACAATTACCTGTGGTGAAGGTGGCGCAGTGGTTACAAATAACGAGAACTACTACATCAAATCTGACCATTATTCGGATCATGGCCATGACCATCAGGGGAATGATAGAGGCGCGGAAACCCATCCGTTTATGGGCTATAATTTTAGAATCTCAGAACTTCACGCGGCGGTAGGTTTAGCGCAGGTACGACGTTTACCTGACTTTTTGGCCATCCAAAAGAAAAATTATACTGTCTTAAGAGAAGCGCTTGCTGTAATTCCAGAAGTTACCTTTAGAACGGTTCCTGAGGGCGGCGAAGAAAATTATGGATTTTTAAACTTTTTTCTTCCCGATTTGGAAATTGCCCGTATTGCTTCTAAAAACTTGAAAGACGCTGGTGTTGATGGCTGTTTTCATTATTTTGACAATAACTGGCATTATGTGCGCAAATGGGATCACCTAAAAAATGTAAAGAGCTTATTTCCCGTTTCTGCTGAAGTAAAGGCAGGATTAAAATATCTTCAAACCAAAACCTTTGAACAATCCGATCACTTTATTGGTAGAAATATTTCATGCCTGATCAAATTATCTTGGACCGAAGAAGAAGTGAAGAAACGTGCTCTAAAGATGGTTGACGCTATTAAACAAAGTTTGTAGGCGAGTAGCTTAGTTGAAAAATCAATTTCATAGTACACTCAAATTATTAAAAATAAAAAAGGATTCAGCACCATTTAAGTTCTGAATCCTTTTTCTGTTTGAAACAGTAAATATCTGTTTCAATTTTATTTTGAAAAATATGATGGATATTAGTTCTCAGCTAGATTCAAAAAACAACGACCTTAATGACTGTCATAATATTTTTTTTTAGTCCGGATTCTTATTTCTTAAAATAATGGACATAAAGACTTTCGGAATGAAGTTTTTAGTCTTGATTCTTGGTTCTAAAAGCGAAGCGGTCTTAATTCCTATATTAATAACTCACATGATCCACAATCTCCAAACCGTATCCAATAATACCCACACGTTTGGTATGTTCGCTATTGGACATCAATAATAATTTGTGGATGTTAAGGTCGTGCAGAATCTGCGCTCCAATTCCGAAATCTCTGTTATCCATAGCGATACTTGGCGCCTTTATAATATCGGTATGATTCTGATCTTGTTTTAAGGTTTTTAGTCTATTCAACAAATCGGTAGATTGATTTTGCTGATTGATAAAAAGAATCGCGCCCTTGCCATCATCATTGATCAACTTAAACATATCGTCCAGTTTCTTATCGGCATTATTGGTCAAAGTGCCTAAAACATCATTGTTGACCAAGGTAGAATTCACTCTGGTCAAAACCGGTTCATTGGTTTCCCAAGCGCCTTTCGTTAACGCAATATGTACTTGGTCGTTGGTGGTTTGTTGGTAGGCTCTTAATCTGAATTTACCGAAACGGGTTACAATTTCGAAATCTTCTTTCTTTTCAATCAAAGAGTCGTGTTGCATTCTATAAGCGACTAAATCTTCTATCGAAACAATTTTTACATCAAATTTCTCTGCTACCTTCATTAATTGCGGTAAGCGTGCCATGGTGCCATCATCATTCATAATCTCCACGATCACACCCGCTGGTTGTAAGCCTGCTAAACGTGCAAAATCTATGGCTGCTTCCGTATGTCCCGTACGTCTTAATACGCCACCTTCCTTGGCAACTAATGGGAAAATATGTCCTGGTCGTCCTAATTCAAAAGATTTGGTATTTGGATCGATGAGTGCTCGTACTGTCTTTGCGCGGTCACCTGCTGAAATTCCTGTCGTTACTCCGTTGCCACGTAAATCTACCGATACTGTAAATGCAGTCTCCATCGGGTCGGTATTATTATGTACCATCGGATGTAGATCCAATTCCTTACAACGTGTTTCAGTGAGTGGGGTGCAAATTAATCCACGACCATGGGTAGCCATAAAATTAATCATTTCTGGCGTTACCATTTCGGCAGCAGCTAAAAAATCGCCTTCATTTTCTCTATCAGCATCATCAACAACAATAATTACTTTTCCATTTTTTATATCTTCAATGGCGTCTTCAATAGTATTTAATGTAATGGTTGATGTCATCGTGCTTGTTGTCATTTTCTGTTGAAATTTTATGCAAAGATATGCCTTATTTTACATTTAGAATACAACTTTTGTCCAAGTCTTCCTTGATTTTGTTCTTAAGTAAAAAATGGGAAATACCGTAAAATGGCAGGCCAATAAGCATAAGATACGGATTCACGGGCTTGGTTTTGAAACTCAGATTTTTGTAGAATTTATTTGCTGTAATCCAAGTGACGACATAATATAGTGCATAAATTAACAAGCTAATAATGCTTAAATCGATTGCTGCCGAAGCTACTAATGGAAGTTTGTTATTCTTGAGAATAAAATGGAAGATGAGCAGAATCATGCCAATGTTATAAAAGAGATAAGCAAATTTTGAATAGTCGACGGTATCATTTGCTTTTTTCCTAGAAACACTATAACCCTCATCAATTTGAACGCCTTGCTTTTGAAGGTCTTCTATACTTTGATTGCGCTTCATTAATTGATTTAAAGCGAAGGGTTTGACACTTTCATCAAAATTAAGCTCCTCATGATTTTTGAGGATATTGATGAGTTTTTCATTATTATAATCGTTTAAGAAGCTGTATTGAATCAACTCGCCATCCACCACGACCGAGTTTTTAGGACGGAGATTCAAGAATTTCTTTATCGGATTGAGGTAACTGTCAAAATCAAAGAGTCCTTTGTCATTGGTAGCCCGCCCTGTGAGATATACTCCCAGCGGAAGCATGATCAAGGTAGATAGCCAAGTTGCTAAAATAGGGTTGAGACTACCATTTTCTGAACTATTTTTAGCAAAAATACCTATAAAGTGATATGTAAGGAATAACAGAATGGCCACTACCAATGGCAGTCCAATGCCGCCTTTTCTAATAAGCGCACCCAATGGTGCACCCACAAAAAATAGTATGAAACAAGCGAAACCCAAGACATACTTTTCATGAAGGGCTATTAAATGCTGGTTTAGCACTTTGTCTGATACATTCATGAACTGATCTTTCGTGGTAATAATTTGCGTTGTACTATTAACCGTGTTCAACGCTAGATTGACGATTTGTAATTTGGTTTTGTTTTCAAAAAGATTGAGAATGTTTCCATCGAAAACACTATCGGTTTCCACCGTCAAATTGGAGTTTATAGTATTGATGGAAGTCCGACCATATAAAGTTTCGGCAAGGCCTTTATATTCTTCCTTTTTTTTATCTTGCAGACTGTCGATGGTGTAATTGAGGCCTCCAACATCGAGCATATTATAGCGGTTAGTATAGCTCTTTTCGTCTAAATCTACATCGTTAAAAGCTTCCAAATCCACATTCATGGTGTAGGTGTCAAAATAACTCCTGACTCCTGGTTTTTTTTGAATCTCTTTCGGATTTTTACTGTGGATTTCTTCGTAATAGTTCCCGTCAAATAAAACGAGCTGTAAGATGTTTGAGTTTGGATTGCTTTTTAGTTCTCCCGAATTCGCAACAATCACGGTATAATTTCCCGGCCGGTTATCTTTCTGTTGGTGCATGATGACCTTGGACAGAAATTGACCGCGATCGCCACTTTTTTTATCGACCTTAATATTAAATGCCCCGATTTCGTTAAACTGTCCTGCAGCGATGGCCATTTGTGGCTTCAGCTTAGCAATATTTTTTCTTAGATTGTACGCGTTATATTCTGCCCAGGGGATGACGTTATTGGCAAATAAAAATGTCGTTACCGAAAGTGCTATGATAAAAACGCTCAACCCTCTCATAGCGCGTTGCAATGAGATACCGGTAGATTTCATAGCGGCAAACTCATAGTTTTCGGCAAAGGTTCCAAAAACCATAATCGAGACGAGGAGAATGGTAAGGGGTAATATTAATGGGATAAGGGTAGGGGTAATATAAAGTAAGAACTTGAGTATCGTATCAATATCCAAATCCTTTCCGGCCAGTTCAGAAATATATAACCAAACCGCCTGTAAAACAAAAATGAGCATGAGTATAACAAACACGCTCAAAAATGTTTTTAAGTAGGTCTTAAGTATGTACCTATCCAGTATTTTCATAAAATTGGCGCCTATCTAATCGAGCTTATTGATGTAATAGCCTTTGTATTTATTAGCATCAAAAGTAAATAAGGATTTTGAAATAGGCTCATTAGTTTTAAAACTATTTACAGTTAAGGTAGTTTGTGTGCCGTTTTTTCCTACTTCTATGAGATTGTAGATATGTTTGGTCTGAGCATCAATGCCCAACAGTACTTGTTTAATTTCAGAATTACTATCCATTGGCGTCAATTTCACATACTGAATTTTTCGTCCGCTAATATTCTGCACAATGTCCATGGCATAATTGTAACCTTCCTTATAGAAGGATAACATTTTACTGGGTGTAATCGTATTTTCGTCTTCCGTATTGTTTTTTGAGATAGTTACCTCTTCGTCCTCAGGGCTTATCGTGTAAAGCGTTTTTCCATCATAAATACGGGTCACACCAAGAATATTTAAAAGGTATTTTTCGCCTTCAATAACGACGTCGCCACGCGTTTCTTGATTAATATTCTCACTGGTGTTTTTAAGAACGTATTTAAAATCAATGCTTATGTTGTTATAACCGATAACTTTATCATTGACCTCGTTCAACAAGGTTTTCGCTTTTTGCGCATCTTGGGCAAAAGTTGAAAACGATAATAAAACAATAGTTAGTAGAAGTAATTTTTTCATTATGAAGTGTTTTGTTAATACTTTTTATAGAAGATCTCTTTTATGATATTTCATTTGCTAAAAGTTGATCCAAGGATACGAGATCGGGGACCAATACTTGTCGTGCTTTACTGCCTTCAAAATTGCCAACAATGCCAGCGGCTTCTAACTGGTCAATCAGTCGGCCGGCTCTATTATAACCTAATTTCAATTTTCGTTGTAATAATGAGGCTGAACCTTGTTGAGCAGTAACTATTACTTCCGCGGCTTCTCTAAAAAGCTTGTCCCTGTCGGAGATATCTACATCAAGACTTGTGCCACTTTCCTCTCCAACATATTCGGGTAAAAGATAAGCATCTGGATAGGCTTTTTGACCGCCAATAAAATCTGTAACTAACTCAACTTCTGGCGTATCAACAAAGGCACATTGAATCCTTGTCAATTCATTGCCTTGGGTAAAAAGCATATCGCCACGACCAATCAATTGGTCAGCACCCGAACTATCCAAAATAGTTCTGGAATCGATTTTAGAAGTAACTCTAAACGCAATTCTTGCCGGGAAATTCGCCTTTATGATCCCTGTTATGACATTCACAGATGGTCGTTGTGTAGCTACAATAAGATGGATTCCGATGGCACGGGCCAATTGCGCCAAACGTGCAATAGGGGTTTCAACTTCCTTACCGGCCGTCATAATTAAATCGGCAAACTCATCAACCACTAAAACGATATAAGGTAAAAATTGATGCCCGTCCTCTGGGTTTAATTTACGATCCTTGAACTTATCGTTATATTCCTTGATGTTTCTACAAAAAGCATTTTTCAACATCTCATAACGATTGTCCATCTCAATACACAAAGAATTCAAGGTGTTGATGACCTTGGTATTATCTGTAATAATGGCTTCTTCGCTATCCGGTAATTTAGCTAAATAATGGCGCTCAATCTTATTGAATAAAGTCAACTCCACTTTTTTAGGATCCACCAACACAAATTTCACTTCTGCGGGATGTTTTTTGTAGAGCAAAGAAGTTAAAACCGCATTTAATCCCACTGATTTTCCTTGACCAGTGGCGCCAGCCATTAATAAATGGGGCATTTTAGCTAAATCCACCACAAAGGTTTCGTTGCTAATGGTTTTCCCAAACGCAATCGGTAATTCCATTTCGGACTTCTGAAATTTCTGAGAAGCAATAACCGAACGCATGGATACGATGGTCGAATTTTTATTAGGCACTTCTATACCAATGGTACCCTTGCCAGGAATTGGTGCTATAATCCGGATGCCTAAAGCTGCCAATGACAAGGCGATATCATCTTCTAGATTTTTTATTTTCGAGATTCGGACACCAGCGTTGGGTACAATTTCATATAAGGTAACGGTCGGTCCGATGGTGGCCTTAATGTTGCTGATGCCAATATTGTAGTTGTTAAGGGTATCGACAATACGGTTTTTATTTTCTTCCAGTTCATCTTGATCGATGGTAATGCTTTCAGAATCATATTTCTTTAAAAGATCCAATGGCGGGAACTGATATTTGCTCAATTCCAAGGTGGGATCAAACTGTCCAAACTCGGCCACCAATTTGTCAGATAAGGTTTTCTTTTCGGAGGGTTCTTCAGCGATATGCTCAATTTCCATTTCCAATTCCTCTTCCGGCTCTTCCTTTTCTTGAGGCACCTCTATACGCAGTTGAGGCGTTTCAATTCTAGGTTCAACTTTAGGTCCAGTTTTAGGTTCAGGTTTTGGCTTTACTTTTGGCTCCTCCTTCGAGGGGGTTAAATCGAATGCAGCTTTGATAGCTTCTGCTTCAGCAGTCAAATCATTGTCTAAAGCAGCGTAAGATTCCGGTCCTTCTTTCTCACTTTTAAAGTCTTGTTTTAAGTCGCTTTTAGCCGATCTAAAAACACTTACGATTGAATCACCAGTAACATTAAATCTTACAGCAGCATATATAATCAATCCGAAAAAAAGCAGGAGTGCGGTTCCAATAATGCCGATATAGTCTTGAAAAAATGAATTCATTTCAAAACCGATAGTGCCGCCAAGAGTGTCGTATTTATGGGAGAAAAACCCGAAGAAGATAGACAACCAAATGGCGATTAGTGTCCCCCATATCCAATGGCTTCTCAGTTTTGCCTTGTTGATGTTTAAAGTGACGTAAATGCCGGACATAAAAATCAATCCAGCAAAAATAAATGCCGACACCCCAAAACCATCCATAATGAAAAAGTGGCTTACCCAGGCGCCCAATTTATTGAGCCAGTTTTCAGCAATCACATCGCGAGTTCCAATTTCAGTAAGAGTACTTTGATCAGCTTTTCCGGTAAAAAAGAAGGAAAGAAAGGCAATAAACAGCAAAGCACCAAGAATTACCAACAAGCTGCCAAAAATTAATTTTTGCTGATTTGATAATTTGATCCCGAAGTTTCGGTACGTTTTTTTGGTTTTAGGTGTTGTAGTGGTACTGCTTTTAGCTTTGGTTTTCTTCTTCGCCATGTGAACTTTCCGTGACCACGGAAATCTATTAAATTTTAATTAAATAACTAAAATACATTAGGGATTTTAGTTTCCCCAAGGAAACAAAAATACAAATTACTAACGTTAATCCTAACCGAATTAGTATTAAAAAAGCTTTGGATAATAAATGATTGCGGCTACAATAACCGCGGCTATTGCAGCGATAAAAACGGCACCTGCGGCAACGTCTTTAATATGTCCAATACTGGCGTGGCGATCAGGGTGAACAAAGTCTGCGACAGCCTCAATGGCCGTGTTGACGCCTTCAATGCTCATGACTAGACCAATCATGGCGACTTGAAAGAGCCATTCTGTAGTAGAAATTTCGAAGTAAAAACCAGCAATAGTCACTAAGATCGCGACGGCAAATTGAATTTTGATGCTGGCTTCCGTTCGAAGTAAAATAAGTGCGCCTTTATAAGCCCAACCTACACTTTTTAAGCGATTCACTAGGAAGGAATCTGTTTTTTTGGACATAAATAAAAATACTATGAAAGCGACTCCAGAGCAGCTTCGTAATTGGGTTCGTCTGTTATTTCAGAAACTTGCTCAGTATAAATGATTTCTGCTTTATCATTGAGAACGATTACACATCTTGAAAGCAGTCCTTCTAACGGGCCGTCAATAAATGTCAAACCATAGTTTTTGCCAAAATTCCCATCTCTGTAATCAGAAAGACTTTCAACATTGTCAATACCTTCAGCCGCGCAAAAACGGGAGAATGCAAAGGGCAGATCTTTAGAGATACAAAGCACTTTAGTATTGGCAAGTTGCGTCGCTTTTTCATTAAATGTTCTAACCGATTGTGCACAGGTACCTGTATCCACACTTGGAAAAATATTAAGGATTAGATTATGACCCAGATAATCATGCAGTGATTTTGAAGAGAGGTCGGTTGCCGTTAATTTAAAGTTTGGAGCGTTAGTTCCATTTTCTGGAAGTTCGCCGAAAGTTGTTACAGGATTGCCTTTAAGAGTTACAGTTGCCATAGTATATTGTATTTATTTTGAAAGGTTAAATTTAAGGATTTTTCGAAAGTTTCCCTACTAATTAAAACATAATGTTTTTTGGCATTATGCTCTAGAATTCAACAGGTTTCATCTTTGATTATAAGAATGTTTTTTAATGAATTTATTTCCAAAGTTATTACATTTAAATGAACTCCAATAAACTATGTAGTCTAGAATGAAAGTTATATTATTTTCAATATTCTTTTAGAAAATTATCGTCTTATCTTAATTCCGCTCCAAGCCGCTCTTCAAAGTTGGTTTTCAGTTTCTTCATGATTTTATCAACCTGTTGGTCGGTTAGAGTGCTATGATCATCCCTAAATTTAAAACTGACCGCATAACTCTTTTTACCTTTTGGAAGACTGCTGCCTTGGTAAACATCAAATAAATCGACATTTTTAAGCAAGCGTTTTTCTGTTTGATTGGCGATGGTATCAATAGCCTCAAATGTGATGGCTTCATCTAATAATAAGGCAAAATCCCGTCGTGTTTCTGGGTATTTAGGTAATTCCTTAAAGTTGATGTGATTATGTTTTACCATCTCAATCACATTATCCCAATTGAAATCGGCATATAAAACCTCTTGAGATATATCAAAATGTTTCAATATTTTCTTATTTACCAAGCCAAAATCTACTACGCTTTTTTTGTCCATTCGCAGACTTATGCCTTCGCTAAACACATCGTTATCAATAGGAGATGCGGAAATTCGGTTTAAGCCTAAGCGTTGTAAAACAGCATTAATGACGCCTTTTAAGTAAAAGAAATTCCCCGGTTGCTGATTGGAATTCCAACGTTCAGCATCCTTATTTCCCGTTACGAAAAGCGTTAAATGCTTGTTTTCAATATATTTGGCGTCATGATTATGGTAGGTTTTGCCAAATTCGAACAATTTTAAGTCAGAGCGTCTTCTGTTGATGTTTCTATTAATGGCTTCCAGCCCTGAGAACAACAAACTTTGGCGCATCACACTTAAGTCATTGCTCAACGGATTGAGCATGGTCACATTATGTTCTTCTTTTAAATTTGCACTCAAATTGGCATACGATGGCGTCGTCAGGGAATTGGACAAAATTTCATAAAAACCTTGCGATACCAATTGGTCTCCCACGATATTTTGAAGTTTGAAATCTTCAAAACGAGAGGTGTGAGAAATGGAGGCATTTAACTTTTCGGTAAACTTGATATTGTTATAACCGTAAACCCTTAAGATTTCTTCAATAATATCAGCTTCACGGACCACATCATTTCTATAAGCAGGAACCGTTAGCCCCAAACCTGTTTCTGTAACATTATTGACTTTAATGTCTAACGACATCAAAATGCTTTTGATAATGTCTGTTGGAATTTCTTCACCGATTAATTTTTGTGCATTTGCAAAAGACAATCGTACTTGAAAATCATCGATTTTCTTTGGGTAGATATCAACAACATTGCTAGTTATAAAGCCACCTGCAACCTCTTGTATTAATAAAGTTGCACGTTTTAGAGCGTATTCCGTAATATTAGGATCGACGCCGCGTTCAAAACGAAAGGATGCATCTGTATTTAAACCATGTCTTTTTGCTGACTTTCTTATGCTTATCGGATTGAAATAAGCGCTTTCCAGGAAAATACTAGTCGTATGTTCTGTTACTCCGGAATATTCACCCCCAAAGACCCCCGCAATACACATTGGTTTTACAGCATCACAAATCATTAAATCTTCTTCATGAAGTTCACGTTCAATGCCATCTAAGGTTTTAAACTTTGTTCCTTTTGGCAAGGTTTTTACAATGACTTTGTGACCTTCAATTTTATTGGCATCAAAAGCGTGCAAAGGCTGGCCAAGGTCATGGAGCACATAATTAGTAACGTCAACTATATTGTTTTTTGGAGTCAATCCAATTGCTTTAAGTCTGTTTTGCAACCAAGTAGGAGAGGTGCCCACCTTGATGTCAGAAATGGTCACACCGCAATAGCGCGGCGCCAATTCCTTGTTGAGCACATCCACCAATATTTTTGAAATGGTATTGTCCACTCGAAACGCACTTACCGATGGTGTGATAAGTTCCACATGAATATTTTTTTGTAAAAGTCCGGCCTTAAGGTCTCGCGCCGTTCCAAAATGACTCATGGCATCAGCTCTATTAGGCGTCAGGCCAATTTCAAAAATCTTATCGTTTTCAACCTCATATAGTTTTGCGACCGAGGTGCCGACGGGGATATCATTCTCCAAAACCAGAATCCCATCGTGAGAAGCGCTAAGTCCTAATTCCTCTTCCGAGCAAATCATGCCGTGACTTTCTTCGCCTCTTATTTTTCCCTTTTTGATGGTCCAGGCTTCGCCTTCCTTGGTGTACAGAGTAGTTCCTATAGTGGCAACGGGTACTTTTTGACCGGCCGCTACATTTGGTGCGCCACAAACAATTTGTAAAGTTTCTCCAGAACCCATATTCAAGGTCGTAACTTTAAGTCGGTCAGCATTGGGATGTTGTACACAAGTTAAAACTTCGCCAACGACAATACCTTCCAATCCACCTTTTATTGATTGGAAAGTTTGGATGCCTTCAACCTCCAGTCCTAAGTCTGTCAAGAGTTCGCTAGTTTGTTCTGGCGTCCAATCAATATTTACGAATTGTTTTAACCAATTATAAGAAATCTTCATTTTTTGAGTATTATGCTGTAGCTGTATTTTGTTCCGAGTTTTTGAATTTGAATCGTCTTCATTCCGCCTACTATCAGTCTTGTGTCAAATTCGGCGTAAAGATAATAATAGTATATAGTTATAGAAATGGTTAATAATTTTATTTTCTCTGTATTTTAGCTTTATTTTGAATTCATTAAAATAAGCGCAGTAGCCCAATGAAGCAATTATCAGTTATTTTACTTCTTTTTTTATTTTTCTCCTGTAATAGGTATACTACCAAGACAATGCCACATGGCATGTATTTAGCTCAACTGAAGGTCAATGCACAGGAAAATTTACCTTTTAATTTTGAAGTTACTTCGGATACCTCCATAAAAATATTTAATGCTGAAGAAGTTATTTTAGTTGATGAAATCACTTATAAAAATGATTCCGTTTATATTAAAATGCCAGTCTTTGAGGGATATATTGTGGTCAAATTGATAGACAATGGAATGGTAGGAAGTTTTACCAACGAAACCTTTGGTACGAAAATGCCTTTTGAGGCTTTTTATAATTCCAAAGAACGCTTTGAATTGAGTGAGCCAGCAGCAACCGATATGTCCGGAATTTGGGAAGTTGTTTTTGGTGACGATTCTGATCGGAATCTTGCTAAAGGAGTTTTTAAACAAAAAGACCAAAAAGTAACGGGGACTTTTCAGACTAAAACCGGCGATTATAGATACTTGGAAGGCGTAGTCGATGGCAATCAGCTTAAAATGTCAACTTTTGACGGTGCGCATGCTTATTTGTTCACTGCAATAGTAACGGACAGTACTATGAATGGTACGTTCTATTCCGGAGATACATGGAGCCAGCCTTTCGAAGCAAAACGAAATGCTCTTTTTGAATTGCCTGATGCCAATGCACTTACTTTTTTAAAGGAGGGGTATGAACGGATGGAATTCAGTTTCCCCGAAACAGATAGCACGATGGTATCCTTGAATGATTCGCAGTTTAAAGATAAGGTTGTGATTGTTCAGATTATGGGAACCTGGTGTCCCAACTGTTTGGACGAGACCAAATATTTTGCGGAATATTATAATAACAATTCAGAAAAAGACATAGAATTTGTAGCGCTGGCTTTTGAATATGCAAAAACCGAAGCAAAAGCATTTAAAAGTATCAGGGATTTGAAAGATAGAACTGGAATCGAATATCCTGTCTTGCTGGCACAATATGGTACATCAAATAAGGAGGAGGCGCAGAAGAAATTACCGATGTTGAATCATATTTTATCGTATCCAACCACCATATTTCTTGATAGAACCGGAAAAGTTCGTAAGATACACACTGGTTTTAGTGGTCCTGCAACGGGTAAAGATTATGTTGATTTTAAGAAGGAATTTGAAAGTTTTATAGATGAGCTTTTGGCAGAATAATTTTATAAACAAGTTCATCGCCAATCGATTTCTACACTTTCAACTTCGATTTCAATTTTAACTTCATTTTCAATTTCACTTTTTACCCATGAATACTTTCGCTCTTTCCGTATTTTTTTATTAACTCGCCTTCAAAATCTACAAGGTCTTTCCAGCGTTGATCCACATCGATATCTTTTCCATACTTACGAGCATAAGTTATAAAAAGTGTGTAATGGCCAGCTTCACTAACCATTAAATCATAATAGAATTTTGAAAGTTCAGGGTCTGCAACATGTTCTGATAACATTTTAAAACGTTCGCAACTTCGCGCCTCAATCATGGCAGAAAACAGGAGTCTGTCAACCATGCTCTGCAACGGACTGCCGCCTTTGTTCATAAACTTATAAAGTTCATTCACATAATTGTCTTTGCGCTCCCTTCCCAAAGTATAGCCTCTTTTTTTTATGATTTCATGAACCATTTGAAAATGTTCCAGTTCTTCTCTGGCAAGTTCCAATAAATCGGTTACCAAATCTGGATAATGAGAATTTTGAGTAATGATTGTAATTGCATTTGTAGCCGCTTTTTGTTCGCACCACGCATGATCGGTCAAAATTTCTTCGATATTTTCTTCGGCAATAACAGCCCAACGCGGATCTGTCTCTAATTTAAGATGTAGCATTTTATTCTAATAAAATTGTACGGATGATTATTCTGAAATACTTGTCAAAGATAGTGATATTTTAAGATGTAGTAATAGAAAGAGTTGCTATCGGAGCTGAGAATACCGACCACACGAACCGTAAGTTTTTGTCTGTGATTTTTTTAGAAAGCGTTATTAACTTTCACTTCCGTATTTAAGATTTGATCCACTGCTTTTCGATATTTTATAGGATTATCAGCCTTTTTTATGGCTTTATAGGTTTTTTGTGGATTTGAGGTCGATTGAGAAAAGAATTCCCAAAACCCTAACATTTTCATTTTTATCGGGGTTGGTCCAGATAAATATGCGTCGTATTGCTGGTAAATGGTATCATGAAATTCTGAGAAAATTGACCATCGCTCTTTAGGATATTCCGAAGTATCATTTTTTATCATACTTGGTAAAAAAGGATCAGCTATTAGGCCACGACCAATCATGAATTGATCGATTTGTGGAAAACGTTTTTCAATCGCTTTAAAAGCGGAAACACTGGTAATATCTCCGTTATAATACAACTTGTGTTTGGTGCTAGGAATGCATTTTTCGAAAGCATCCAAATCGACGGGGCCTTTGTAGAGTTGCTTTCCAATTCTGGCGTGGATAGCAATGTTTTTAAGGGGATATTGATCGAGGATGGGAAAAGCGTCCAGAATTTCTTCTGCGTTTTCATATCCCATTCTCATTTTCATAGACACTAGAATGTCCGTTTCATTGTGTGCTTTATATAAAACCTCATTAATTCGTGAAGGATTGCAAATTAATCCAGAACCCATTCCGGATTTGGTAACCATGGGGTAAGGACAGCCTAAATTCCAATTCAATTCTTTGTAGCCTAAACTTTGCACGTACTTGGCCACAAAAATAAACTCATCGGGATCGTTGGTAATCACTTGTGGAATCACTTCTAAAGTCGCGTTGTTTTCTGGCAATAAATCATTTTGGTAGGATTGCTTAATTTTTAGCTTTCCATTAAGTCGAATGTAGGGCGCGTAAAAAGTATCGATACCGCCGAAGTAATGGTTGAAGGCATTACGAAACCTGAAATCTGTAAAACCTTGTAAAGGTGATGAAAGTAGAGTAGAAGCCATCTTGTAGTTTAGCTGGGCAAAGATAGGATAATTGGTGGTTGGTTGAGCGCTCAAAATAAGAGCCAAATCTGTTTTTTGTTTAAAATATTATGAATGTCAATCAATCGGGTGTATAGTGTAAAAGTATTTCGTTAATTATAAAAATGATTGTCTTTTGAATACCTAAATTTAGCTTTGTTAGCTTTAGCCTTTTGATTCCAATCAGTAAAATGAAGTCGAAAGGTCAAAACCGAAAGGTGTAAACTACTGTCAAGCGAACAATTTTAATTCAAGTTTACCTATGGAATTATTTGTGCAATCCAACAGTAATCCCAAGCTTTAGCTCGGGATATGGAAGCGAGAAGAGCAAAAGGCTTTAGCCAAATTATACCCGAGATGATAGTTTGGCTGAAGCCATCTACTTTTTCATTTCTGATCCCCAGCTGAAGCGGGGGGGTGTTCAAAATTAAATTAGGAGTTTTTACGGATTATCATTTTTACTAATGACATAATCGTAAAAAGTTTTTGATATTTCAGCTAATTGATCGGTTCCTTTGTCAAAATCTTTTAAATTTTTAGAAAGCAATACTAGTATATAAGAACTGCCATCCGGTAAATACACAATTCCCGCATCGTGATGCACTCCTGTTATCGATCCTGTTTTGTGGGCCACTGTTACCTCTTTAGGTAAATACAACGGAATCATATCGTTGTGTTGTTGATCTTTTAAAATGGCAAGCATCGCGTCGCAATCCTCCTGTTTGCCTGCAGTATGATTGGCGATGGCTTCCATAATAATCATCAAATCCCTGCCGGTTGTAGAATTGCTCAAGCCTTGATCATATGCTTTTTGATCTTCGACGCCTCTCAAAACATCTATGTTTTTTGCACCTAAATTTCGCATGGTTGCGGTTGTCTTTTTAGCATCAACCAGTTCAATCAGTACATTGGTTGCCAAATTACTGCTCACGGTAATCATGCTATGCATCAAATCTTTTAGCGCTACTCTGCTTCCGATTTGTTTGTAGATAATATCGTCACTGTCATCATTAATAGCCATACTGAATAAACTCCCGTCCACGATGCTTTTAAATTCGTTTTTCAGTAAAATCGAATCCTTCAAATCTAATTTTCCTTCGGAAGCTTGTTTAAACAGCTCGATCATCACAGGGACTTTCATCGTGCTAGCGGCATGAAATTTTTCATCCACATTAATCAGTAAACTGTCCTTAGGCTCAGATAAACTGTAAAATGCAACGGCTACTATGCCTTCTATGGAATCAATTTGAGCTTGGACGGTTCTTTTTAAATTTTCTTTTTTAGATAATTTCTCTTCACAAGAAGAAGTGAACAGTAATAACGAAACAAACGTAATTTTAAAAGCAGTTTTTAGATGTTTCATGATTTGAGGTCAGATGATCATTATGAAATATAAGATGTTAGTCTTTGTATTTAAATTTTATTCGCTTTTTCCAACCAATTGTTCTTGCTGAGCCATTCTGTAATAAAATCTGTAAATCCGTCAACATCTCTTGGGGTATTGCAAAGAATAATAAAAGTAATATCTTTTTCAGGAACTGTAACGTAGTTGCATAGAAAACCACCTTGACTCCCAGTGTGCCCCACTGTTTTTAAACCGTCGGGTGTTTTGTCAATAAACCAAGACCAACCTATAAACGGTGGTGTGGCATCTTGCCAATTTGACCATGATTTTATGGTTCTGGAATTTTGTAAGATGTCATCTGACATGAATTTGTGTTGTTGTAATGCCAGTTCGTATTTGGCTAATTCGCTGACTGAGCTCCAAACGCCGCCGTTGCCAGCCGCAGCAAATGTAGGCTCCTCGCCATAATCTTTTTCGAGCCAAATCCCGTTACTTTTAATGTAGGCGTGAGATACGCCAGTTTCGGGATGTGGCCCGTCGGTTATGGTGCTGGTTTTCATGCCAGAGGGATTGAAAATTTTATCTGCAATATATTTTTGCCATTGCATTCCGCTGACCTCTTCAATTATTAAAGCCAAGGCATTATATGCAGGATTGGAATATTCGAAATGGGTTCCAGGTTCAAAATTCAGATTTTCAGCTTGCGTGATTGGATACCAGTTTTCAAGATCTTTCGCACTCAAATAAAATATAGAATCCGTTTTGGTCTGTCTATTGTCCTCTAATCCCGAAGTGTGCGTTATGAGATGTTTTATTTTTACTTTTTCGGCAATTTGCTTATTTTTAAAATCAGGAAAGTATTTGGCCAAATTATCTTCAAAGGAAAGCTTGCCTTCATCTTGTAACATCAGAATGGCATTGGAAACAAAGGTTTTTGAAATAGAGCCAATGTTGAATAAGGTATTGGCGTCAATCTTGGTTTTTAGTCCGAGATCGGCGAGCCCATAGCCCTTGCTGAAAATGATACTGTCGCCCTTCATGATTAAAATAGCGCCTCCCGGTTCATTAGCGGGCATCTCGTTAGAGAAATAGGCTTCCAATTGTTTGGTGTCTAGGATATCGGATTGCTTGGTTTCTTCTTTTGTGTCCTTACAACTCAACATTATCAATAAGATCGCGATTGATAAAAGAAAATTGAATGTTCTCATTTGTGTAGTTGGCTATTTATTTTGTTTCGTTTTTTTGAAGTCATCAAATTAAGTTAAATCTTTGAGTTTTAGTTAATCTAGCTCTGCTTTTTAAAAATTTTGACACGGATTTCACGGATTTTCAAAGATTTCTTGGTTTCTGAAAATTTCGATACTAAACTATTATTTTAAATTTCAAGAATGAAACAAGCTTCAGTTTAATTTATGGGTGGACATTCTTTCTGGATGCTTTTTTTGTCTTTGTAAACGTTTTCAATTTCGTTTATAAATTTTTTAATTCCCTTAGATATACTTAATCCCTGTGGATTATCTTTAAAGTATTTGCCTCTCTCTAGATTATGCGCGGCAGCACTGTCCACTGCCGACCCGCCCGAATGTGCCTTTTCGGTAGGGGCGGACTGTTGACTGCCAACTGCCAACTGCCAACAGATCCCTGCCCAACTAAGAAATATAATTCCAAATATTTTTATACTTGCTCAGCTGTCCGTAAGTGTAGCGTAAAACTTTATTCTCAGGAAGCGATAAGGAAGGATCGGCTTTTAAAATGGATTTAGCGTGATGACGGGCATGTTGCAAAATATCCTTGTCCTTGATCACATCCGCTATTTTAAGATTTAAAACACCACTTTGCTGCGTTCCCATTATATCGCCCGGGCCTCGCAGTTGTAAATCTACTTCGGCAATTTCAAAGCCATCATTAGTGCTGACCATTGTTTGAAGTCGGGTTTTGCTGTCCTCACTAAGTTTGTGGCTCGTCATCAAAATGCAATAGCTTTGTTCAGCACCGCGACCTACGCGCCCTCTTAATTGATGCAATTGAGAAAGTCCAAATCGCTCTGCACTTTCGATAATCATGACAGAAGCATTTGGTACATTAACCCCTACCTCAATAACGGTGGTGGCGACCATGATTTGGGTTTGGCCTTTTACAAAACGTTGCATCTCGAAATCTTTATCGACAGGTTTCATTTGCCCGTGTAAAATTGAGATTTGAAATTCGGGCATCGGGAATTCCCTGACGATACTTTCGTAACCATCCATTAAATCTTTATAATCCATTTTTTCGCTTTCTTGGATCAGCGGATAAACGATATAAATTTGCCTGCCTTTTGCAATCTCATCTCTTATGAATCTGAAAACTTTCAGTCGATTTCTATCATACCGATGGACCGTTTTTACATCCTTTCTTCCGGGTGGTAATTCGTCAATTACGGACACATCCAAATCGCCATAAACGGACATGGCCAACGTTCTCGGAATTGGTGTTGCGGTCATAATTAAGATGTGCGGAGGCGAGGTGTTTTTGTGCCATAATTTACTCCGTTGCGCCACTCCAAACCGATGCTGTTCATCGATGACGGCTAGCCCTAAATTCTTGAATTTCACTTTATCTTCGAGCAGGGCATGGGTGCCGATTAAAATGTTTAATTCACCATTTTCGAGCGCTTCATGGATTTTTCTTCGCTCTGAAGTTTTGGTTGAACCAATGAGTAGCTTTATATTGATGTTCAATTCTTTACACAACTCTTCTAAGCCATGATAGTGTTGGACTGACAAAATAGCAGTCGGCGCCATTAAGCAGGCTTGAAAACCGTTGTCAAGTGCCATTAGCATTGACATGAGCGCTACTATGGTCTTTCCAGAGCCTACATCGCCTTGCAAAAGACGGTTCATTTGGGCATTGCTTCCTAAATCAGCTCTGATTTCTCTTAAAACTCGTTTCTGGGCGTTGGTTAAAGCGAAGGGTAAATGCTCTTGATAAAACGTATTAAAATAGTGTCCGACATGTACAAAATTGAACCCCTGAATTTTCGATTTGTGGATCAAATTCTTGATGATCAATTGCAGTTGAATGTAAAATAATTCTTCAAATTTTAATCGGAATTGTGCCTGTGCCAACAACTCTTGACTCTCCGGAAAATGGATGTTAAAAAGCGCTTTACTTTTCGATATTAATTTGAGTTCTACGCGTAAATTTTCAGAGAGTGTTTCTTCAAATCGTCCATTGGTCTCCAGAAATAATTGCTGCATAATTTTGTTCAAAACACGATTGGAAATGCCCTTGTTTGACAATTTTTCGGTAGAAGGATAAATGGGCTGCATTGCAGAACGTAAATTCTTTTCATGTTCTTCCAGCAGTTCCATTTCGGGATGTGGCATGCTAAAAACACCATTGAACCAATTGGTTTTTCCGAAAATCACATATTTTTTCCCGAATTTGATGCTTTCTCTTACCCATTTATGGCCTCTAAACCAGACAAGTTCGATTATTCCCGTATCGTCCTTGAATGTAGCCACTAAACGTTTTCCTCTGCCTTGTCCAGCTTCTTTTAAGCTGCTTATTTCTCCAATAATTTGAACATCAGCGCTATTTTGTTGCAACTGGTTGATTTTGTAGTACTGCGTTTTGTCAATATAGCGGTTTGGAAAAAGGTTAATTAAATCTTGATAGGTGTGGATGCCGAGTTCGCTTCGGAGTAAATTGGCACGATTTGGGCCGACGCCTTTGAGGTAATCGATAGGGGTTTGTAGTTTGGCATTCATGGTTGCGAATTTAACCAATTCCTTCGAATGCAGGAATTCCCATGTGGAATGTCTTAAGCTTTTAGAATAATTATTTTGGACTTAATTGTGGCGGGACGTACTGCTTTAATCCAACTGATTAGTACTTTGTGCTTCCGTCTCCAGTCTTCGCGTTTGTGTTTCATACTTCGTTCTGCATGCTTCCAGCTTCCTGAGTCACACTTCGCACTTTGTACTTGATACTTCGTGCTTCGTGTAATTTTTTTCTTATTTTGGTCATGACCAAATTAAGCTCCTAAAATGAACCGCCTTCTTTCTCTTTGTTTCCTACTGTTTATTGGAACTGTTTATGCCCAACAGTCGGATGCTGTTGATTTTGAAAGAATTAAAGCAGATTTGAATTTTACCAACACAAACGAAGTATCTGGCTTTGTATCCGTGAATTTTAAAATCCTGAAGGATGTTGATTCTATTTATCTTGATGCTATAAATATGGACTTCAAGAATTTGAAATTAAGTGTTCTGAGTGTTGATGCTATTCAAGAAAGTGATTACCACGTTGAAGCCAATAAACTAGTCATCTTAAATAATTTTAAGACTAACACGGATTATACATTACAATTCTGGTATTCTGCCCAACCTAAAAAAGCCTTATATTTTATTGACGATCAAATTTGGACACAAGGGCAAGGAAAGTACACCAGTAATTGGTTGCCAAGTATTGATGATATGAATGAGAAAATTAAGTTTGATCTATCTATTTCTTATAATGATGCTTATGTCGTTTTGGCTAATGGAGCGCTGGTAGAAAAAGAACCGATCGCACAAAATCGCACCAAGTGGCGTTATGATATGACATCACCTATGAGCAGTTATCTTGTGGCACTTGCAGTAGGAAAATACAATAAAAGAACCGAAACCTCATACAGTGGTATTCCGTTAGAGTATTACTATTATCCGCAAGATTCGTCGAAAGTGGAGCCGACTTATCGCTATAGCAAACAAATGTTTGATTTTTTAGAAAATGAAATTGGTATCCCTTATCCTTGGAAAGTGTACAGACAAGTGCCGGTCAAGGATTTTTTGTATTCTGGAATGGAAAACACCACGCTCACTATCTTTTCAGATGCTTTAGTGGTTGATACTATTTCGTTTAACGACCAGAATTATGTCAACGTGAACGCTCATGAGCTAGCGCACCAATGGTTTGGTAATTTGGTCACTGCAACTAGCGGCACACATCATTGGCTCCAAGAAGGTTTTGCCACCTACTATGCGCTCTTGGCTGAGCGCGAAGTTTTTGGTGAGGATTATTTTTATTGGCAAATGTATGAGGCTGCTCAACAACTATTAAAGCAGGAGAATGCCGGAGAAAGCACATCTTTGCTCAATCCAAAGTCCAGCAGCGTGACCTTTTACCAAAAAGGGAGCTGGGCTTTACATGTATTGCGCGAGCAGGTGGGCGATGTTGCTTTTAAATCGGCTGTAAAAAACTATCTTGAGAGGTACCAGTATCAGAATGTAGAAACCTCAGATTTTATTCAAGAGGTGGAAAAAGCAAGCGGTCAAGATTTGTCTGAATTCGTAAGAATTTGGATCGAAGATATTGAACTTCCACAGGATAATATGGTTAAAAGCTTGAATAAATCAGAATTTATTCAGGAGTTTCTTGATGTTAGTTGTGAGACTTATCCTTTGAAATGCAAGGATTATTTGGTTTCTGATATTTCCGATAAGGCCAAAGTCAAAATTCTATCAAAAGCGAGTTATGAGGTGAAGTCAGAGGATTTTAATAATAATCTTGAAGTACGACAAGCCATTGCGCAAAAACTGTCTGTGATTCCATCAGAATTTAAGGGAAATTACGAATCTTTTTTAAGTGATAAATCCTACAAAACCATTGAGGTAGCCTTATATAATTTATGGGTGAATTTCCCGGAGGATCGTGCTAAATATCTTCAGCAAACCAAAGATGTTTATGGCTTTAGCGACTTCAATGTGAAACTGCCTTGGTTAGCTTTACATTTAAATACTTTAGAGTATCAGCCGGATAAAAAACAAGCAGTTTTTGAGGAGTTGAGAGGCTATACCGATCCAAAGTATAGTTTTGATTTGCGCATGAACGCCTTTAAGTATTTGAAATTGCTGAATAGTTTTGACGAGATTTCAATAAGAAATCTGATAGGCGCCACACAGCACCACAATTGGCGCTTTCAACAGTTTACCAAACAATTGATGGGAGAACTGAAAGGTGTTGAACATTATAAAAAAATTATTGATGGTATGAGAAATTAATGGTTAAAGGGTAATTTTAATGAGTAGTGGTTGATTAATTGGTAAGACTATGATAGATGGTTTAATTTTTCTTAATGAATAATGAATAATGAATAACAAATAACTTGTTCTTAAACGACAACTATAACACAAGCTAGAAACTAGAAATGCGAGCATTAATCATATCAGGAGGAGGAAGTAAAGGCGCATTTGCGGGTGGGGTGGCGCAATATCTCATTGAAAACAAAAAGCTAGATTATGATTTGTTTATTGGTACTTCAACGGGAAGTCTGCTGGTGTCCCATTTGGCATTAAAAAAAGTTAAAGAAATCAAAGAGATTTACACTAATGTGAAACAAAGTGATATTTTTAATGTGTGTCCCTTTAACATCAAAAAAAGAAATGGGATTGAGACGATTAGCATCAATCATTTTAATGTGTTGCGAAATCTTTTGAGTGGCAGCAAGACTTTTGGTGAAAGCCATAATTTGAGAAAATTAATTAGGGAGCATGTTTCTATGGAAGGTTTTAATGCTTTAAAGTTGTTGAAAGCTGATGTGATTGTAACAGTTTCAAATCTGTCGCTTAATCAAGTAGAGTACAAATCTGTTAAAGATTTTGAATACGAGGAATTTATGGAATGGGTATGGATTTCCTGTAATTACACACCTTTTATGTCCTTGGTTAAAAAAGATGGCTGTGAGTATGCCGATGGTGGTTTAGGCTCAATGGTGCCTATTGAAGAAGCCATTAGGCGCGGCGCTACGGTAGTGGATGCGGTGGTGTTGCAGACCGAGGTAACGCAATATAACAGAATGCCGTCTTTAAATGCGTTCTCATTATTGACCAATATGTTTTCGTTTATGTTGGATAGAATCGAATATCAGAATATCCGAATTGGAAAGTTCGTGGCCACAAATCAAGATGCCATTATTAATTTTTATTATACACCTACGGTGTTGACTACCAATTCCTTGGTATTTAATAAAGATAAGATGACCTCCTGGTGGCAAAGTGGTTTTGATTTCGCAAAGTATAAAAACCAAGAGGTAAGTCCGTTGAAGCCTGAAATATCCGATTAGATAAAAATGGCATTATAAATCTCAACACCCCATTAAATTGGAGATGGGATATATAAAAGATAATTTAGTGTTCGTAAAAAATCTTTTCTCCTTAATGTTTAATTTGTTTTTCTTATTTGATAGATCAGGTTGGAAAAATGATATATCGTCCTTCAATCGGCCGCAGTCAATCAGAACGTATGCTTAAACTTATAGATCTATATCAATGAGAGGGCATTATTAAAACCTGCCACCCCACAAACCTGATATTTTCTGAGAACTGAGACTGAGAACTGAGAACTGAGACTGAGGCTGAGTCCGAAACTGAAGACTGCCCACTAACCCCTACCACATTTCGCCAACTTCTTGCTTTATATAAGAAAGAGCGGCATCACTAGGGGCGCGTTTTTCCATCATTTCCGTCAATACAACTTCTCTTAATTTATCGGCAGTAGTGGTTTTTTCTAAGAGACTGGCTTTTCTGATTAATTGAATTGTTGCATTTTTTGCGGCACATATAATGTTCCAACAATCGCTGGTCACGTAGATTTGTTGCGACAAATTGTGCTCAAATTCCTGTTCAACGCTAGCTATAAGCAAGCTTTCATAACTGTCTTTATCTGAAGAGGTTGGCGTGATCCTTATCATTAATTTAGAAGGCGTGATGCGTTCAAGGAAAATGACCATGCGTTCATAGGCTTGCAAGCGAAGTGGCATAGTATTGACTTGCATGTCTTTTTGGAGCAGGAACCGTCTTCTTCCTTCTTCATTTTTAGTATGCTCCTTAAAAAAATAATAGGCTAAAAGTCCTGTGATTAATGCAGGAATTGCATAAAGTAAAGCATCAATTAATTTTAATCCTAAATCCATAACGGGTAAAATTTCATCAAACATAAGATGTTTTTTTTAAAATTTCCTCAAGAATTTTAAAAAACAGAGATTTAGGAGATGACGAACAAGGGATGAGGATTTCAGTCACAAATATTTTTATTAAGATACCATAACACATCGCGATTGTATATCTTTATTTTATGACGAAACCTTTGAAGATCACAATAATTAGTTTGTTGGCGCTAGTGGTGCTGAGTGTTATAGGATATTTTGTGGCAGATGCCATTATCACTTCTAAACTCGAAAATTTTCTCAAATCAGAACTTCCTGAAACAGTTAGCGTGGATTATGAATCGATTGACGTTAATCTTTGGGGAGGAAAAGTGGCTCTCATCCGTCCAAAAATCTTAAACATGGGGAGTCATACTTCAAAAATCAATGTTGATGTTGCATTGGATACTTTGATGGTCACGGGCTTTGGATATTGGGATTATCTCGTAAATGATATCATCCATGTGAAAAGCGTGCAATTAAGAAGTCCGGTAGTACACTATTACCATGACAAAACCATTCCAAAAAATGAATACAAAAATTCCAGTTCAGACCAATTGAAGCAGGAAATTAAAGTGGACCAATTTAATATCCAAAACGGAAAACTAAGCATTCGGGATACTGAAACAGATTCAATCATGCTTTATTCCAATAGTTTAACAGCAAATATTATGGGAATCGAAGTAAATCCTATTTCAGTTAAAAATCCTATTCCTTTCAATTATGAAGATTATAATTTTTCTTTTGAAAATTTCTTTTTCAGTATGGGGAATTATGAAAATTTGACCATCGCTGATGCTAGTATAACCCAAGGACAGATACGTCTGAATCAGATGAAAATGTTCACGAAATACTCTAAAGAAAAATTGAGCCAAATTATATCTGAGGAACGCGATCATTTTAATGTATCCATTCCGTCACTAGTTTTAAAGAATCAAGAATTTGGATATCAGCAGGATTCCATTTTTTATTTTAAAAGTCCAGAAGTCATTTTTGAAAACCCTGAAATGTATATTTATAGAGATAAGTTAATTGCTGATGATATAACTACTAAACAATTATATAGCAAGATGCTGCGTGGTCTTAAGTTTAATTTAACTTTAAGTGAGGTTGAGCTCAAAAATGCCACAATTGTTTATTCTGAAAAGGTAAACGTTGATATGCCAGCGGGTAAACTTTCCTTTACAAAGATGGATGCTGATATAAAAAACATTAGTAATACTTATGATTCTGGACAAAAAACCACCTTGGATATAGACGCTATTTTCATGGCAAAAACCCCTATAAAAGTTAACTGGGTATTTGATGTCAATGATGCCAGTGATGCGTTTGTGTTCAAAACGAATATCGGTAAGCTTCCATCTCCCGATCTAAATCCCTTTTCTCAACCCAATTTGAAAGTCCTTCTTGAGGGAGAATTATTGCATACTTATGCTACGGTTTCAGGCGATGTTAATACCTCCCGTGTGAATATGAAAGCCAAATACGAGGATTTTAAAGTAGTCATTTTGGACAAGGAGGGCGAGAAGAAAAATAAAGTATTGTCCGCCATCGCCAATCTTTTTATCAAAAAGGACAGTAATGAAACTGAGGATGGTTTTAGAGAAAGTTTTAAAGAGAATATTGAGCGTGATAAAACCAAATCAATCTTCAATTTTTTATGGATCAGTCTGAAAGCAGGTTTGGGGAGTATTATGACGGGTGACGGAAAGCAATAGGATTGACCAAAGTTCCTTTACAATTTCAGTAATTAATGAGCTCCGCCAATACTGCACTATATTCATTTATTGTGCTTTTGAACCACTATATATTACGTCTTTTTGTTGACAATTATTCGCAAAATTCTTCGTTAAAAACAGAAGCTTTGGTTAATTTCACACTCTAAAAAATGAAGGAGTTTTGGAGAAGTATTTAAGTCAGTTAAATGAGGCGCAATTAGCACCAACATTGCAGAAGGACGGCCCTATGATTGTTATTGCAGGTGCTGGTTCAGGTAAAACACGTGTATTAACTTTTAGGATTGCCTATTTGATGAGTCAGGGTGTGGACCCTTTTAATATTTTGTCGCTGACCTTCACCAATAAGGCAGCACGTGAAATGAAGAATAGAATTTCTGAAATAGTAGGAACTAGTGAGGCCAAAAATTTATGGATGGGAACATTTCACTCCGTTTTTGCGAAAATCCTACGTATTGAAGCAGATAAATTAGGGTACCCTAGCAATTTCACGATTTATGACGCGCAGGATTCCCAACGTTTAATTTCGTCCATTATTAAGGAAATGGGACTGGATAAGGATATTTATAAGTACAAACAGATAAGCTCCCGAATTTCATCCTACAAGAATAGTCTCATTACAGTTAAAGCTTATTTTCAGAATCCAGAACTGATAGAGGCCGACACGATGGCTAAACGCCCAAGGCTGGGGGATATCTACAAACAATATGTCGATCGTTGCTTTAAAGCAGGGGCGATGGATTTTGATGATTTGTTATTGAAAACCAACGAATTACTTACGCGCTTTCCAGATGTATTGGCAAAATATCAAAATCGATTCCGCTATATTCTGGTCGATGAGTATCAGGATACTAATCATTCACAATACTTGATTGTAAGAGCGTTATCTGATAAATTTCAGAATATTTGTGTGGTTGGTGATGACGCGCAAAGTATTTATGCTTTTAGAGGCGCCAATATCAATAATATTTTAAACTTCCAAAAGGATTATGACGATGTAAAGTTGTTCCGCTTAGAACAGAATTACCGCTCTACTAAAAACATAGTCAATGCTGCCAATTCCATCATCGATAAGAATCAGACCAAGCTTGAAAAAGTTGTTTGGACAGCTAACGATGACGGTCCTAAAATAAAAGTCAACCGATTGATGACTGATGGTGATGAAGGCCGATATGTAGCAAGTTCCATCTTTGAAAACAAAATGGAAAATCAGTTGATGAATAGTGATTTTGCCATTTTATACCGTACCAACGCACAATCTCGTGCGATGGAGGATGCGTTAAGAAAACGTAACATTCCCTACAGAATTTATGGAGGTCAATCCTTCTACCAGCGGAAGGAGATTAAAGATGTCCTTTCTTATTTGCGATTAATAATCAATCCAGCCGATGAGGAAGCGCTAAAGCGTGTCATTAATTTTCCAGGTCGTGGAATTGGTCAGACCACTATAGACAGACTCATAGTGGCAGCAAATGGATATAACCGCTCCATTTTTGAGGTCATGAAAAATATCGATAAAGTGGATATCAATATCAATTCGGGCACCAAGAATAAGCTTCAGAATTTCGTGACCATGATCGAGAGTTTTCAGGTAATGAATCAAACCGCAAATGCTTTTGAATTGGCGGACCATGTGACCAAAGTTACTGGGCTGATCAAGGAATTCAGAGATGATGGCACTCCAGAAGGTATTGGTAAAATGGAGAATATCGAGGAGCTGTTGAACGGTATGAAGGATTTTGTGGAAGGTCAGGAAGAATTAGCGGATGCCACTGGAGCTTTAGCAGAGTTCCTTGAAGATGTTGCATTAGCAACAGATTTGGATGCCGATAAAGGAGATGCGGACCATGTGGCTTTGATGACCATTCACTTGGCTAAAGGATTGGAATTCCCTTATGTATATATTGTGGGGATGGAGGAGGACTTGTTCCCAAGTGGCATGAGTATGAACACACGAAGTGAATTGGAAGAAGAGCGACGTCTTTTTTATGTCGCCTTGACCAGAGCAGAAAAACAAGCGTATTTAACCTACACCATGTCGCGCTACCGTTGGGGTAAATTAATTGATGCAGAACCGAGCCGTTTTATTGAAGAAATCGATGAAACATTTCTGGAGATTTTAACGCCAATTGATGAAAGACGGTTCAATCCAATGCTTTCTCCTGATATTTTTGGCGATATTCCACCAGATCAAATCCGTTTCAAAAGACCTGCAAAGCGAAAAACAGAAGAAAAACCTCCGAAATTTATTCCACCTGCGAAATTAAAACCGATCGGAAAATCAGTAGGAAGTCCGAATATCAATTTGTTTGATGGGAAACTGACTGTAGGTAATGTGGTAGAGCATATGCGTTTTGGGAAGGGCGAAGTTCTAAAAATTGAAGGAGCAGGAGCAGATACCAAGGCTGAAATTAATTTTCAACATGGTGGTGTCAAGAAATTATTGCTGCGTTTCGCTAAGTTGGATGTGCTGGGGTAGGTAAGAGTTCTGAGATTAGAGTTGAGGGTTCAGAGTATTCGTCTTTTAAAAAGTTAGGAATAGACTAACTTCTTTTACAAAACATATATTTATCTGAACTCCAAAAATTTATTAAAGTTTTAATATCCGAGTTTGTGGCTTTCAATTAGAAGAGGTGGATTAAATTATTAAGTACCATAATACCATAATACCACAAACCATTTTTACATTTTTAGTATATTGAAAAGCAGAAATCCATTGCAAGGATAACGTCCATCAGCATTCACGCCGTAAAATCCAATGGCGTTAGGCATCTCAACATATTCTGTAGAGTCTTTTGATGGTTATTAGTGCTGTAAATCATTTGTTTACATGGGAATAACGATTGTTATCAACACCTGATAATCTGTAATTGGTATTTACAATGGCTATATTTGAAAAATCTTGATGGATAATCTATAATGTCTGCTTTATCTCCAGCGGCCCGCCCAACCCAACAAGTAAAATTATGTCCCGTGTCTGGCTGCTTCGGTTTAAGGATTTATATAATTCAAATTTTTGGTTACTATCAGGGTCATAACTTATAATGAATTGTTGGAAATTATTCAAAAGCCTTTAAACTTCTGTTTGAAGCATCTGCACTATCTTTAGTCAAGAGAATGTTATAAATTAAGGACTATAGTTAGTAAAATTAATTTCTAGACTTTCATAAAGAAATTATTAAGTACATTGTTAACGTTATAAAAAGATACATATCATGGCTGAGTTTATAAGAATATACGAGGAAAATCCAAATGCCAAGGAAATAAAGAAGGTAATTAAAGTGCTTAAGGCGGGCGGATTGATTATTTATCCTACCGATACCGTTTACGGTCTGGGTTGTGACATCAATAATATAAAGGCTTTGGAGCGTGTGGCGCAAATAAAAGGAGTGAAACTAGATAAAGCTAATTTCTCCTTTATATGTAGCGATTTGAGTAACCTAAGTGACTATGTGAAGCAAATAGACTCTACCACATTCAAAATATTAAAACGAGCCTTACCTGGGCCTTATACGTTTATTCTGCCCGGGGCAAAAACGCTTCCGCATCCTTTTAAAAAGAAAAAAACCGTAGGTATCAGAGTTCCTAAGAATAATATTGCTCTCGAAATTGTACGACAGTTGGGTCGACCAATTATATCAACATCGATTAGGGATGATGACGAAATCATTGAATACACAACTGATCCTGAGTTAATTTTAGAAAAATGGGATAATCTAGTAGATTTGGTAATTGATGGTGGTTACGGAGATAATTTAGCGTCTACAATTATTGATTTGTCTGAAGAAGAGCCGGTCATTGTTAGAGAAGGTAAGGGGAGTTTGGAGATATTTTAGAAAGCTGTTTATTAAAGAATCAAATAATACTTTGAATTATTCCGAGAACTTTTATAGTAATTAGAATAAGTGAGTATAAGCATGGTGCTTAAAAATCGTCAAAATTTTTTTTAAACACATATTCCAAAAAAGATCGTAGGTTTAAAAATCCCTATAATAGATTATAAAGAAGTTGAGAACATGCATAGGAAGTCTTCTTTTATCCTATGCCTGCATCTCTCAAAACAAATTGTATTACCACAAACGTCATCAAAATTTATTACATTAATCATTAGAGCAGATTTAAAATAAAATTCCTGCCTTAACAGGAATAAAAAAAGCTCAACCGTTAAGTTGAGCTTTTTTTATTTATAGTATTAGAGTAATTGCTTATCTTTTTGCGTCTTCAGCAATCATATTTTTCATTTCTTTTTCAACCATTTCGTAGAATTGGTCAATTTTAGGAAGTACTAAAATGCGTGTACGTCTGTTAATTGATCTGTTTTCAGCAGTATCGTTAGAAACTAAAGGTACATATTCGCTACGTCCAGAAGCAATTAATTGTTTTGGATTAACACCTAATTCTTCCAACACTCTAACAATAGAGGTTGCACGTTTAACACTTAAATCCCAGTTGTCTTGTAACACACCACCTTTTTTGTAAGGTACGCTATCAGTATGACCTTCAACCATACATTCAAAATCAGGTTTTCCGTTTACAACTGTTGCAACTTTAGCTAAGATTGTTTTAGCTTTTGAAGTTACGTTGTAGCTTCCACTTTGAAATAATAATTTGTCAGCGATAGAGATATAAACCACACCTTTTTCAACATTGATTTGAATGTCTGGATCATTAAGACCAACATCTTTCTTCAAACTTGTTACAATAGCTAAAGTAACACTGTCCTTTCTGGTCAATGCATCTTGCAAACGGGTAATTTTAAGATCTTTTTCTTTAAGGCTTTCTAGAGATCTTTCAAGATTCTCAGCACCTTTTTGCGTTAAGGTTGTTAAGTTACCTTTAGTATCAATTAAATCTAAATTGGTTCTGCGCATGTCAGCCAATTGCTCTTGTAAACCTTCAACACGTGCTACTGCAGTAGCTCTCTCAGACAAGCAGCTGTTTAACTTTACTGTTGCGGTATTTAATAAATCTTGTGTTTCTTTTTGTTTCGCTTCAAGTGCTGAGTATTCTTTCTTGGATACACATGAACTTAAAACGAGCAATGAAAACACGCTCAATAACATGATTTTTCTCATAATAGTAGTGATTAAATAATTAGAAATTTAACTTGCCAAAAATATGTAAAAAACGCTAATAATAAGAACGATTAACAGATTATTTAACAATTTCAATTATGGTCTATATTTCCTTTGATTTTTTATGAAATAGAACCAAACAATCGACTTAATATTATAGTAAAATGAGGTAGAGTCAGCTTGATAATTTTTTCTTAGAATCTTCCGTTTTTTAATCAATTCAGGGAGTTTTGAAAAAAAGTTATAATGTGATTTTACGATGGCAATGATATGCCTGAATTTAAATTCTGTTAAAAATTTTAAAGCGGCAAAGCCGTCTAAAATAAGTCGTGTAAAAACGATAAGAAATACGTTTTTAGGTAAATTTTTCGTCAACGTAAATAAGCTGTTCCGAAAGTTCAGATAAGTCTTTTTTGGATCCGCAGAATCTAGAGTGGCTCCACCAACATGATATACGGTTGAGCTGCCCACATATTTAGCAAGAAATCCTGCATTATGAGCACGCCAGCATAAATCAATTTCTTCCATATGAGCAAAATACGATGCGTCAAACCCACCTAAGCTATCAAAAACTCGTTTTCTAATGAAAAAGCAAGCTCCTGACGCCCAAAAAATCCGAGTCGTATCATTATATTGACCGTTATCTTTTTCAATCGTATCAAAAATCCGCCCTCTGCAATAAGGATATCCAAATTTATCTATGAATCCGCCAGCGGCACCGGCATATTCAAAGTAACTTTCATTTTTATAATCTAGAATTTTCGGTTGAATAATGGCTGTCTCTGGTTCGGACTGAAAGAGTTTATGTATAGGACTTAACCAATGCTGGGTTACTTCAACATCACTGTTTAAAAGGCAATAAATGTCTTCATCAACGTGTTTTAAGGCATCATTATAACCTTTGGCATAACCACCATTTGTTTTGTTTTGAATAATTTTTACCGTCGGATATTGAGCTTTTATAAACGCAAGAGAATCGTCAGTGGAAGCGTTATCAGCTACATAAACAGTCGCATCTTCAGAATGCAAAATTACTGAAGGAAGGAATTTTTCCAACAAGGCTTTACCATTCCAGTTTAATACAATAATTGCAATTTTTTCTTTAGCCACGAATTCACGCATTTTACTTTTTATTTCTGTCTAATAAAATTATTATGATATCCATGTGGACTAAGACTTCTTTTAAATTGGCTTTGTTAAAAAGACCACTGCCTGTTCTCCGTAGATGTAGCAAAGTCGTGAACACTTCCTATTCGTCCTCCACAGACCTTTGATTATTTTTTAACCTGCTTTCTTAGTCATCCACAATTTCGCAATTCTCACCAACCGCATACCTCATACCTCCTTGCTCAAACCTACTACCTTCTTATCGTTCATACTCCGGTATATCCTTCAAAAAGACATAGCTCTCAGCCTCAAAATCCATCTGGCAGTAATAGTGCTGTAAACCATTTGTAACCATTAAATAAGTGGCCCTAAGTGCTAAATTATAGCGTGCAATCTGGTCAAAAGTGCTCTGATTAATGTCAATCTGTGGCGCTTTGCATTCCACAATCAAGTGGACATCGCCTTGGGTATTAAAAACGACAATATCATAACGTTTTTTTAAGTTGTTGATGGTCAATTCCTTTTCTACATTGATCAATGAATGCGGGTATTTTTTTTCAGTCATTAGGTAATGTACACAGTGTTGGCGCACCCATTCTTCTGGTTGTAAAATGATAAACTTTTTACGAACTGCGTCGAAAATAGATACTTTATTTTCGCTATTTTTGAATCGAAACGAAAATTTTGGGAAATTGAGTGGTTGCAAGGCTTCTAATTTTGACAATCCCAAAGTTAATCTTCAATAACTAAATACCAAAGTCCTTAAGGAATAATTGGGCTTTGGTGTTTGAGATTTTGAAAAATCACCAATTTTGGACGAAGTTAAACAGATAGTCGCTGATATTAAGAGCAGAAAGTTGAAACCTATTTATTTTTTAATGGGTGAAGAGGCTTATTATATAGATCGAATTTCAGATTTTCTTGAAGACAATGTACTTACAGAAGATGAACGCGGATTTAATCAGATGGTGCTTTATGGACGTGATGTATCGATAGATGACATTGTAGGGAATGCAAAGCGTTTTCCGATGATGGCCGAATATCAGGTCATTATTGTAAAAGAAGCACAAGATTTATCTCGGACAATTGAAAAGCTTGTGGACTATGCCAAAAACCCACAACCTTCCACCATTTTGGTAATGAATTATAAGTATAAAACGATTGACAAACGCAAATCACTTTATAAAACCCTGAATAAAATGGGGGTGGTTTATGAGAGTAAAAAACTTTATGAAAATCAGGTGGCCGATTGGATTAGACGTGTGTTAGCGCCAAAGGATTATACTATTGCTCCGAAAGCAGCCCAAATGCTTGTGGAATTTTTAGGAACTGATTTGAGTAAGATTAATAATGAACTGAATAAGCTTCAAATTATTTTACCAAAAGGAACGCAGATCAGTCCTGAAAACATTGAGGAGAACATTGGAATCAGCAAAGACTTTAATAATTTTGAATTGCGCAAAGCAATCGGCGATGGCGATATAAGAAAAGCACATCAAATCGTGAATTATTTTGCCGAAAACCCTAAGGATAATCCAATGGTGGTTACCGTTTCCTTGTTATTTAATTTCTTTTCGCAATTACTACATTTTCATGGCATGACAGACAGATCTCCTCGAAATGTAGCCTCAGCATTAAAGATCAACCCTTATTTTGTCAATGAATATATTACCGCAGCCAGAAATTTTCCGATGCGAAAAGTAAGTGAAGTAGTCGCCATTTTACGCGAATTTGATGTGAAAAGTAAAGGTGTAGGTTCTAATGCTGTGCCTCAAGGCGATTTGCTCAAAGAATTGCTGGTAAAAATAATGAGATAGATTGAAATAGGTTTAAAGCTTAATTTTTAAAGTTCAAAGTTAAAGTTCAGAGTTAGAGTTTAAAGTTAAATTCTCAAAGCACATTGTTTTGAGGTTAATATGAAAAATGAGATGTAAACCTCAAACACCGATTTAAAACCGATTTAAAAGCATTTTCAACTTCAGCTTCTCTTTCAACTTCCATTTCAACTTCATCTTCAACTTCAACTTCATCTTCAATTTCCACTTCAATTTTCTTTAAGATTCCTTAACATTTCATATTAAGCTTAGGTTAAAGGTTTCATGAGATTAGTTTGCATTCCAGATTTTGTTTAAATTATAGGAAATGAAATAATTAATCATTAAAAACATATCAAATGGAAAATCTAAGTAAAAAAACTGTCGCCATTTTAGCAACTGATGGATTTGAAGAAAGTGAATTGAAAGAACCTAAAAAAGCATTGGAAAATGCAGGTGCTGAAGTTCATATTATTTCCGAAAAATCTGGAAAAATTAAATCTTGGACAGATGGCAATTGGGGGCCTGAATATACGGTTGATAAAACGTTAGATGATGTGAGTCAAAGTGATTATGACGCATTAATGCTTCCTGGAGGCGTCATCAATCCTGATAAATTAAGAAAAAATCCAAAAGCCGTAAAGTTTATAAAATCCTTTTTTGAAAATCACAAGCCGGTAGGAGCTATTTGCCACGGCCCATGGTTATTGGCAGAAGCCGATGTCTTGAAAGGTCGTAAAATCACATCGTATGAATCTATTAAAACAGATATGATCAATGCAGGAGCCAGTTGGGAAGATAAAGAAGTCGTGGTAGATCAAGGTTTAGTAACCAGTAGATCTCCAGAAGATTTACCTGCATTCAACGCAAAGTTGGTTGAAGAAGTTTACGAAGGGAAGCATAGCAGACAGCAGGCATAGAGTTGAACGTGATAACCAAATATAAATATTATGGGAAAGACGAAAGATCATGGCCCCAGTATCAAGAATGATGCGCGCTATGAAGCGTTAATAGAAAAGGGTTATAGTCAAGAGAAAGCCGCTAGAATAGCCAATACAAAAAATCCTGGTAGCAAAGGAGGGAAGGCCGATCCTTATGAAGAACGTACTAAAAGCGAACTTTATGAACAAGCAAAGAAAATTGACATTAAAGGCAGAAGTTCAATGACTAAAAGCGAATTGATCCATGCCTTAAGAAATAATTGATATGCAAGTTTCTATAAGCTAGGAAACGCCAAACACATTAAAAAGTTTGGCGTTTTTTATTTTGGCTTATTGAGCTGAAAATTGTGCAAGTATTATTTCTAACTTTTTAAAATTTATGTCGTAGGTTTCTTTTGTTGAAGTTAAGTCAATCCATAAATAGGACTTGAAAGTTTCAACGACGATATAGCAACTGTTGTAAAAGTTGTCATCACTCTTCAATTGGACTTTAAAAGCTTTTCTTATGGACGCGAATTCCGGCAACTCTTTTTTGAACAATACTTTTGACTTTCTCCCCATTTCGGTGTGTCACCTGATTTATATCCCGTAATTACCCAATTTCCGAAATTCTTCAAGGACTTGAACCTTTCCTTTTTAAAAGCTTTAAATAGAAGTGCACCTTCTGACTTATCGATTTCGAGGAACGTGCCTCCAAAAAAGTTTGGACTAGGCGTTTCTCTAATATCCCACCAAACAAAAATAATTAAGTTAAAACCAAAATTAGAATCGGTGTGATTAATCCTGACCTGATTGTTGTTGATTTATAACCTAAGATACGGTCTTGCCTTCTGATTCTGTTTTTGAAAAGCCACTTAACGACATTTGTAGCAGCAGCAGAAATACTCCCGAAAATTTGATATTCATGTTGTAAATTTGGAGGTGCTTTTCTTATTGTGCCTTCTATTTCGTTTTTTTAAACGAGACGATTTTCTAGTATTCTAAGTTGCGTCTTCTAATTGCTCCAATTCTTGATGATAATCATACTGTAAATCTTCATGAAGGGTTGACACAATCTTTTTAATAAGCACTATTTGACGTTCAAAGATATTAAGTAGCGTAACATTCTTAAATATAGAAGGTTCAAAGTCTTTTAAGACTTTACAAAAATGCAGCAAAAGCTCCACTTCAGTTTCTTTTTTAAGAGAATATCTTGCGTATTTTTTAATGTTTCTAAGAATTTTACGCACGCTTTTCTTAATGTAGAAGTAACTGTTGGTATTGATACTTTTAAACTGTTCGTCTATTTCAGCTTTTACGGTTTCGTTATAACCAGATTCGTCGTGAGATTCAAATAATAAGTACGTAAGAAGTTCCTTATTTTCCTTTTTAAATTTTGAAAGACGCAAACAAAGTTCCAGCAATTCTTCCTGAGAGCGATGCTTTAGTTCTTTCTTAATTGTAACGACTGAAACAGCTTTCATCTCACATTATTATTTACCGTCAACAGAATATTTTCCAGGACCGGCCAAAGCAATAACGATAAATGCAATCAAAAAGAGGACTGCTTTTTCCTTAATGGCAAAAGCATCATCGGCATGAACCACAAAGGTCGCCGCCGCCATAATCAGAATAACGGGAATTGAGGCAATTCTCGTTTTTAGACCAATTAATACAAATAACGGAGCGATGACTTCGCCTAAAATCGCCAAAACAAGTGTGACAGTTGCACCAATTCCAATAGGATCAGAAAAACCTGAAGGATTGTCAAGAAGCATGCTGATTTTGGGAACACCATGTGTTAACATCACTGCTGAAAAGCCCACTCTTAAAATAGCAAGCGCAAAATCATTGAAATTATTTTTCATTTAAACAACAATGTTAGGAAATGACTGGATTTATAAATTATCTTAATTTCGGATAATCGTCAGGACTGACTTCGTGCATTACGGCGTATACGTTTTCAAAAATATCTTCTACTGAAGGTTTTGAAAAATAATCGCCATCGGTTCCATAAGAAGGTCGGTGTGAACGTGCCGTTAAGGTTTTAGGTTGACTATCTAAGTATTGGTAGGCGTTTTGGGTATTTAAAATTTCGTTGAGAATAAAAGCAGATGCACCACCCGGAACATCTTCATCAATAACCATCAATCGGTTGGTTTTCTCAATGCTTTTAACAATATCATGATTTAAATCAAAAGGAAGTAAAGACTGCACGTCGATCACTTCTGCATTGATGCCTACTTCTAATAATTCTTTGGCGGCTTGTTCTACCAAACGCAGAGTGGAACCATAGGATACTAAGGTAATATCATTACCTATTTTAAGTGTTTCTACCACGCCAATTGGAGTTTTAAAATCTCCGAAATTAGTCGGTAACTTTTCTTTAAGACGGTATCCGTTTAGGCATTCGACTACTAATGCAGGATCATCACATTCTAAAAGGGTGTTATAAAAACCAGCAGCTTTGGTCATATTTCGAGGAACCAATACATGAATGCCTCTAATTAAATTCAAAATACCTCCCAATTGTGATCCAGAATGCCAAATACCTTCCAATCTATGGCCTCTTGTTCGGACAATTACAGGTGCTTTTTGTTTCCCTTTGGTTCTGTAATGTAAAGTTGCCAGGTCGTCGCTCATAATCTGAAGCGCGTAGAGGATATAGTCCAAGTATTGAATTTCGGCAATTGGGCGCAAACCGCGCATGGCCATACCAATCCCTTGACCCATAATGGTGGCTTCACGAATTCCTACGTCAGCAACTCTCAGCGCTCCGTACTTTTCCTGCAAACCTTCCAAGCCTTGGTTAACATCACCAATTGCACCTGTATCTTCACCAAATATCAAAGCTTCTGGATGTTTTTTGAATATAGCATCAAAATTATCCCGAAGCACCAAACGACCATCTACATCTTCTGCAGATGCATCATAGGTTGGTAAAACTTCCTTTATATGTAATGCTGATTTTTTAGACTGGCTAAATAAATGAGAGCTATATTTTGGCTGAATCCGCTCTAAATAGCCATTTATCCATTCGTTGGCAGCATCTTTTTGTGCTGACTCCTCAGAAATCACATAACGCAACGATCTTCTAACCGCTGACGCAATATCTTTTCTAATTGGTTCGGCAATATTGGACAATTCAGTAATTAAACGTTCAATGAATACTTTATTGGCGCTCGATTTGGCCAAATTAGTAATCAATTGAATAGCTTCCTTTTGCTCTTCTTTTAAGGGATTTTGATAGTCTTCCCAAGCCGCTTTTTTGCCTTCTCTAACTTTCTTTTTAATATTTTTATCGATGGTATCCAATTCCACTTCCGTAGAAATGCTATTGGAAATAATCCAATCGCGCATTCTTTTAATACAATCGCGTTCAATTTCCCAATCTAAACGTTCTTTACTTTTGTAACGCTCATGAGATCCTGAAGTGGAATGCCCTTGTGGCTGCGTAAGTTCAACAACATGAATCATTACAGGAACATGTTCCTCTCTTGCAATTTTTGAAGCTTTTTGATAGGTTTCAATGAGTGCGACATAATCCCAGCCCTTAACTTTTAAAATTTCGTAGCCTTTACCGTGTTCATCACGTTGGAAACCTTTTAAAATTTCCGATATATTTTCTTTGGTGGTTTGGTGTTTTGCGTGTACTGAAATGCCGTACTCATCATCCCAAATACTAATGACCATAGGTACCTGCAAAACTCCAGCAGCATTTATGGTTTCAAAAAATAAGCCTTCGCTGGTACTGGCGTTTCCGATAGTGCCCCAAGCGACTTCATTTCCTTTATTTGAGAATTTAGGGCTGTGAATGCCCTTTACATTTCGATATATTTTAGAGGCCTGCGCAAGTCCCAAAAGGCGTGGCATTTGTCCTGCAGTAGGTGAAATGTCAGCGCTAGAATTTTTTTGTTGTAAAAGATTTTTCCAATCGCCTTTTTCATCTAAACTATGAGTGCCAAAGTGGCCTCCCATTTGACGGCCTGCCGACATTGGGTCGTGGTCAATGTCTGGATCACCATATAAGCCAGCGAAAAACTGCTGGATAGTCAAAGCGCCAATAGCCATCATAAAGGTTTGATCCCTGTAATATCCCGAACGAAAATCGCCATTTTTAAATACTTTGGCCCAAGCCAATTGGGGCACTTCTTTTCCGTCTCCAAAAATTCCAAACTTCGCTTTTCCGGTCAGAACTTCGCGTCTGCCCAACAAGCTACACTCCCTGCTGGTCATCGCTATTTTATAATCACTTAAAATTTCTGATTGAAATTCTTCGAAGGAGAGGTCTGTGGCTGTTTTTGGCGTCGTTTGCATAAAGTGCGTTTTGGTTATTGCAAAAGTAGTCAAAATCGAATGGTTTTGCAATTCGATTTTCTTTTGAAGGTTTAAATTAACTATAAATTATCAACCTGAAACATTCTTTTATTTAAAGGGTCATAGGCTGATAATTAGGTTATTAATATAATTTAATCGTCGAGTAAAGTCGTGTTAAAGAGTTTTAAGATCCTTTTATATTCATCCGTCCAACTGCTGGGTTCGACAAAACCGTGATCTTCTGCTGGATAAACTGCCATTTCCCAATTATCTTTACCCAATTCAATTAGGCGTTGGGCTAGGCGTACCACGTCTTGAAAGTGTACGTTAACATCGACCATGCCGTGGGCAATAAGGAGATTTCCTTTTAAACCTTCCGCAAAATAAATAGGAGAGGAGCGCTCATAGGCGATTGGATCGTTAAATGGTTCGTTTAAAATATTAGCGGTGTACCCGTGATTATAATGTGCCCAGTCCGTAACCGAGCGCAAAGCAGCACCAGATGTGAAGGTATCCGGTTCATTAAATAAAGCCATTAAAGTGATAAACCCGCCATAACTGCCTCCATAAATCCCGATTTTATCCTTGTCAATTCCAAAATTGTCCATCAGATATTTAGCGCCATCTACTTGATCAGACAAGTCTTTTCCGCCCATATGTCTGTAAATTCCGGTACGCCAATCTCTGCCATAACCCGCACTTCCTCTGTAATCGATGTCGATAACGGTGTAGCCTAAATCGGTCAATAAGTTGTGGAACATATATTCCCTAAAGTAAGAAGACCACCATTTATGGACATTCTGAAGATATCCTGCACCGTGTACAAAAATTACGGCCGCATTATTTTTAACGGAGGCTTCAGGTACATAAAGTCTGGCAGGCACCTGAGCACCATCTTCAGCTTTGAAGGTAATGAGTTGTGGATCTCTCCAATTATAGCTTTTAAAGAGTTCCGATTTTCCCGAGGTCAATTCAATTGCTTTGGACTTAACGTCATTCTTTTTTAAATAAAGCTCCCAAGGTTGATTACTATAAGAATGAAGAATCGCAATCGTTTTTTCATCTGGAGATAGCTTTACATCATTATTTCCGGTCATGTGGGTCAATTGATCCATCTTTCCGCCCATTAACGGCATTTTGTAGAAATGTCTTTCACCGGGCCCAACTTCAGATGTTGTCAAATACCAGCTTTTTTTATCATTAGACATAAAGGGATCAAAAACCTCATAATTTCCTGACGTTAAAGCTGTTTTCTTGGCATTATTAACATCTAAAAGATATAAATGTGAATAGCCGGTCGCTTCAGATTGGAAGTATATATTTTCGTTATCCGGCAACCAACCCAAAGTCCCTCCGCCCATTGACCATCCAATACCTGGGCCGGCAATCCATGCCTCATCACGCTGTCTGTCTAAACTGGTTAAGGCGCCTGTGTTTAAATCAATTTTAGCTATCCATCGGTCTTTGTTATCTTTTGAACGGACATTGACAACCGCGTGTTGGCCATTATCAGAAAAATAGGCGTTTGAAGTCATAACGTCGCGGTCCTTTTCTTCCCATTCTTTATCTGGATAATCTTTAACGTAATCGGGTAAGTCTTTGATTCCGGGTAAGGTGTTGGTTTGGACATTGTAAACGGTGTCTTTTTCAATATTATAGATGGCCAATTCAACTTTAGTTTGATCATCACCAACCTTAGAGCGTGTGTTTAAATCTTTGGTGTAACTGGAGGCATCAATATAATTCGGAACAATGGTGTTATCACTTTTACCACGTTGGAAAATATTAAAGGTCACATATTTTGCATCTGGAGATACTTTCAGATTAAGGACTTGATTATCGCCAGAATAATAGATAAATCCGTCTTTTTCCTTGCGATCTTCTCTTATCTTTTTCGTACTTTCTTGTTTGTCCTTACGTTCTTTTACAACTCCGAGTAGTTTGAGATTTTCATCTTCTAATAACGTCGCTTTATCTGAGGATTTAGGATCTTTCTTTTTAGATTTCTCTCCCGTTTTGATCTCCGTTAATTTCTTTAAAACGCCTGTTTTTTGCGAATAGATATAAGCGTTATTCTCAGCTTCAAAGGCTATCCAGTCTTCATTTGCCAAGAAATAAGGGCTACCAATGTTTTTAGGAAATTGTAGTAATTCTGTTTCTTTTCCCGATTTAACATCCAGTATTTTCAAGGTATTTCCTTCGGAATAAATCTTTTTGGTTTTTGCTTTATCGAAAGTGCCGCTAGCAAAATCGATATCTTTTTCTTCCGTCCAACTTATTTTTTGAATCTTTTTCGGATTTGCCAATCGGATGCGGTATAAAGAATCAGAAGGATCATTATCTGAATTATAATTGAAATATATGGCGCTGCTGTTCTGATCCCATTTTACATTAGAAGGAAATGTTCCCATCCATTTTGGATCTTGCATTATTTTTTCAACTGAAAGTTCGCTCTTTTGGGCGTGGAGGTTGAAAACAAGAAATGAAATTAGGAAGCTAAGAAATATGGATTTATTCATTGGTATGATGTTAATGGTTGTTTTTAACTGTTGACTATGTTGTTTTAATTCAGGTTTAATAAAATAATTAAGCACGCTTACAAACTTATCATTTTTCAATAAATTTTGGGCATAGAGTGGGAGTTAAATAAATTTGAAAATAGGCGACAGAATTTTCATCATTTATGAAATGTTTAAAATATAAATAATGTTGATAGGATATAATTGAATGTCACCAATTTCAATTTCAACTTCAATTTCGCTTTCAACTTCACTTTTTCTTGTGTCCCTTGCGCTTAACTTTGCGTCCTTAGCGGTTAATCTCCATTCTGAATTTTAAAACAAAGACGCAAGGATGCTTCGCAAAGCTCGCAACGGAATATTAATATATTTAAATACGATTTGTTAATTATTGCGTAAAATTTCCGCCTCCGCCAGTATTATGGACGGTCAAATAATTTAAAATAGACTATTAAGATTAGTCGAAATAGGGAATCTTGATTTAATTCGAAACATGGTTGTTGAGCAAAGTCGAAGTACGGTTGCTGAGCAAAGCCGAAGTACGGTTACTGAGCAGAGTCGTAACACGGTTACTGAGCAAAGTCGAAGTACGGTTGTTGAGCAGAGTCGAAGTACGGTTACTGAGCAGAGTCGAAGTACGGTTGCTGAGCAGAGTCGAAGTACGGTTACTGAGCATAGTCGAAGTACGGTTGCTGAGCAAAGCCGAAGCATCAAAACCACTTCCGTTTAAATAGACCCAGCAATACCTCAGGATCTAATGTGAATTTGATCCGGATGCGTTGGCTATAATTAGGCTGATCAATTTCCCAGCCTAAGTTAGAATAGATAGGGAAATAGAGTTCAAAATAATCGGTCACTAAATTGAGTCGTATTCCTGAGTCATAAACGAATTCTGGGTCGAAAGATCTGTTTTTTATCAATCCAACATCCCCATAAGCCTCAATATAACGCCATATGGTTGTGCTCACATTGGCAGTGGTCATCCATTGGTTGGCGAAAGGCGTATCTAACTTCGACTTAAACCCGCCTTCCGCAATAATAATTTGCTGGCTGAAGATACCAGAGTTCTCTGATCGTCCTAGATAATTATAATCAAAGAGATAATCCGTAGGTCGGTCCAGGGCAAAACTGAAGTAGTCCGAGTTTGGGTTAGTGTTATTATATAGAAATGTACCGGCAAAAAATCTAAAATTAAACTGTCTATTACGCTCTGTAAGTTTCCGCCATTCGTAGTTTACGGCTATTTTTCCAAACTTTTTGGCAGCTTGAAAATCATAATAAAATTTAGAGAAATCCATCAAACCAGTGTGGGCGTTAACATATCTGATGTTAAAAACACTATAATTTGGATCTGTAACGGTGAGCAATGCATTCTCCTTGACCGTTCTGGAAATGTTTAAATACCTGAAATTAATATAACTTGATTTATTAGATCTAAAATTATTATTGTCCCTAAAGTGAAATGAAACACTCGGACTAACTTTGGTTACAAATGCGTTTTTCGCAAAAGAGGCGTAAGCACCACTTAAACCATAAGTAATCATATGTAGATTTCGATCCTCAAATTGTTGTGTATAAACGCCGACAGCACCGCCCGTAATAATTTCAGAATTAAAAGAATATTTTGGAGATAATCTATAGGTAAAATTTTTCATCAACAAAGTTTTATTATAAATTTTGGTGCCCAATGTAAAACCATCATAAATATTATTGAACTCGACCAAAGGCATAAGGAACACCTGGTTGTAGTCAGGATCTTCAAAATCTTTAAACAACCGAAATTGTAAAGGTTTGTTGTTAAAGAACCGACCTTTTAAAGATTTCCAATTGTCCCGAAGATTGATTTCAGGAATTGTATTATCGTAATTCAGAACCAGCTTTGTCGCTTCATTGCGTGGAATGGTCAACGTTTTTAAACCATCGATATGTTCAATCCAAGTTTTTGATAAAACGGAATCGTTTTTAAGGGTAAACAACGAAACAGGAACATCATTTTTTCGTTTGTTTTTAATGGTGAATGTAACTGAATCCTCAGTTTTGATGATATCCTTAATTCTAAAATCTATTTTTTTTCTACTATTGAGATAGTCCTCAAAAAACCAATCGACGTTTTTATCCGTATTCTTTTTTAGTAAATTTTCAAAGTCGGAAGTGGTCGTTCTTTTTAGTTTTGAATTTTCAATATATTCTTGAATGGTTTTTTCAACGACATTAGCATTTACAAAATCATCTAAATATTTCAGACCGATCCCAGCTTTGTATTTACCGGCGATATTTGCGTTGAATTTTAATAAGGCATCCTTAGGCAGAGTCAGGGCTTGATCTAAATTAGTTCGCGCCATTTGCATAAAATAGAGATTATACTGCTCATTAAAATTGAGGTCGGCCGCATGAAATGAGCGAATACCCCAGTAATTGGCTAAAGTGCCCAACAATTTGAGATCTGGATAGTTTTTCTCCACATATTTCATCAAATAATAAACTTGAATCCCATCACTTAACCAATAGTCTTGTCGCGGATTTAATAAAAGAGTGTTGTCTAGATAGTTTTTTAATGTGGTTTTTAAAAGTTTCAGCTCATATTGAAGATTCCCAGGAAACGGATTTAAAAATTTGGGCAATTGATTTAAACCATAAAGCGGATCCTTTTTATATTCAATGTCCGTAACTAAAAGATAATCATGAGGATATTGTCCTAAATGCTTGGTGATGAATTGGGTAATTTTATCAGTGATGATCGCACGGTCGGTCGGCATGATCCCTTCGTTTTCCAAATCAGTGATGACCGTAAAATTATCGGTCTGAACAAAGTTGAACTTTGGAAATTTATTGAGATAGAGTTTACTGTCAACTCGATCTTTTCCATAAAGATAAAATGTTTGTGTACTGTCATTTGGTACAGTTTCAACAATCGTCAGTTCGGAATAAACCCCATAATTTTTAGGAAATTCTATTTTCAGGCTGATATCTGCTTTGGGAATAAATAGATCGTCCAAATTTTTATTGCTATAATAATGCCAACTGCCATCGTAAACTGCTGGAGTGATATACCAATATTTTAAATTGAGATCATTATCTTCTGTGATTCCGTAATCCGTAAAGGTATCATCAGGAAAACGTAGATTGTAAGAGAGATCAATTTGATAATATTGGTTTGGCAGTACCGGATCAGGCAGTTCCACTTCAACAACATCTGGATGCAGATGTAATCTCGTGTGAGTTAATTCTTGTCCATCTGTATTTTTTATCGAGGTAATGTTGGTAAAACCTCGCATATCATTAGTGGCAAAATGAAATTTCGTACTATATTCTTCAGCAAAACGCTTGGCTAATGGCGTTCGTTTTGTGGAGAAGCTATTATTCCAGTCGTTTAAATAAATCGTCCTTAAAGTATCATTGGTGTTATTTTGATAGCGAATGGTTTGGGCAATTTTAGCACTCTTTTTTGGCATGTCGAATTTCACATCGATATCAATCTTATTCTGACCATATATCAATGCCGCGTGGAAAATCAAGAAACTTAAAAGAAAACGTCTTTTTAAAATATTATATGACAAACTTTAAAGGTTTTAATTTTTAAGTACGAACTATTGCGAACAAATGAAATACCGAATTTATAGTGCTTAGGGTTTTAAGAGATGTTTTGAAATGATTTACGTATTTATCTTCAGCCAATATCGCTTTACGAATTATAATTTATTTATACTATCGAACTAATAGAATTAAGTAGTTGCGCAAAAGTTAGAAATTCGGACTCAACTCAAATTCTTTATAAAAGTCGTTTAATATTTTTATGACTTCGTCAGGAGTATCAACTAAATGAACAAGATCTAAGTCTTTTGCGCTGATTGTATTAAATGAATCCAAAAGTTTAGATTTTATCCATTCTAAAAGGCCTTCCCAAAATTCAGTGCCCACTAGAATGATCGGAAACTCTTCAATTTTATTGGTTTGAATCAGCGTAATGGCTTCAAATAATTCGTCCAAAGTTCCAAAACCACCGGGCATGACTACAAATCCTTGAGAGTATTTTACAAACATGACCTTTCTCACAAAAAAATAATCAAAATCTAAACTTTTGTCAGCATCTATATAAGGATTGTCGTGTTGTTCGAATGGTAAATCAATGTTCAGGCCAACAGAAGTTCCTCCTGCGATATGTGCACCTTTATTTCCGGCTTCCATGATTCCTGGACCACCACCAGTGATGACACCATAACCATGTTCAACAATTTTTTTCGCAACTTCTTCTGCCAATTTATAATATTTATGATCTGGCTTGGTACGAGCTGAGCCGAAAATGGAAACACAAGGTCCAATTTTGCTTAGTTTTTCATACCCGTTTACAAACTCGCCCATAATTTTAAAAATGGCCCAAGAGTCATTTGTTTTTATTTCATTCCAAGCTTTACTATGTTTTTCTAATCTCATTCGTAATATTCTTTATTGATTTTATTTTGTTTATATTTATGAAGAACACGGTTTATAGTCGGCAGACAGCAGTCAGCAGTCTGCAGTCTGTTGTCAGCAGTTTCCGGTTTTTGGGAAAATGTATTTCTAACTCTAGTCTCTTTATTTTAACGTCTTTCTTTCAGGATCTATCCTCTATTTTCTTTCTTCGGAATTGCCAAAACAGACAAATTTAATAGAAAATAACCTAATAAGTTCTATTGAATCAATTTTAAAAATATAAAGGAGATGAAATGTAAATGCTGAAGGGGGTTTCGTTTTAAATGAGCATTTGAACAATTGACATGCTGTGAAACAGAATTTTTCAAAGCTTTCTGACGCTCAGTGACATGAACTAAATAGAAAAAGGCAAATCGAGAGATTTGCCTTGTGATATTAATTTTGTATAATCTAGCTAAAGCTTACTTAGAGTGGTTTTCGACCAGCTATGATATTGTAAAGAATAGCAATTACTGCAATTACTAAAAGAATATGGATCAAACTGCTGGAGCCTAAGCCTTCAACAACTCCCAAAAATCCTAAAAGCCAAATAACAATACAAATTACGGCGACAAGCCAAAGAATACCTCTCATAATAGTTAGTTTTTAAAGTTATAGTACTAATATACTAAAAATTCAACATCTTGAATGCGCTGATACGCATTAAATTTTAACACAATTAATAAGAGTTGTTTTATGATGTTGTCAAACTGATTGGTTTTTCTGAATTTCGAGCTCTCTTTTTAGGAATTTTGCGGTATAACTTTTCTTGTGTTTGGCCACGACTTCTGGAGTTCCTTCAACAATTACTTGCCCACCACCTTTGCCACCTTCGTAACCTATATCAATAATATAATCTACAGTTTTGATGACATCCATATTGTGTTCAATAATTAAGATGGTATTCCCTTTATTGACTAAACTATTAAGAACATTCATTAAGACTCTAATATCTTCGAAGTGTAGACCCGTTGTTGGTTCATCCAAAATATAAAAGGTATTTCCCGTATCGCGCTTGCTCAATTCTGTAGCTAATTTAATACGTTGCGCCTCACCACCTGAAAGGGTAGTGCTTTGTTGTCCTAATGTGATATAGCCTAAACCAACATCTTTAATGGTTTTTAATTTGTTGTGGATTTTTGGGATATGTTCAAAAAATTCGACGGCTTCATTAATGGTCATGTCTAAAGTATCGCTAATCGATTTTCCTTTGTAACGAATTTCCAAGGTTTCTCTATTGAAACGTCTGCCTTGGCAGGTTTCACATTCTACATAAACATCAGGTAAGAAATTCATTTCAATAACTCGTAAACCTGCACCTTGACAGGTTTCGCAACGACCACCTTTAACGTTAAAACTAAAACGCCCTGGTTTATAGCCGCGAATCATGGCTTCTGGAATTTTCGCAAATAGACTTCTAATTTCGTCAAAAGTCTTAGTGTAGGTGGCAGGATTGCTTCTTGGTGTTCTTCCAATTGGCGATTGGTTAATATCAATGACTTTATCAATATGTTCTAATCCCTTTATACTTTTATAAGGCATCGGTTTTTTTACACCATTAAAGTAATAGGCATTCAGAATAGGGTATAGCGTTTCATTGATTAAAGTAGATTTCCCACTGCCAGAAACACCGGTCACGCCAATCATCATTCCCAATGGAAATTTTACAGAGACGTTTTTCAAGTTATTTCCTGTACAACCTTTAAGTTCTATAAACTTCCCATTGCCTTCACGGCGTTTTTTAGGAATTTCGATTTGTTTAGTGCCATTAAGATAATCTGCCGTAAGCGTGTGATGTGTTTTTAATTCTTCCGGTGTACCCACACTGATAATCTCTCCTCCATATTTTCCTGCTTTGGGTCCGATATCAATCACATAATCCGCACTTTCGATCATGTCCTTATCGTGTTCCACCACAATAACAGAATTACCAATATCACGAAGTGCTATTAACGAATTGATCAATTTCTCGTTGTCGCGTTGGTGCAGTCCAATACTTGGTTCGTCCAATATATAAAGTACGCCTACCAATTGTGAGCCGATTTGAGTCGCCAATCGAATGCGTTGCGCCTCACCACCTGATAATGATTTTGAACTTCTGTTAAGGGATAGGTATTCCAAGCCAACATCTAAAAGAAATTGAACACGGGTTCTGATCTCCTTGATGATTTCTTCAGAAATCTGCAACTGCTTGGTCGATAATTTTGGTGCCAAAACAGAAAACCATTCGGCTAAATCACTAATATCCATATTGGATAATTCAGCAATATTAAGGCCGTTGACTTTAAAGTAAAGTGATTCCTGACGTAAACGTGAACCATGACAGGCATCACATTCTACCTTGTCCATATAATCTTTGGCCCAACGTTTCAAAGAGGTTGTTTCTGCATTTATAAATTGATTTTCAATGAAATTTGCAACGCCTTCAAAATCAATTTTATAATCTCGTGTAACACCGAGCGTTTTGCTTTCTACGGAAAATTTTTCGTTGCCACCATATAAAATCATTTTTTTGGCCTCTGCCGGAATGTCCTTATAAGGATCAGTCAACTGAAAGTTATAACGTTGTGCGATCGTTTCAAACTGCTTAAAAATCCAGCTGTTTTTATACGGACCATGAGGAGCCAAAGCTCCCGCTTTGATGGAAAGACTGGGATCAGGGATGATCTTTTTATCATTGACTTGATATAATTTTCCAATTCCGTTACATTTTGGACACGCCCCTTTAGGCGAATTGAATGAAAAATTATTCGGCTCAGGATTGGGGTAAGAGATTCCTGAGGTAGCGCACATTAAACTTCGGCTAAAATACCGTGTTTCATTAGTGTCCTGATCTAAGACCATAAGGATGTCATCACCGTGATACATAGCCGTATTGATGGTTTCTGCGAGGCGTTTGTCATTATCGTCAGATTCATCAATTTTAAGACGATCAATGACAATTTCAATATCGTGTGTTTTGTAGCGGTCCAATTGCATGCCTTTGACCAAATCTTTCACTTCTCCATCTGCACGTACTTTTACAAAACCTTGTTTTGCGATCTGCTCAAACAATTCGCGATAATGCCCTTTACGTGAACGGATCACAGGCGCTAAAATATTGATGCGTTTTCCGTTAAAACTTTCTTTGATCAGACTTTTAATTTGTTCATCGGTATAACTGACCATTTTTTCGCCAGTATTATAGCTGTAAGCATCACTTGCTCTAGCATATAATAAACGTAAAAAGTCATAAATCTCCGTAATAGTGCCTACCGTAGAACGTGGCGACTTACTGGTGGTTTTTTGTTCAATTGCGATAACAGGCGAGAGGCCATCAATCTTATCTACATCAGGACGCTCCAGACCACCTAAGAACTGACGAGCATATGCCGAAAATGTCTCAATATATCGGCGTTGACCTTCAGCATAAATAGTATCAAAAGCCAATGACGATTTGCCACTTCCAGACAGACCTGTTATAACGACAAGTTTTTCACGGGGAATGGAAACATCTATATTTTTTAGGTTGTGAACGCGCGCGCCTTGAACCTCAATAGTATCTTCAAATTTACTCATGGAATAGTAGAATGGGCTTTAGCAAAATCATGTGACTGCTTAGTAAATTAAACAGGGATGCAAAGATACAGTTTCTGCATTAAATTATGAAGTGGGGTAACCTTAGAGTTTTGTTAAATAAGTACTTGGGTTTTAGTTAATAGAATCTCTGAAGGAGGGTAACACATGTTGTGTTTATTCTTTATTAAAAGCGCTTATAATTATATATCTCAGTTTCAAATACCTTAAAAAAAGTAATATACTTGTGGTTCATTACAAAAGTGCATTGCTCTATGACGTAATTTTGCACTAAAGTAGAAATGATTTATATAATCTAACATTAATTCCTTTCGATCGCTTTTGGAATCGAGGGAATGAAAAAAAACATTTTTCAATGCAATTACTAGGAATTAGCTCAAGAATCAACCACCCAGAATTTGGTAAAGGTGTTGTTACCAACGTGACCTCCAAACATTATTGGGTGACGTTTATTGATAGTGGATTAGAAACGATCGAGATCGACGCTGAATTTGAAGTCATTGAAGCTGCAGAAGATGATGTAGATACCGTCAGTTTTCATGAAGTGGAACATACTTTAAAAACCATTTTGAAACAATGGAGCGATGTGAGCGAAGTCGTGTCAATTGCTGATAAGTGGAAAGGTGGTAAACTCATCCTGCAACCTGGAGATCGTAATCTAAAATCGAACGAAATACCAATGGACACATTTTTTCATAAAATAACCATGGTTCGAGACCGCTTGCGAGTGATGGAACAAAAAATCAACAGCAGTAAATTGGAAGAACAAGACAAAATAGATTTGCAGCAATATATCACAAGATGCTATGGCAGTTTGACCACGTTTAATGTGTTGTTCAAACATGCTAGCCAAAACTTTGTGGGGCTGAAGAGTTAGGGTTCAGTCTTCCCGCCTTCGCAAAAGCTACCGATGGGCGAGCAGTTAGCAGTCTCATTCTCAGTCTTAAGGGTTGCAGACCGTAGTGTAGTTACCGGATTTTAGTTGGTGATGAATAGTGCTCAGATAAAGGGTTTTGCTAATACACGTTTCTTTGCGAAACTCTATGTTTTCCCTGTGGAACTTTGCGTAATAGCGTCCAAATAACACTATTTTCTTCCCACAATATCCGTGATTTCCATTCCGAAAACCATGAACTTGTGAAAGGTTGGTAATTGCGCACCACTCTCAGTTGTTGTCCAATCGCTCCAAGAAGCTTCCAATCCGTTAATTGGCAGAATGTCCACCCACATTTGAAAACTTATTGGTTTGCCAGATGTATCTAGATGCCACAGATAAGAATCGCCTGGCGTTGTTCCTCCAGAAGTATAAGTTACTAAAAGTGCTTCTGAGCCATTTTCTAAAGTCACCAAACTACGTTCTGTTCCAGGATCAAATACTTTATAGGGGCCGACTAACCAAAACGAATCGTTATTAAAATAAGCAATTGCTTTCTCAATGAGTTTTTTTGATTTGTCCACGTCAACTTTAGTGTCATTTTGAAAAGCTTCGCTTTTTGAGGTATCGTTCAAATCGAGTTGGATTTTATAATCGCTCCAATACACTTCACAGGTATTTTCGGCTTTATTCCATTTAAAATGATGGCGTTTTTTAAAAGTCCATTCTAAATAATTGGTGTTTTTATAAGCCTCATAATCGAGTGCATTTAACATTTTGGTGGCTAATTGATCTGCTTGCGGACCTTTGACTCCTGTGGGCAATTCTTCATTGTATTTAAAGTATAAAAAACTAAATAGGAGGAGGGTTGGTAGCGTAAAGAAGATAATGGTTCCTGCTACGATTTTTATTATTTTTTTTGGACTTGCCACGAATGATTCTTTGATTAAAATAGAAGATGCAAATATAGGTATTTCACAAAGTCTCACGGAGTAAATAGAGATGCACAGAGATGAAAATTAAAATCTTCTCAAAAGTCTCTGTGCAACTCCGTGTTTCTCTGTGTATCTCTGCGAAATAACGCGAAATAGCTCAATCCTTAATTTTCAGTTTTGTACCCTTCTGGACGTTTCCAGCGCACCGGTGCTTTTGGTTCTGGTTGCATCTGGAATTCTTGCGTTTTTAATAACTTCATGGCTTCTTTTACGCCACGTTCCAACTGTGGATCATTGCCATTCATACTTAACCTTGGTTCTTGAATAACTTCAATGTCTGGCGAAACACCTTCGCCTTCAACGGCCCATTCGCCATTAACATCATAAAAGCCTCCACGAGGTGCCACCATTCGACCGCCGTCAATAAAAAGAGGTGTGTCCCAAGTGCCGACTAATCCTCCCCAAGTTCTGGTTCCGATAAGTGGTCCTAGGTTTTTCGCTTTAAACATATAGGGAAGCAAATCGCCTCCAGAACCTGCGCGCTCGTTAATAAGCATCACTTTTGGCCCCCAAATTCCGGCCATTGGCGTTGTCCACGGTCGGTTGTCGTTGGTTTTACTGTTGAAATATCCAAAGAGCTCACGAGACATGATGTCGATCATATAATCTGCTGCCGATCCACCGCCATTGTTGCGTTCATCAATTATGACACCTTTTTTGTCTTGTTGAGAAAAGTAATATCGATTAAAGGATTTAAATCCGTCTTGACTCGTATTTGGAACATATACATAAGCCAGTTTGCCATTGGAAAGCTCATCTACTTTCTTGCGATTGCCTTCCACCCAATCCATATAACGCAGATCGCGTTCATTGGAAACAGGTTTTACCAAAAATGATTTGGCGCCAGTTGGTGAGGGTTTATTATTCACTTCAATCGTGATTTCTCGGTCGGCTTTTTGCTCCAATAGACTGTAGATGTTCTCTTTTGGCGTTACCAATTTTCCGTTGATCGAAAGGATATAATATCCTTCCTTCACATTAATTCCGGGTAATCCAAGAGGCGGGTAGGTGCCAGGATTCCAGCGTTCGCCATTATAAATTTTACTGATCCGATAGCCATCTTTGGTCCACTCAAAGTCACATCCTAATAAACCTACTGGCACACGATCTATTTTTGGCATATCGCCACCGGAAACATAGGAATGCCCAATGGAAACCTCGCCACTCATAATATCCACGACATAATTTAAATCTGTTCGGTGTCGCACATGGTCAATCCACGGGGCGTACCATTCATAAATTTCATCCCAAGGTGCGCCATGGACGTTGTTTACATATAAGAAATCACGCATAAAACGCCATCCTTCCTTAAAGATTTGGTGGTACTCCGCTTTTGGGTCGACTTTGACTTTAAGATCCATTTTAAGTTTTTCTTCATCTTTTAGAGGTTTTGAAGTGTTGGTAATACTCCAATTGTTGTTTTGTCTGATCAATGCATTTTCACGATCTGCAGATACGACCATGTCAGAAATGTTTTTGGCATACTTAGTGGCTTTCCCGTCTTCTAAACTATAGCTGTGGATTTTTGATCCAGTTTCGCCAGGAATGTTTTCAGCAACAAAAACGATATTCCTTGGGCCTTTGATTAACTCGACGTATTTGCCTTCCTTAAGTTGTAGAGGTACGACACGATTGAAAATATTTTCTTCATCGATGACCACTTTTGGGATTTCTGCTAGCTTATCTTTGTCTTTAGAATCATTCTTTTTGTTCTTGTCTTTTTTGTCTATGTCCTCTTTTTTATCGTCTTCTGATTTGTCGTTCATCGTTTTAGAATTCTCTTCATCTGTTTTTGGAATAATAGGAGCGTCATCTTTACTATTAAGGACAATAGCATATAGGCTTCTGGTAACACTCACATCATATGAACTCATGTCCAACCAGCCAGAAGTCAATCCGTAATTGGTACTTGCCAAAGTATAAATATACTTTCCTGAAGCATCCCAAACAGGGCTGATAGCATCAGCAATCCCGTCGGTAATTTGAAACTTTTCGTTGGTTTCTATATTATAAACGAAAATCGCTTTGAATGACTTTCTTTTTGTTTCGCATAAGCAATCCATTTGCTGTCGGGAGACCAAACAGGATTCATTGAACGCTCAGGATGTGCATAGCGGTCGGTATCTGCTTTTACTGCTTTTTTGGTTTCTAAATTTAACACCCAAATATTATAATCGGTGTCCGTGTACGCAATATACTTTCCGTCATTCGACCACTCAGGCTTAAAGTAGAAAGTGGCATTGGGTAAGGTTATTTCTTGTGGATTGCTTCCATCTTGGTCTGCCACCACGAGCCTGTATTCGCCACTCGCATCAGAAAACCATGCTATTTTATCGCCTTTTGGTGACCAAATCGGACTTCTGTCTGCAACTCCTGAAGAGTTAGTAATATTCCGCCAAGAGCCGTTTTTTTTAGGAACAGTAAAGATCTCTCCGCGATGTTCAAAAATGGCACGCATCCCTTTTGGAGAAATTTGTGGATTGCTCAAACTATTTGCTGAAACATCCTCCCATCGAGGTCTGGCAAAGTTTAAATCGCCGGTGGCCGTAATATTCAACTGGGTTGTTTTTCCGGTTTCTACATTTAACAAATGGAGATAGCCGCCTTGTTCATAAACGATTTGTTCTTGATTGGCATCTAAACTTTTGACGTCAAATTTTTTATGAAAAGTAAGTTGTTTTTCGGTTTCGGTCTCTGGATCAAAAGACCAGATATTACTGGTATAATCCCTTTCTGAAAGATAGTAAACAAGACCATTTAGCCAGACAGGTTCCAAATGTCTTTCTTTATCCAACTGTGGCGTAGTAATCAAATCTTTTGTCTTTAAATCTACAATCCAGATGGGCATCGCCTGTCCGCCTCGATAATTGCGCCACTCCGGATCCCATGAGGTAATTGGTGTGTAGGCAATATATTTTCCATCCGCCGAAATATCGCCATATGCAGCTCTGGGAATATCCAATGCCTCAGGAAAACCGCCATCAGTTGTTACAGTATAAAACTTTGTCAATGTGGTGGGTTTGCCTTCTCTGCCAGAACGAAATAGAATTTTGTTTTCTGGCGTCCAGCCCTGTACATAATCGCCATCAGGATGAAAAGTCAATCGTTTTGGTTCGCCTCCTTCTGACGGAATGATATATACGTCGGGATTGCCATCATATTCCGCCGTAAAAGCAATGGTCTTACCGTCTTTGGAAAAATGTGGATCAGATTCGTACCCTTCGCCACTGGTCAATCGCATTGCGGTACCGCCATTGATAGGTGCCTTCCATAAATCGTTGGCATAAATAAAAACAACTTCGGTTTTTGAAATGGTGGGTTGTCTCAACAATTGGGTGCCTTGTGAAAAAATCGATAACGAGTAAAATAGGGTACAAAAAACCAGAATGTTTCTCATAGAAATGATGTTTTTTAAATGTGTGAATTATAAAAAATGATAGCCATAATGACATTAATCTAAAGTGTAAGTCAGTTTCAGGGCGGCTAATTTTTGAGCTGAGAACGTACGCAATTCTTCAAAAAAAGAGGTAAATTCCTCTTCAAATTCCTGATAGAATTCGTGGAGTTCATCCGTAGCGCGATCCATTCCAACGATATTTTTGGTACGTCTGTTCATGCCGTTTAAAACGTTTTGGATGCCATCAATTTCGGCATAGTGCAACAACCAATTATCGGCCAACATATAAGGCATCATGTTTTGGATTCGCAATGGGAGTAGATTGGAATGAATTCGAAGTGATTCATAAAAATCTTCCACATAAGTTTCTAATGGTGTTTCTGAATATAAGGACCAGTTTTTAGCTAAATAATGATCGTATAAAATGTCAACGATGACACCGCTGTAATGACCGTATCTGTAATGTAAGCGTTTTGTACTCAATCTTACGGTAGGATGCGCATCGGTAAATGTATCAATTTCGCGATGCAGAAGAATGCCTACTTGGAGGGCATCTGAATAATTTTGATACCGTTTACCTTTGATGCTATCCGCCATAAAGTTTCCAATTGTAATTAAATCGTGATCTCCTGAAAGATAAATATGTGCTAAGAAATTCATTGGTCCAATTTACGAAATTGCTTTTTAGTATTTCGACAGGCGCATCCTAAAATTTCCGATTTTGTAATTGTATATTTGCTTTTCATTTAAAATTAAAAATATGACACTCATCAAATCAATTTCAGGAATACGAGGCACTATTGGCGGAAAAGTTGGCGATAATTTGACGCCCATTGATGCAGTTAAATTTGCAGCCGCTTATGGGGTTTGGATAAAGCAACAACGCAACAAGGAGAATTACCGAGTTGTGGTGGGGCGTGACGCGCGGATTTCTGGTGAAATGATCCAAAACTTAGTTATGAATACATTAGTAGGTTTAGGTATTCATGTGATTGATCTTGGTTTGTCAACTACGCCGACTGTTGAAGTCGCTGTACCAATGGAGCACGCCGATGGCGGCATTATTTTAACCGCAAGTCATAACCCAAAGCAATGGAACGCTCTTAAATTGCTAGATGCTAAAGGCGAATTTTTAAATGCGGCTGAAGGTGCCAAGATTTTAGAAATCGCAGAAAATGACCAAATGGATTTTTCGGAAGTTGACCAACTCGGTAAGATTACGAAAAATGAGGCTTATATCGACATTCATATTGATGAGGTTTTAAAGATGCCATTAGTCAATAAAAATGCGATCAGAGATGCCAAATTTAAGGTGGTGGTTGATGGTGTTAATTCTACTGGAGGCATTGTTATTCCTTTGTTGTTAGAACGTTTGGGTGTCCAAGCTATAAAATTGTATTGTGAACCAACCGGGCATTTTCCCCATAACCCAGAACCTTTAAAGGAACATTTACAAGATTTATCGGCGATGGTAGTTGAGGAAAAAGCTGATTTTGGAATTGCGGTAGATCCTGATGTGGATCGTTTGGCCTTTGTAGATGAAAATGGCGACATGTTTGGTGAAGAATACACCTTGGTTGCCTGTGCAGATTATGTACTTAGCAAAACACCAGGAAATACGGTAAGCAATATGAGTTCAACCCGAGCTTTAAGAGATGTCACTGAAAAACACGGCGGAAGTTATGAAGCCAGTGCTGTAGGAGAGGTAAATGTTGTGGAATTGATGAAGAAGAATAATGCTATTATTGGAGGCGAAGGTAACGGTGGAATTATTTATCCAGAATTGCATTATGGCCGTGATGCTCTTGTGGGCGTTGCGTTGTTTTTAAGCCTGCTGGCAGAAAAAGAAATGTCTGTAAGCGCACTTCGAGCCACGTATCCAAATTATTTTATGGGCAAGAAAAAGATCGATTTGACACCAGAAATTGATGTGGACGATATTTTAAAAACGATGGAAGAGCGGTATAAAAATGAAAAACTGACCACGATTGATGGTGTAAAAATTGATTTTAGTAACAGTTGGGTGCATTTGCGCAAAAGTAATACTGAGCCCATTATCAGAATTTATACGGAGGCGCCTTCACAAGATGAAGCTGATAGACTTGCCGATAAGATCATTGCTGAAATAAAGGCTGTTGCGAATATTTAGTACCTTTGAATGAATTTTAATGTTCATGAATCTGATCTTGATTGCTATCGGAAGATCTGAATATTAAAATTGAATTCATCCCGCTGTTTAGCGGCGTAAAATACCTGAAAACTTAATTTAAATGATTTCCACAGAAACTCCAAAATTAAAAATAACTGAACTCGAGCAATATTTTCAAAAGTTCAGACAACATATCATCGGCATTGATCAAGAATTTGAGACGCCTTATGGAACGCAGAAAATCGTTTATACGGACTGGACAGCTTCCGGGCGTTTGTACAGACCTATTGAAGAAAAGTTGATGAATGTGTTTGGTCCGTATGTGGCCAATACCCATACGGAGACGACCGTTTCTGGTACGGCTATGACCAAGGCTTATCACAGAGCAAAGCATATCATTAAGGATCATGTCAACAGCAATGATGATGATGTATTGATTTGTTGTGGTAGCGGAATGACCGAGGCCATCAATAAGTTTCAACGTATTCTAGGCTTGAAAGTTCCTGAAAACCTTCAAAAGCATACAGTAGTTCCTGCCGAAATGAAACCTGTTGTTTTCATTACGCATATGGAACACCATTCTAACCAGACCTCGTGGTTAGAAACCATTGCTAAGGTGGAAGTCATTCCGCCAGGTGAAGATGGTTTGTTCTGCCTGGAAAATTTTAAGGTACTTCTTGAGAAATATAACGATCATCCTATTAAAATTGCTTCTGTCGTTGGCGGATCGAACGTGACCGGAATTCAAACACCTTATCATGCTATCGCCAAATTGATGCATCAAAATGGAGGCGTTTGTTTTGTGGATTTTGCGTGTTCTGCACCTTATGTTGATATTGATATGCATCCGGAAGATGAAGAGGAAGCCTTGGATGCTATTTTCTTTTCCCCTCACAAATTTATTGGAGGGCCGGGAACCTCAGGTGTTTTAATTTTCAGTAAAAAACTTTACAAAAACATGATTCCTGATAGTCCAGGAGGCGGTACGGTAAGTTGGACCAATCCTTGGGGAGAACATAAGTATATCGATAATATTGAAGATCGGGAAGATGGTGGTACGCCAGGTTTTTTACAGACTATCAAAACGGCATTGGCCATTAAGTTGAAGGACCAAATGGGCGTTGAAAATATTCTAGAACGTGAACACGAGATTGTTGAATATATTTTCCAGAAACTAAACGCCATTGATAATGTCAATATTCTTGCGGGTCAGCATCAAGATCGGTTGGGAGTAATTTCCTTTTATATCGATGACTTGCACTATAACTTGGGGGTAAAGATTTTAAATGATCGTTTCGGCATTCAGACACGAGGTGGTTGCAGTTGTGCAGGAACTTATGGTCATTTCTTGTTGCATGTTGACATTGAAATGTCCAATGAATTGACCAATGAAATTTCTTTAGGTGAATTGACTCGTAAACCGGGTTGGATTCGGATGTCCATTCATCCTACAACGACGACTGAAGAAACCGTTTATTTTTGTGAAAGTTTGAAAGCACTTGCTGAAAACCATAAAGAATGGGCAAATGATTATCAGTACATGAGCGCAACCAATGAGTTTGTACACAAATCGACTTTAGTTGAGGATAATTATGAACTTCCGGTGGATGGGTGGTTTGAGCTCTAATTAGACGAATTGAGAAACGAATTTCACGAATTCAAATTTTTTATGAAGCATTCTGACTTTGCGTAACTCTGTGTTTTCCTCTGTGTAACTCTGCGTAATAGCTTTTACAGAATGCAAATTACTAGGTTTTATTGAACGCAGATGACGCTGATTTCTACATATTTGCACTGATTTTTTGAATACAAATTTCACTGGTATTCACTGATTAGAGAATGAAAAACTATAAAGCTCCAATCGATTCTAATGTCTAAACTCTATAAGCATAGCGGTCTAGTATCTATTTCTCCTGAAACTCCATTGGCACCTTATTCCGATGTTTCCATCGTCTATGCGTCCATAAATAATATTGCGGAGCTTCCTTGATCTGTTCTTCGAGTTTTCTAGTAAAAATATCCGTGATGTCGTAGTTGGGATAATCGTTCGGATTTTGAGCAAGCAATTCAAAAGTGGTTTCATAATACCCACGTTTAAGTCGTTTTACTCTAAAAAAGACTACCGACATGTCCAATCGTTTTGCCAGCATTTCAGCTCCTGTATGAATAGGAACTTTAATCCCCATGAATTCATTCCAATAAAATGCTTTCTGAACCATTGGTGACTGATCAGATACAAAACCATTGATGGTTAATTCGCCTTTTAGTTTGGATTTTGTTAATACGGGAATCGTTTCTTTAGTGGTAATTAAGGTGCTGTCATATTTGGCGCGAATCCGTTTTACCAAAGCATCAAAATATTTATTACTTAACCGACTGTAAACTGCGTAGCCTTTGTGTGACACATATTTTTGCATAATAAAAATCCACTCCCAACTGCCGTAGTGCCCGCACATTAATGCAATACTGCGACTCTGTTTTTCGAGATCATGTATGAGATCTAAATTTGTAAAAGTGAAGTGCTCCTTCATCTCTTTTTCAGAAATGGTCAGGGACTTGATGGCTTCCACCATCATATCACAAAAATGATGGTAAAATTTCTCTGTAATATCCTTTATTTCCGTATCTGGTTTCTCAGGGAAAACTAATCTTAAATTATCTTGCACCACTTTTTTTCTATAGCCAACAAGTTTGTAGATTATAATATAGAGTCCATCAGAAAAAGCGTAAAGTAAGCGAAAGGGAAGGATTGATATCAGCCAAATAATCGGATAAACCAGAATGTAAACAAGAAATTGCATTTTTTAATATTAGATTTGCAGCTGCAAAGATATGCTTTAATACATTTAATAGGAGTTTATGGGTAATATAGATTTGGTAACCATTATTGTAATTGCGGCGAATGCCATCATTTCATTTAAGGGATTTAAAGATTTCGGCTTTTTCGAACGCTATAAATTTAACGTTGGAGGAATTAGGCGTGGGGAGAAAATCAGAGTGTTTAGTTCAGGTTTTCTGCATGTCGATACGATGCACCTTTTCTTCAATATGTTTACGCTTTACTTTTTTGCGCCCGTAGTTATTTACCATTTGGGTACGCTCCACTTTTTAATCATTTATATTGCCAGCTTGATTTTGGGGAATTTGCTGTCGCTTTATTTCCATAAAGATGAATCTCATTACAGTGCAGTAGGAGCCAGTGGTGCGGTAACTGGTGTCTTATATTCTGCAATTTTATTACAACCAAATATGCAATTGGGAATTTTGTTTATCCCGTTGCCAATTCCTGCTTATGTTTTCGGAATTTTGTATTTAATGTACTCCATTTATGGCATGAAAAGACAATTGGGTAATATTGGACATGATGCCCATTTTGGAGGAGCCATTGGTGGTTATGTGGTTACCTTAATACTTCTACCTTCATTATTTCAAACTGATTTGCTAATGGTAGGTTTGTTAGCGATTCCTATTATAGTATTGTTTGTGATGCATAAAATGGGGAAGCTCTAAGTGCACTATTTATGTTACAGCACATTTGAGATTCCAGTTTTTGTTGATTTCAGATAAATTTAAAACAGTATGTTTTTACTGCATCTCACTTTAGCTTCTAAAATTTTTGACACGGATATGTTAGATATCGGGAATACGAATTCTTAATAATTCACTATTTTCCTCAGAATTCCTGCGTAAGTTAATTACTGTAAACCTTATTAACTATCTAACGAATTTTCTCTAATTAAAAAGTGATGTCGCTTTATTCCTTTGATTTTTAATTATGGCAACTTCGTTTTTTTATTTATAAAAATTCTCATTGAATTGTTAATTTGGTCCGTTTTACACTTTAATCATATTTACAACGATTTTGGACTCGACGCTTCGTTAGCGAGTCAAGCTTCGAGGCAGTCTTAAGTTTTTAATTCAAAAGCTCAGCTATTTTAGCCTCTAATGCAGATCCTCTCAGGTTCTTGGCAACAATGGTTCCGGTTTCATCTAAAATGTAGGTAGATGGAATAGATCTGATATGATATAACTTTGCTACCGGATCATTAAAGTAATTAAGGTTCGACACATGGTGCCAAGTCAATTTATCATCTGCAATGGCCTTTATCCATATGTCTTTATGTCCAGGTCTGTCAAGAGAGACATTGATTATCTCTAGGCCTTTATTGTGATATTTTTGATAGACTTTTACCACATTTGGATTTTCTTTCCTGCAAGGGCCACACCACGACGCCCAAAAATCGATAATGGTAACTTTTCCTTTGATATCACTGAGCGTAATAGTATTTCCATCAGGATCTGGTGCAGAAAAATTTGGTGCCATTTTACCAACGTCAACCGTGCTGAATTGAGCCCTTTGTGTTTTTTTGGCATTCAATTGCTCAGAAACCCGTTGGCCATAATCTGATGTTATAATATCTGAATCAAGAGCCTTGTACTGCTTTTCAATCGCAACGAGATCGCTATCTGGTGTTCCGATTAAAGATTCCAATATTAATAAGGAAAAACTATTATCTGGATGTTCACTTATAAAAGACATTGGAAAGGCTGCCAATTGCTGATTTATGTTCTTAATTTGTATGGCAATTCTAGCCTTTTCTTCGGTGTCATTGGATCGTTGGATATTAGTATTCCTCATTAACAAGGCATGGCGATTTTCCGATAATTCCTGAATATTTTTCGTGTATGTTGTGAATGCTTCATTAGATTTTGAACCTGAAATGATGGATTTCGTGAGGTCCTCTGAATTCCCTCTAATGATAAGTTCTTCGTTTTCAATGATCAAGGGAAAACTGCCATTTACACCATTAATGCTTAAATACCAAAGTTGTGGCACATCTACTTTCCCCTTAAATGTAAATATACCATCACGTATAATCGCAGTATCCTGGATTATTTCGCGTCGTTGATTATCTACAGTTTTTAAATAGGCCCGCACGCCATTATGAACCCCTGGCGCGGTTCCGCTTATTATATAACTGTCTTTTTCAGTTTGTTGATCGGATTTACAGGATGCTAATATTAGGCTTAACATTAAAATACTAAGTACTCTTTTCATGGGATGATTTTTGAAAGTTTACAAATATAATAAGTTATGCCAACTATAAAAGTTGCGGACTCAAATGCATTGGCCTAAGAAAATTCGCTTTAAACCTAAAAGATGGCATATTTACAATATTTTTGCAGTAAAATGATGGATTATGATTGCTAATGATACTATAATTGCCTTGGCCACGGCGTCTGGAAGCGGTGCGATTGCGGTAATACGACTGTCAGGAAAAGATGCTATTTCTATTGGGTCTAAGTTTTTTAAATCTATTTCAGGGAAATCCTTGTCCGCCCAAAAATCGCATACCGTCCATTTAGGCCATATCGTTGACGAACTGAGAATTATAGATGAGGTTTTAGTGACTATTTTTAAGGATCCACATTCGTATACTGGTGAAAACGTCATTGAAATTTCCTGTCATGGAAGCATTTATATTCAACAGGAAATCATCCAATTGTTTTTAAAGAATGGTTGCCGAATGGCGAATGCGGGTGAGTTTACCCTAAGAGCATTTCTAAATGGCAAGTTAGATTTGAGTCAGGCAGAGGCCGTGGCTGATTTAATATCGAGCGACAATGAAGCGTCACATCAAGTTGCGATGCGACAAATGCGTGGTGGTTTTTCTAGTGAAATAGCGAAACTGCGTGAAGAGTTATTAAATTTCGCCTCCTTAATTGAGTTGGAGTTGGATTTTGCTGAAGAAGATGTAGAGTTTGCCGACAGAACGCAATTCAAATTGCTCATTGAGCGTATTGGCATGGTATTGAGACGTTTAATTGACTCTTTTGCAGTAGGTAATGTCTTGAAAAATGGCATTCCTGTTGCTATTGTTGGCGAGCCTAATGTAGGAAAATCGACCTTGCTAAATGCCTTGCTGAATGAAGAGCGCGCTATTGTTTCTGATATCGCAGGAACGACCAGGGATGCCATTGAAGACGAGATCTCCATTGGTGGCATGGGTTTCCGATTTATAGATACTGCAGGGATCAGGGACACCAAAGATGTGATAGAAAGCATTGGCATCAAGAAAACTTTTGAAAAAATAGAGCAGGCCCAAGTGGTCATGTTTTTAGTAAGCAGTGTACAGTTGGCAAATGGCAGTAATGCCCTTCAACCTTTTATCGTTGAATTAGAAAAAATAAAAAATAGATTTCCCCAAAAACAAATATTGGTTGTTCTTAATAAAATCGATCAAATTTCAGAGGTGGCGTTAGTGAATTTAACGACAGCCCTCAAATCTCATACAGCACACCTCATTCCTATATCTGCCAAAACAAAACTTGGGTTAGAGGAGTTGACCAACACCTTGCTCAACCTTATCAATACAGGAGCTTTGCGTAATAATGAAACTATTGTTACCAATAGCAGGCATTATGATGCCTTATTAAAAGCTTTAGAAGAAATTCAAAAAGTAAAATACGGTTTGGAATCTGATTTATCCGGCGATTTATTGGCGATTGATATTAGGCAGGCGCTTTATCATTTCGGAGAGATTACGGGGCAGGTTACTAATGATGAACTCTTGGGGAATATATTTGCGAATTTCTGTATTGGCAAATAGAAGACGTTTCCGATGCTTGTTTAATGAAAATAAAATCTAAAAGAACGCAAACTGCAAAGTGGGAAAATTAGCTTGCTAATAGAGTACCACAAGGGATCGGAGACATCCCCAGAAGGTAAAAGAAAACACATTCGCGACTATGAAAATCTAAAAATGTATTTGCATAGTGAGCCTAAGAATGCTATTGAAAGAAAAGAGAACAAGGAAACAATGACCTTAGCCAAAAAGATTCTTGCTATTCGGGAAGCAGAATACTATCAGGGCAAGTTTGATCTTAAAACTACAACTAAAGGGATCACACGATTTTTAGAATTCTTTCGAGAAAAGGCAGAAGAGCGATATGACAGTCCTAAAAACTATGGAAATTGGACTGCGGCATTCATGCACTTTGAACGTTGTATTTCTCCAAATACTACTTTTGACGATATTGACGAAGCCTTGGTTAACCGAGTACGTAAATACATCGATAAAGAAGCTCGAACAAAAAGTAATTTGCCGTTATCACTAAATTCAAAATATTCCTACTTCAACAAATTTAAAGCCACTTTAAGAGCCGCTTTTGACGAAGGCTATTTAGCACTTAACTACGGTACCAAAGTGAAGTCCTTTGAGCAGGCAGAAAGCCAACGCGAATATCTAACTTTTCAGGAGCTACAGACTTTAGCCAGTACCGACTGTAAATACGAAGTTTTGAAACGTGCTTTTTTGTTTTCATGTTTATCAGGTTTAAGATGGTCAGATATTAATGCTATGACATGGTCGGAGGTGCGTGATGAAGATGGTGTAAGCCGTGTAAACTTTAGACAACAGAAAACAGACGGTGTAGAATATCTTTATATCTCAGACCAAGCACGCGAATTGTTAGGCGAACGTTGCGCTCCCAATGATCGTGTGTTTGTAGGTCTAAAATACTCGGCAGTTTATAATAACGAAATAGTGCGTTGGTGCAATCGTGCAGGCGTATCAAAGCATATTACCTTTCATAGTGCCAGACATACAAATGCTGTTTTATTACTAGAGAATGGAGCTGATATTTATACAGTTTCCAAACGACTTGGCCATAGAGAGATAAGAACCACGCAGATTTATGCCAAAATTATTGATGTCAAAATGAAAGAAGCGGCTAATAGTATTCCAATCTTGAATCTTTCTTTAGAATAGAGATCTGCGTTTTTTAATGAGGATTATTTAAGTTGATAATCGTTCACAAGAACGGAAGCTGATATATGAAGTTTACGCTCTAATTCGCGTATCATATCAACAGTCAATCTTTTCTTTCGGTTTAGGACCTCCGATACTCGGCTTTTTCCTCCGATTATCCCGATCAGATCTTTTTGTATTAAATTCAATTCCTCCATTCGTATTTTTATCGCTTCAATTGGGTCTGGAGCTTCAATTGGATAATATTCGTTTTCGTAATTTTCGAGAAGCATTGTTAGTATCTCCCCTTCGTCGCCTTCTTTTGTATCAATTGGCGCGTCAAAAATTACTTCTAACCTTTCAAGTGCGTTCCGGTAATCCTTCTCAGATTTAATAGGCTTTAATTCCATAGCAGTTTATCTAAATTGTATCAGCATCTATCTTGTCGTATTCGGCATGGGTGCCTATAAAACGAATAAATGCCCATTGTTTTTGGTAATTGAACTTCACAATTAAGCGGTAAGAATTTCCTTTAATGTTGAAAACCACCCGCCCGTCTTTTAAAATGCTTGCACTTATATAAGTTTGCTTTACATCATTGGGTGAGAACCATGCCGCATTTTTAGCTGTATCGTACCAAGTTTTTAAATACTGTTCGGAATCAGCGTGCTTTCCCCAAAATTCCCTAAGTGTACTTTTTGCAACTATACGTTTCATTGGTTCAATTATAATACAAATATATAAATAGTTCTTTAATATAGAACTATTTGTGTGTGTTATCTATAAATGAAAAATCATTTATGGATAACAGGAATCACCTGTACCATCCCATTAATAAGTTTCATCTAGAAATCTAAATAGAAATTTAATAATGATAGCATCAAAATGATAAAAACATTAAATTATCTTAGTGTTTTTAAAAGTCAACATAATGAGCATTGAAGCCACCAAATTAGAACTCATTCAAATTTTGTTACAGACGCAAAATGAACATCTTCTAGCAAAGCTTAAAGAAGTTTTTGACGAAGAACAAGTTGACTGGTGGTGTGATATGTCGAAAGAAGAACAAATGGAAATCAAAACAGGCTTAAATCAAGCAGATAAAGATAATTATATAGCCAATGAAATTGTAATGAGACGTTTTGATAAATGGCATTAACAATACTTTAAATACATGTTTTTTGATTATGTGAAATGTCTCTTTATTAGAATATTTGCGTTTTGAAACCCCGAAATTGGCAAAACACTCAATTTCAATTGTTAATAACTCAAAATACCATCCAAATAGGCGGTTTTCTCATTATTTTATTATGAATCATTTAGTGTCATTTGTTGGCATTAAGATTAAATTAAAATTTCGTCAAATCATTTGGTTTAATTTGACTTAATTTGATGGTTCATAAGTTGTTGTGTATAAGTTTGAACGATTTTTTCTTCTTTCACTAGTCTCTTTTTATACTTTTATTTCCATCATCCCATAAGGGAATACAAAAGCGCTTTTGTTCATTTTAATCTAAAAACAATTAAAAATGGACAATCTATTAATATTGGAACGATTTGATCGTTTAGAAAAACTATTGGTAGGACACAAAGAGGTCCTGACCTTTAATGAAACCTGTGATTATACAGGCATATCCCCGAAGTTATCTTTATAAACTCACTTCTTCAGGGAGAATCCCACATTCCAAACCCAACGGCAAGATGCTCTTTTTTGAGAAGCGTAAACTTGTAAAATGGTTACTTCAAAATAAGCTTAAGTCGCAGCATGATATCGAGGCCGAAGCAGTGGCTTATACCATGAGAAATAAAATACGATAGACAAACCTTCCAAAAAAGATACTCTCATGAAAGACGCAACTTACATTCGTGTGGGAACCACCTATTATAAACTGGTCCAGGTTCCAACTATTCCGAGTATTCCTATTCCTTCTGCTGCCCACAGTACTCCGTTGAAAGCGTATAAGAACATTACGCCAAAGTGGGAGGACGACACGAGCTTGGATGCGTATATGGATGACCATCGTGTTCAGGGCGTTATCGTAATAAAAGATAATCAAATTCGCCTAGAAAAATATGCCGACGACAGCAATCACGAGACGCTTTGGACTTCATTTTCCGTCGCTAAATCTGTTTCTTCGATGTTGGTGGGGGTCGCTTTAAAAGAAGGTGCTATTGAGAGGTTAGAAGATCCTTTAAAAATATATATTGATGAATTTAATGGTTATGACTAGGGCGAAGTAACCGTCCGTCAACTGTTAACGATGACTTCGGGAATTGAATGGAACGAGGACTATGAAGACCACGACTCTGACGTTGCACAAATGTATCTCAGTCCTTGCGAAAATACTGAAGCCCATATTTTAACTTATATGAAGCCTTTAAAATTTGCCCACAAACCGGGGACGCATTGGAACTACAGTACCGGTGAAACTGATTTAGTGGGAATTTTGGTCCAGAAAGCAACAGGTATCAGTTTAGCGGAATATCTCTCTGAAAAGATCTGGAAACCCTTTGATATGGAGTCTGACGCCTATTGGTTAGCGGATGAGTGTAGTCATCTCAATTTGGGTGGAAGTGGGCTTTCGGCGAGTTTAAGGGATTTCGCACGACTGTGAATGCTTATGTTGGACGGGGGTGAAATTGGTGATAAAAATATACTTTCAGAGGAATGGTTAAAGGATGCCACATCACTACTTTATCAAACCAATGACCAGGGCGATGGCTATGGCTATTTATGGTGGCGTTTTAAAGATGGAAGCTATGGTGCTTTCGGGATTTTTGGTCAGATGATTTATATCAATCCTCATAAAAACCTTGTCATCGCCCAAATGGCAGCCTGGCCAAAAGCGGGGTCTAAAGAACTCACTCAAGGTAGAAAGGCTTTTATCGATGCGGTTCAACGCGTGATTGATTAAAGAGAGACTATCCAAAAAAGTAACACTAATTAAAATCACGTCCGGTTGTTGTTTAATGACTCCAAAACAAGTTTTCATCACTTATGACCAATATGGAGATGAATAGCCTCGTGTTTAATGATTTAAAATCTAAAAAATTCGATTTCTTTCTATCTCTTTAAAACGGTAACTTTCCTTGATTTTTTTTGTTGATGGGATAGGACGAACAAATTAAACCATCCATAGCTGAAAGAAAGACTCCATTCGTTTAAATTCATAAAGACATATATGGACAAACTTGGCTGACGTTAAAGGTAAAGATGATTCTAGTTGAAATAAGTCTTCCAATTTTTTAAAGCGTATTAAGGAGAATTGTCCTTATCTAGCAGAGATAACTTTTTGTTCTTGAACGAGCTAGTAAATCTGCTCAAATTCATAATTTGATTCTCCCTAAATATTCTTAAATTTAGCGCCATGGACATTCAATCTTTCAATGATATCAAGGAATTGCTCACTGCTCTAAAAAGAGAAGATAGACTTTTTTATGAAATGTTTGGAAAGCGAAAGTCGTTGGAGTTTAAACTTTCTTATGCTCTGGAACTGGTCGATTTTGATGAAGCGCGCATAGATTATCTAGTCAAAAAGTCGGTGTTGCGGGAAAACGGAGGGCTGTTGGAAATCGATGGTCTATTTTTGGAGTTTTTTGAGCAAGTCCTTGAAGTGAATGAGGAAATTAATTTGGCCTCCATTGATGAAAATATCAAATCCATTCAGGAAAACATTGTTTACTTTTTAAATGAAAATAGCGAGCATAGAAGGCATGCCTATCTACGAGAGATAAAAAGAATTTTTCGCAAAATAGGCGTTGTAACGATCCGTAGCGTTATTGACCTGAGACGTAAAGTTGACAATACCTTTAAAAATGAGCCGAATTTTAAAAACAAGCAACTTAAATTAAAACATCTTGATGAGAAAAGAGTGATGGTTAAAAAGCTGAGTGGTCAAGCTCTTGATCTTATCAATGAAAACCAGCTCGTCTTTTTTAAAACCTCCCAAGATGAGGAATTGAAACGGATCATTACAGAGTTGAAGCTTCAGCTGAATGAATGTTCTCATAACTTGATCGAAATTGAAAAACAGATTATTGATTATCTGAATCAGATTAAGCACCAAGGCTTGTTTTTGGAGAAGCTTCGTAAATTAAAATATCTAAAGGATCATTTTACCATTGAAGCAGAAACGGATATCAAACAGCACTTAGCAAAAAGGAATTCCTTAATTTTTGAACGAAGATTGGGCGAACCTCTTAATCTTTCATTGGATTATATTCTAAATGAAGAAAGGGCTTTTGCATCCATTAAGAAAGTTGCTAAAAATTATAAATCCAGAACACACATCGTTCTCGAACTCGCAGAAACTATTGCAACCGATTTTCTTGAAAATAATGTGGAGCAAGAAGTCATGATCAATCTGGAGGAGGTACGAAATCATTTTTTGGCCACAGGTGATAATCTGTTCAACTTTATCGTAAACTACAACTTTAATAAGGACGTCGGTTTTGAGGAACGGGTTACAGTATATTGTCAACTTGTGTCCATTTATGATCAGGAATTCATGATTGCCAATGAATTTGAAAATTTTAATGGTGTGGAATACGCTATGGTTTATCCTAAATAAATAAAGATGAAAACAAAATACACCTCCGAAATTTTTGAATTGCTTCGCCGTGGTCGGTTTATATGTTCCAATAGTCCCGACGATCGTATAAAAATGCTCTACAACATTCTTGAGGAGGAGGAAACATTTTACGAGTTGCAAAATTATTTCGCCCATATCAATTACAATTTAGAACACGGAAACGAATATTTCTATTTTAGTCGCTTGGAAAGTAATACTGATCTGGATAGGAAACTTAATAAGGCCTTTGGCTGGATCGACTTGCTGGACTTTTTAAAAACATTTGACACTTCTTTTGACGTGGGTTTTAGGTTTTCGCCTGCAGAAATTGTCAATCAACTAAAGAACAATGCCGATTTAAAAAATAAGTTGGACAATCTAAAAAGGCTAGGCGCCGATAAAAAGAATTATTCCGAAAGAGTTAAAAAAATAATCGAGCAATTGGTTAAGGACGATTTTGTGGCCTTAGAAAATGAAATGTCCGAAACCTATAAAGTGCTTACCTCTTTCAATTATTTAAAAGAATTGGTTACCGCTATTAATATTCCTGAAGAAATAGAGAATGAGATACCTGAATAAAATCATATTTATAAACAGCGCATCGGTAGCCTATGCAGAGATTGAGCTTGACGGCAACGTGCATCTGATTGGGACCCAGGGTGTCGGAAAAAGCACGCTTTTACGTGCCATTTTGTTTTTTTACAATGCCAACAAGGTCAAACTTGGAATTCCACGTGAGAAAAAAAACTATGACGATTATTATTTTCCTTATCAAAACTCCTATGTCATTTATGAAGTGATGAAAGATGGCGTTCCATTTTGTGTGCTTAGTTACAAAGTGAATGGCAAAGTAGCGTTTCGGTTTTTTGACTATGGGTATGAGCAACAGCTTTTTATTGACCATCAGAATCGGGCATTTGAGAACTGGGAGCAGATTCGTCAGGCTTTTGGCAAATCAATTTATTATACGTCTATCATTTCAAGTTATGATGAATTCCGAAGGATTATTTACGGCGATAATAAATCCCTGAAACCTGAATACAGAAAATATGCGATTATAGAAAGTAGGCAGTATGAAAATATTCCGCGCACCATTCAAAATGTGTTTTTAAACTCCAATCTGGAAGCTAAATTCATCAAGGACACCATCATTAATTCCCTTAATGAGGAAGAGTTTACCATCGATCTGGAGAATTATTCCAAAAACCATCTCCGCGAATTTGAGAGTCAAATTAATGATATCGCTATTTGGTCCAAAGTAAATAGGAAAGGAGAAGTGCCTATCAGAAAACAGGCAGATAGCATCATTGACCATTACCGTATTCATAATTATTTGAATCGGGAGAAATTGGAATTATTTCGGAATTTGTTGTTGCGAATGGATTATGTAGAAAAACAAAAGCCACTGCTTCAGGTCGAGATTTCGGAAGAAAAACAAACAAAGGATCGGTTTTATAAAGAGTTTGAAAAGCTCAAAGATTTACATCAAAAACGGGAACAAAAAATAATTTCTGAAATAGATTATTTCAAGAAAAGGATTGCGGAAGCACAGAGGAAACAACAGGAATATCAAAGAATCGAAATTGATATATTGATTTCCAAGGTTGTGGAGAAAGAATCCTTGCAACAGGAAAGTGGCGCATTGGTTGAAGAAAAAAACCTGCTCACTTCAAAATTTGTAGATATCAGGACGAAATATGAAAACTTGATCCGGCAAATTGAAAATGAAAAGCAAGCTTACTTAAATGCCAAAACTTCAGAAATCAATCAACTGGAGCAGGAGTTTGGAAATTCTAAAATGGAACTTTTTACTAGCTATCAAAATATAGTAAACGACATTAAGATCAATTCCGAAGCAGAAAAAATAAATGCGGTAGAAGAGATCGAAAGGCTGAAGAATGAGAAACACAGTCTCGATAATCAAAAATCAGAATTAAAATATCAAATCTTTTTTGAAAGTGAAATAGGAGCGGGCAAACAAAATCACGAGCATTTGATTGCCAAGATTTCTGCTGGTAATTCCGCGATTGCGGATTCAAAGCACCAAATCAAAAATGCTAGAAAAGAATGGGAACTTGAAACTGAAAGAATAGACGCTCGATTTGAAGTTGAAACGGCAAAGGCGAAAGATCAAAGCGCTGAAACTGAAAACGTGATAAAGGAAATTGAGTCTAAAATATTCCAGAGTGAAGATTCCTTTTATGGCTGGTTAAATAAAAATGTTTCGAACTGGGAAAATACTATTGGGAAAGTGATTGATGAAAATGTTCTTTTTCACTCGGATCTTGAACCAGAACAGTTTGAAAAGGAAACGGAATCCCTATTTGGTGTCCGCGTCAATTTGGAAGTTCTCGAGAATAAAATCAAAAGTGTTCAAGAATATCGGCAGGACATAGAAAGATTAAAAAAACAGCTGGAGCAAATCCAAAAAAATAGTATTCGGATAGAGGCTGAAAAAGAAACGGAACAAAATAAATTGAAGAGTGGTTTCACCAAAAAAATCAAAAGTTTAAATGATTTAATTGCAAAAGAAGAATATCAGTTAAATCAGAATGAGGAAAAACAGAAGATCAATAGCGTCCAATTGAAAGAGTGGGTTGAAAAATCAGAATCTGAAAAGAAAATAAGAGCCACCGAAATTGAAAAGAAGTTAGAAAATAGTTCTTATGAACTTTCAAAAGCAACAGATCAGTTAACGGCTGTTAAGAAAAATATTTCTAGAAGGATTTCATTAAAGGAAACGGAACGGGATAAAAAGACTGCTGATTTAGAAGCAAGTAAAAACGAAAAAGTTTCAACCTTGCAATCTTCTATTAACACTCACAAAGAGCAATCCGACCTTCGCATTGAAGTACTCCGCAAAAATCAGATGGATGAATTGGAGGATAAAGGTGCAGACAGAAAACGATTGGAAGAAATAGATGGGAAATTGTCTACTATAATAAGTTCTTTGGAATTTATAGCGCAAAATGAAAAAACTGTCATCGAATACCAAAAAGATAAACGAGAGTTATTTGACCTTCTTCCGCAATGGAAAACAGATAAAATTACGCTAGAAAACCAACAACTTCATACTGGTGTCACCCACAAGATTGAACTTTCAAAGTCCCATAAAAAGCTAAGCCATCAAACAGAAAAGTTGAAATCGCTTGAGGATAAGTTTTCTATTTTCGAAATTGATATTTCAGAATTTGAAAAATTCAAAAAATCCGAAGCTTTTGCTGGTATGGAAGCCGTTTTGGAGGATTCTTCTGATAAAGAAGAACAGGATATTTCAAAAAAGGCTTCGCTTCTTATTTCTGAAATTAATGACAAATACTATAAAGGAATTGGTAAGTTTCAAGAACTTCAGCGTTCCATTAATGGCTTTGTTAGCAACTTTAATGAAGCGAATGTGTTTCAATTTAAAGTGCAATTTGGCAATGATGAAGAGTATCTCAATTTCGCACTGAACCTCAAAGAATTCATTGAGGAAGATAAAATCCAAGAGTATCAGAAACGCGTGAACGAACGCTTTGGAACTATTATTAATCAAATAGGACGGGAGACCACGGAACTGACTTCTAAGGAAGCTGAAATTGAGAAAACAATTAAAAAAATCAATGATGATTTTTTACATAAAAACTTTGTGGAAGCCATAAAGGAAATGGAAATGCGTACGCAAAAAAGTTCCAATCCTATTGTATCCCTTCTTTTGGAAATAAAGGATTTCAATGAGGAGCACAGTCTACAATTGGGACAGATAAACCTTTTCAGCACTTCAGAATCGTCCTCAAAAAACCACCGCGCCGTGGAATTGGTCAAACAGTTGATAAAAGAACTTGAACGGGCCAAGACGTCCACTTTAACCTTATCTGAATCCTTTGATCTGCAATTCCGTATCGTTGAAAATGACAACGATTCTGGCTGGGTGGAGAAACTTTCAAACGTTGGTAGTGAAGGAACGGACGTTTTGGTAAAAGCGATGATAAATATTCTACTTCTTAACGTGTTTAAGGATAGCGCCTCGAGAAAAATAAAAGACTTTAAATTGCATTGTATGATGGATGAGATCGGGAGATTGCACCCCAACAATGTGAGGGGAATTTTAAAATTCGCCAACGAGCGAAATATCCTGCTCATCAATGGTTCTCCAACAAGTCAAAATGCGACGGATTATAAATACACCTATAAATTGGCTAAGGAACAATCTAAAAGCAATCCAAAAAGATATTTGACCAAGGTCAATCGATTGATAAAAGTGACTACAAAAATTTCGAATTAATGAAGTTGACTCTCAAAATAGCACGGATCCTTTTAAAGCTTACTAAAGGTGAAACGCTACCTGCCAGTGCTGCCAAAAGCCCGCTGGTTAGCGAATTGATTGCTGAAAATATCCTCCTTCAAAAAGGAAAACACCGAAAAACCTTAACGCTCAGTAATCCAAAGGCGCTTTTAGTATTTCTTTCTAACCAATTGCAAATCCATAATTTGGAGGATTATATTACTGCACTTGACAATGAGGAGTCCAGCCGTGCAGACTTTGTTAAGGTGGCAACAGACTCAAAAACGTCTAAGGAAAGAGCCTTTAAAGGTTTTTTGATCAATGCCTACGACCACATTAATGCCACTTTAAACGCCAAGGAATATCCTATTTCTCCCCATAATGGCAGTTTTGCATTTATCTATGATTATGAAAACTTCCGCATTCCGGAGGATATCACGATTGTAGGTGTGGAAAATGCCCGAAATTTTCGTCACATTCAAGAACAGCGCTATCTCTTTAAAGATATCAACCCGTTATTTATTTCGCGCTATCCACAAAGCCAACACAAGGATGTGATTTCCTGGTTAAAAACAATTCCCAATCGGTATCTGCATTTTGGAGATTTTGATCTGGCGGGAATTGGAATTTATCTCAATGAATATAAGGTTCATCTTCAGGAACGATCCCAGTTTTTTATCCCTTCCAATATTCAGGAATTGATACACCAATTCGGCAATCGTCAACGGTATAACAACCAAATCCGAAATTTTGATGTTGAAATTGCAAATGAACCGCTTCTTGACAATTTGCTAAAGATCATTGAAACGGAAAAGAAGGGTTTGGATCAGGAATATTTCATTTAAACATTGAAGAATTTATGATTTAAGAATATTTTCTCTCTAAGATATCATTGCAACGGCCCCAAAAGACCGTCATTGCGCTGAGCGAAGCCAAAGTGCGAATATTTTAACTACATTACAGTGCGACGAAATAAACACGGAGTATTCACGATTACAAAAATTGAAAATAATAAGGAATGAGTAATGCCATAATCTTTAGAAAAAATACTTATAAAAACTTTTAGATAAAAAACTGACGGCTCCAAAGGGTGGTTTAGAGGGCTATATAAACACTTGTTTTAACCGGACTCGTCAATGAAGTAAAAACTCTGGAATATTCAGATGGGGGAGGGAAAACTGCAGCGAGCAGAATAACTTATTCAAACATCTTTATTCTAGTTTCCAACAAGTTCAAATACTTTTCTTTCATGTCATTTGAGAGGAAAGAAATTTCAAGCAGTTCTTTCCATTTTGGGATTGCCTTTTTTAGTTGTTGCAGTGTAGTAGCTATCGTTTTTTCATTGAGTAGGAGTCTTTCTTTGGCATAATAGTCTATAAAGTCAGATGCTTTTAAATTACTTTTTTTCCCTTTCAATGTCAGTGCAATTTCTTCTTCTGGATTTTTAATTGCAATCGTCGAATTCAAGTAATCATATATAGGAGCAAGCGTTACTTTATCGTTATTGGTAATTAGCGAAAAGTTTTTCAGATGCATATCTTCATTTCCAGTAACATAACAAAAAAGAACTCTTTTGAAAAAATCAGCTTTTTCAATGGCGGGAAATGAACAGTATTCGTCAAGTACGGTAATGAGTTTCTCCATTGTAAAACGGTATTTTGTGTCTCTTGAATTTCCTGTTAATTGAGCAAAATCTTCGGTTGCCAATTTCTTTCCTTTTCCGTAGCGATCAAAACGCTTAATGAAATAGGATAAACTTCCGTCTTTCCCATAAAGCATCCCGTGAAATGGCACTTCTAAACCAAATACTTTAGCCATTCGCATCGTGACATCTTCATTTTCTGGTAATTCTGGAAACAAATCATTTTGTGGCTTTATAATGTAGGTTCCAAATTGATCCACAATTT
>JBBSRC010000004.1:0-85713 GCA_038243395.1 Flavobacteriales bacterium | reverse complement strand
CCTACGGGCTACAATTTTTTAATAAGAAAGAAAGAAAATGGCAAATCATAAGTCAGCATTAAAAAGAATCAGAAGTAACGAGTCTAAGCGTTTAACCAACAGGTATAAACACAGAACTACACGTAATGCTATTAAAAAGCTGCGTGAAATGGAGAATGCAACTGAAGCTCAAGAGCTTTTCCCAGTAGTTTCTGCAATGATCGATAAATTAGCTAAGAAGAATATTATTCATGATAATAAAGCAGCTAACTTAAAATCTGGTTTATCTAAACACGTTGCTTCTTTATAATTAGAAGAAACGTTTTTTATACCATACGAAATCCATTCAATTTGAATGGATTTTTTTATGCGTAAATCTCACGTAGAGCCGCAATGTAAAGCCACAATGCATTGCGGCTCTACCGCGGCTCAAAATTGTCTCAACTGTATCCTCAAAGACGATACGCATCACTCAAAGAAAACCGTCTATAAATGAAAATGGTATTATAAAAAAAGCCCCAAGTTTATTGAAACTTGGGGCTTTTTTATTATAGACTGAATCATTTATTAGCCATTCATTGACACTAAAAATTCTTCGTTATTTCTTGTCTTTTTGAATCTGTCGTTAATGAATTCCATGGCTTCCACTGGATTCATGTCGGCAAGATATTTACGCATGACCCACATTCTCTGAATAGTATTTTCATCTAACAGCAAATCATCTCTACGTGTGCTAGAAGAGGTTAAATCAATAGCAGGGAATATACGTCGGTTAGAGATTTTTCTATCCAATTGCAATTCCATATTACCAGTTCCTTTAAATTCCTCAAAGATCACTTCGTCCATTTTAGAACCTGTTTCAGTTAAGGCTGTTGCGATGATGGTCAACGATCCACCATTTTCGATGTTTCGTGCTGCACCAAAGAAACGTTTTGGTTTGTGCAAAGCATTGGCATCCACACCACCACTTAATATTTTTCCTGAGGCTGGCTGAACGGTATTGTATGCACGTGCCAAACGTGTAATGGAGTCTAATAAGATAACCACGTCATGACCACATTCTACCAAGCGTTTTGCTTTTTCTAGAACGATATTGGCAATTTTAACGTGTTCATGCGCTTCCTTATCAAATGTTGAAGCAATAACTTCACCGCGAACATTACGTTGCATATCGGTTACCTCTTCTGGACGCTCGTCAATTAATAAAATCATTTGGTAAACTTCTGGGTGATTTGCGGCAATCGCATTTGCCACATCCTTCAAGAGCATCGTTTTACCGGTTTTTGGTTGCGATACAATCATCCCACGTTGTCCTTTTCCAATTGGAGAGAACAAATCCATGATTCGTGTAGAAATTGTACTTTGTTTATCCGCAAGATTGAATTTTTCCTGAGGAAATAATGGTGTCAAATGCTCAAATGACACTCGGTCTCTCACTACTTCTGGTCTTTGGCCGTTAATTTTACTCACCTTAATTAAAGGGAAATATTTTTCACCTTCTTTTGGAGGTCTTACATGACCAAGAACAGTATCTCCAGTTTTCAAACCAAATAATCTGATTTGTGATTGAGACACATAAATATCATCAGGAGAGGATAGGTAATTATAATCTGAGGAACGTAAAAATCCGTATCCATCTTGCATAATGTCTAAAACACCTTCACTTTCAATAATGGCATCAAATTCAAAATCTGGCTCTCTGTAACGGTTTCTGCTGTCTTTATTGCCGTTGTTTACTTTAGAGGATGCGTGAGCACTGTGGTCACGATTATTGTTGTCTCTATTATCTTTGGAGCTCGCCTTATTCCCATTAGTGTCACCAGAATGTTGCGTTCTGTTCTCTTTGGATTGGGGTTTGTTGTCTTTTGATTGAGGCTTATTGTCTTTTGATTGAGGCTTGTTTGTAGTCTCTTTCTCCTTTGGAGTAAATTGTTTTTTCTCCCGCTGTTCTACTTTTTTAGCAGGAGTTGGTTCCTTTACAGCAGGCGTGGATTCTTTTTTAGGATCGATAGCATCTTCGTTCGAGGCTGCTGCTGGAGGCGTTTCGATTTTTGCTTCAGTTTTAATTTCTGGTAGATCCATTTTTTGTTGTGGTTGGACTGCAGCTGGAGTAGGTTTTTTTTCGACACGCTCTCTTTTCTTTCTTAGAGGTGCTTTTTCTGCTTTTGGTGCCTCAGCATTACTATCGGTCGACGGAGCGATTTCGGCTTTTACCACCTCCGGATTCGCAGCTTGTAAATCTAAGATTTGATAGACCAAATCTAATTTTTTAAGCGTGCGATACTTAGGTACATTTAATTTTTGAGCTATTTCCTGTAATTCGGAAAGCTTCTTTTCCTTTAATTGCGAAATTTCAAACATGTATGTTTATGAATATTATTATAAAATTGAAATTGGATCCGTTCCGAAACTTATTCAGGTATTAAGTATGAGGAAAAAATCGAATGTAATTTTGAAGATTAACAGCCTATCACTCTGTCAGTAATGAATTGTTATTTGCAATAATACAATTTTATTTTAAAAATAGGAGTAAGTTTAAAAAGAAACTGTTAATTTTGGACTTTAATTTTTTAGATTAACCGATGATACAACGTATTCAAACCGTTTATTTACTAATTGCAGCCATCTTTTCGGGTGGCTTGATATTTTTGTTTCATTTATGGACTAATGCAAATGACGTTCCGGTGTATGCAAAAGATGATATGATGTATTTGGCTATGTTTTTTGGATCTTCTGCATTATCTTTGATATCTATTTTTAATTATAAACACAGGAAGTTCCAATTTGTGTTGGGACGGCTTAATATCATATTAAACTTTATTTTACTAGGATTATTCTTATATCTATTGCTAATGACGTCTGGAGAGGCTGATATCTCTGAGAAAGGCGTTGGGATCTTTATTCCTATTTTCTCTATCGTATTTTTGGTGTTAGCCAATAAGGCCATAAAAAAGGATGAAGATCTTGTAAAATCTGTCGATAGATTGCGATAAACCTATTATCTTAATTTATTTAGTGCGTAAACCCGAGGTGAAGATCTCGGGTTTTTTTAGTGAAACCCAAATTCCAAAAGCCGAAGGCGCATTGGAATTTGTTGGTTGAACTAATCCCGCAAAGCCCATCCCTAATCCTTCCCGAAGGGAAGGGGACTGTCGTTATATAATTTAAGAAAGGTATCGATTTTTTAGGGTAAATTTTGTGTTAAACTTCAAGAAAATAAGCCAGAACTCTTCCACTATTTCTTAAACTCAATGACCTCCAAATTTTCGATTTTATCCCCATCAATAGTAAAACGCAACATTGTTCTTACCTGTTGAAAGCCATGTTTTCCAATGGCACCGGGGTTCATGTGCAGCAGATTAAGTTTCTTATCTGGCATCACTTTTAGGATATGGGAATGCCCACAAATAAAGAGTTTAGGCGGATTTTGATAAAGGGTTTCTCTAATTCGTGGACTGTATTTGCCAGGATACCCACCAATATGTGTGATTAACACATCGACATTTTCGCACATAAATCTATTGTCCTCCGGGAATTCCATGCGCGCTTCGGTATTATCAATATTGCCATAAACTGCTCGTAGTGGCTTGAGTTTTTTTATGGTATCCGTTACTTTCAAATTGCCAATATCGCCAGCATGCCAAACTTCATCAGCTTGCTTTACATATTTTAGAATGTCATCGTCAATAAAACTGTGCGTGTCTGATAAGAGTAAAATTTTTTTCAAAAGAATGAGTTTTATAGAAATCAAAATATGATGATGTCTAAACCTCTCAGTTTTTAATTCTGAAATTTTGGAACAGAGGGGTTTTAATCATATTTCTAATTATCTTTGCCAAGCACAAAAATAGTGATAAAGACATAAGCTTTTCAGCAAGTAATGTATTATCCTATATCAAAGCATAGTTTATTTTTACAATGGACGACATGGTTCTATGTTTGATATAAAATGTTCAAATCTATCATAATTACCTTGAGATATTTTATCGAATTGTCATATAACGGAAAAGCATACCATGGATGGCAGAGACAGCCAAATGCCAATTCCGTGCAACAGGTTTTAGAGCACGCGTTATCTACATTATTAAGAGTTCCTATAAAAGTGATGGGCGCAGGTCGCACCGATGCTGGTGTTCATGCCTCTCAAATGTTTGCACATTTTGATATGGATGAAGCCTTTGATATTGATACTTTAATTTTTAAAGTCAATTGGTTTTTGCCTTCTGACATCGCTGTTCATCGTATTTTTGAAGTGAGGGATAAAGCACACGCCAGATTCAATGCTTTGAGCAGAACCTATCACTACCGTATTTCCAACACTAAAAATGTTTTTACACATGATTTTGCGTATAAAATTCATCTGCCTTTGGACGTCAATAAAATGAATAGAGCTTGTGAGATTTTATTGCAGTATAGAGATTTTGAATGCTTTTCTAAAAGTAATACTGATGTAAAAACGTATTTTTGTGACATTAAGGAAGCCTATTGGGTCTTGAATAATACTGAGTTGACCTTTGTAATTACAGCCGACCGGTTTTTGCGAAACATGGTACGTGCGATAGTAGGAACCATGGTTAACATTGGACTGGGTAAACTTGAGATCGCAAAATTACATGACATCATTAAATCAAAGGATAGGAGCGAAGCGGGATTTTCAGTCCCCGCACAAGGCTTATATTTAATGGATATTCAATATCCTGACACTATTTTTAACGCTATATAATTATGAGTGCTAAAAAGAAAACCAAAGTTTATGACGTAAATCTCTTCAAACGCTTAATGCAATATATTAAGCCTTATAAGTTTGTCTTTACTTTAACCTTATTATTTGTTGTTGGCTTAGCTGTTTTTAGTGCTATGAGACCTTATGTCTTACAGCAGGCAATCGATAATCATATTGAGCTTCGAGAATATGATGGGTTTATGTACTACATCATTGTCATGATTGTTCTATTAATTCTAGAGGTGGTTTCTCAGTTGCTGTTTATTTATTACTCCAGTTGGTTAGGGCAATCCGTGGTTAAGGATATTCGTGTCAAACTGTTTAAACACATCATGAGCTTCAGAATGAAATATTTTGATAATTCGTCAGTGGGCGTATTGATTACGCGAACAGTTACGGATATGGAACGTATCTCGGATATTTTTGGAGAAGGGCTTTTCATGATTTTTAGTGATATCCTTAAGATGTTGGTCGTTGGGGGTGTGATGATTTTCATGAATTGGAAGCTCAGTATTTTAGTGTTTGCAACGTTGCCAATTGTGCTTATTGCGACCGTTATTTTCCAGAAATATATGAAAGTTGCTTTTGAAGATGTGCGTAATGAAGTATCCAATCTTAATTCTTTTGTGCAGGAACGTGTAACAGGAATGAAGATCTTGCAGCTTTTTACAAGAGAAGAAACAGAGTATCGAAACTTTAGGGATATTAACTCACGTCACAGAAAAGGCTGGTTAAAAACAGTTTGGTATAACTCCGTGTTTTTTCCAATTGCTGAATTTTTATCGTCCTTGACTCTTGGAATGGTGGTGTGGTATGGCGGACTCAATATTATTTCAGACAACCTGGCGTCCCAAGGGGATTTGTTTGCGTTTATTATGATGATTCCTATGCTCTTCAGACCATTAAACCAAATTGCCAATAGGTTTAATACGTTCCAAATGGGCATTGTTGCAGCCAATCGCGTTTTTGAGGTTTTGGATACCACCTCGCAAATTGATGATTCAGGGCAGACGGATGCTCCAGATTTTACAGGAAATATCAAATTTGATAAGGTTCACTTTTCTTATATCGAAGATGAAGAAGTTTTAAAAGGCATTTCTTTTGAGGTAAAACCAGGCCAGACTATAGCAATCGTTGGTGCAACGGGAGCGGGGAAATCAACCATTATCAATTTGTTGAACCGTTTTTACGACATCCAGAAAGGAAGTATTTATATTGATGGCATTAATATTAAAAATCTGAGCTTAAAATCCTTAAGAGCTCAAATATCAGTGGTTCTTCAAGATGTTTTTCTTTTCGCCGATACCATTTTAAATAATATCACATTGAATAACCCAAACATTACAGAAGCCCAAGTAATACAAGCTGCTCAGGATATCGGTCTCCATGATTTTATAATGAGTTTGCCGAACGGCTATCATTATAATGTAAAGGAACGTGGAGTAATGCTTTCTTCTGGGCAACGTCAATTGATTTCATTTTTGAGAGCTTATGTGACGAACCCGAGCATTTTAGTTTTGGATGAAGCCACTTCTTCCGTAGATTCTTATTCGGAACAGTTGATGCAAATTGCAACTGATAAAATCACTAAAGACAGAACCTCTATCGTTATTGCACACCGTTTGGCGACCATTCAAAAAGCGGATAATATTATCGTAATGGATGCAGGAAAAATTGTCGAGCAGGGCACTCATAGAGAATTACTTCAAAATAAGGATGGCTACTACAGAAACTTGTATGAAGTGCAGTTTATGAAGCAAGAGACAGTTTAAGTATCTGATGCGGTTTTTTGAGATCCATACATGGTTTTTTAAATTAACAGTCAAAGAAGGAATAGCATATTTTAGTTGGCAGAGTGTTGGCGGCGATCGATAATAAGGTCTTTTTATTCCGGTTTGTTTCTTATTCTTAAAACTGGCAATGCATCATGCCAAATCTTTCTTAATCATTTCAATGAGTTCATCGTTGTCTTTAAACATGACAAATTCGCCATTTTTCAAATAGGATATCTGTCCTGTTTCTTCACTTACGGTAATGGCCAAAGCATCTGTTTTTTCAGTGATCCCAACGGCCGCTCGGTGGCGTAATCCAAAACGTTGCGGAATATTCCGTTCGCTACTTACAGGAAGTATGACCCGTGTGGCTTTTACGGTATTGTCGGCAATTACGATGGCGCCATCATGCAATGGGCTGTTCTTAAAAAAGATACTTTCAATAATAGGCTGGGTCACGGCAATATTCATCGCGTCCCCAGAACTGGTCAAAAAGTCAAGGTTATTACTGCGTTCCAAAACAATCAATGCCCCCGTTCTGGTAGAGGCCATTTTTTGACATGCCGAAATAATAACGTCCACATCGGTTTGCACCTGTCCTTCTGTTTTTAGAAAATTGAGATGTCTTAAAAATCGGCGTTTATTTCCAAAATTTGTTGAACCGACCATTAAAAGAAATTTTCTTATTTCGGGTTGGAAGACTACAATTAAAGCGATAATCCCCACATCCATAAACCCACTGAAAATGGAGCTCAATAATCCCATTTTTAGGAATGTGGTCAGTTTCCATATAAAATAGATGATGATGATACCAATAAAAATATTGATGGCAACCGTTCCTTTTATAAGCTTGTAAACATAATATAGAAGTATGGCAACGAGGAAAACATCAATAAAATCAATAATCCCGAAATCCCAAAATTTTAGCTGATCCAATCCTTAAGCGTTTTTGTAAAATTAAAAAAATATGGTTAATAAATGAATTCGTTTTCGTTTATGGTTACTTTAGATGAATTTATTTTAAAAAGTGTTGATTTGAAAGTAATGTAATCTTGAAAGAACAAGTTGTCATTGATGTTTAAAAACAATTCATAAGAAGCACCTTCTGGCAGTGTTTCGATAGCTTCCTTTAGATTTTGTAGCGATGTTTTTTTGATGATGGAATCCTTAAAAACGCTTACCAATTTGATGTCACTAGTGCTTTTGAAATCAATAATGATGCGCTTTTCTCTTGGATTGTCAAAGTCGGGTGTTATGTTTGGTAACACAAAGTTTGTTTTGTAGATCACGTTCGTAAATTCCAAAAACCCTAAATTTTTAATACTCGTGTCATTACAGGTAAAATAGTTTTTAGAATTTTCACTTTTGTGCAATTCAGCATTTCGCTTTTTGTCTTGCAGCACCATTATTTTAGGAATGACTTGGCTTAAAGTAAGTCTTTTATCAACGTTGACGAGCCAATTGGTGGAAGTTATCACATTGGCCCGGTTAAGTTCAAGACTGTCAGCTTTTGATTCGTTATAAAAAACATAAACAGGAGAGACATCAAGAACATCGGTTACTTCCGCATTTACTATTTCTGGAAGCAATATGGTCTTCTCGTTATTACAGGAGAACGTAAAACACAACAAGGTAAGTAATAGATATCTCATGAATTATAAATATAGTTGTTGGGTAAGCTGTATACATTCCATAGCCTCTTTTACATCATGAACTCTTAATATGGATGCGTTTTTCTGTAGCGCAATAGTGTTTAAGATGGTTGTGCCATTAAGAGCCTCGTTTGCTGATGTATTAAGAGGTTTATAGATCATCGATTTTCTTGAAAAGCCAACTAAGATTGATTTTTCAAGCATTTTAAATACTTCCAAATGCTTTAATAGTTCATAGTTTTGAGCAGTAGTTTTTGAAAATCCAAAACCAGGATCAACAATGATATCTATAATTCCTAATCCCTTTGCAACTGCAAGACGTTCAGAAAAATAAAATAGAATATCTTTTACCAAATGATCATAAGTGGTATTTTGCTGCATGTTTTGTGGCGTCCCTTTCATGTGCATCATAATATAGGGCACGTTAAGTTCTGCAATGGTTGGCAACATGTTTTCATCCATTTTTCCGGCGGAGATATCATTAATCAAGCAAGCTCCAGTATTAATAGATTGTTTGGCAACTTCGCTTCTAAATGTATCAACTGAGATTAAAATATCAGGAAAACTGGCGATCAAGATTTTTATTATGGGAAGCAAACGTTCCAACTCCTCTGTTTCACTGATATGTGCAGAATTAGGTCGTGAACTATAAGCACCAATGTCAATAAAAGTGGCGCCTTCCAAAAGCATTTTTTCGACTTGCATTAAGATATCGGCTTCGTTTTTGTAAAAACCGCCATCATAAAAAGAATCTGGAGTCAGATTTAATACTCCCATGACCTTTGGGATCTTCAAATCAATAAGCTGCCCTTTACAATTTATGGTCATGATGTTGAGTTTGAGTTCAAGGATTTAAAATTTTAGGAGTTGATAAAGCAAAAGTTAATTTTATTGATATTAAAATTTTATAACTGAAAAACTTTGAACCTCGAACTTTGCACTCTGAACTATTTAGGCGAAATTTACACAAAATTACGAGTTTTCTATGCAAAATACCTCAAAACAATACGACACTGTGATTGAAAAATGCAGAAGTCTTTTTGTTAATAAAATGTCAGATTACGGAAGTGCGTGGCGCATTTTAAGGCTTCCCTCTTTGACAGATCAAATTTTTATTAAGGCCCAACGGATAAGAGGCTTACAACAAAATGCTGAACGTAGGGTAGATGAAGGTGAGGAGAGCGAATTTATTGGAATTATCAATTACTGCACGATGGCTTTAATTCAGTTGGAAAAAGGAATTGCTGAAAAACCAGATATGGGTGTGGAGGAGGCCGCAAAACTCTATGACAATAAAATTGAGTTGACCAAACAGCTCATGATGGATAAAAACCATGATTACGGAGAAGCTTGGCGCGACATGCGCGTCAGTAGTTTAACTGATCTTATTTTGCAAAAACTTTTGAGAGTAAAACAAATCGAGGACAACGCCGGCAAAACTTTGGTAAGCGAAGGAATCGATGCCAATTATCAGGACATGATTAATTATGCAGTTTTCGCCTTGATTCATTTGAACGAAAAATAATAAATAAAGTACCATAGTCTCTCCAAAACCGTTTATGGGAATTTGGAATTTTATAAGATTGGAACTTATCAAGTAACATAGATTTAAATTATGAAATTTTTAGTAAGCATTAGTAGAATATTCGTTGGGATCCTGTTCATCATCTCAGGTTTTGTAAAATTGAATGATCCTCTGGGTTTTTCTTATAAACTTCAAGAGTATTTTGGAACAGATGTTCTAAATCTTCCGTTTTTAGATCCTTATGCTTTAGGGATTGCGGTCATCGTCGTGGTTTTTGAAGTCGTATTAGGAATCTTCTTGCTGATTGGTTATAAACCAAAGTTTACAGTGTGGAGTTTGTTACTTATGATTGTTTTCTTCACATTCTTAACTTTCTATTCGGCCTATTTCGATAAAGTAAGAGAGTGCGGTTGTTTTGGAGATGCTCTACCAATGACACCATGGCAAAGCTTTACCAAAGATATTGTGCTATTGGTTTTAATCCTGATACTCTTTTTTGGTGTTAAGCACATTAAACCAATTTTCAATAATTTGGGTACGACCGTTGTGGCGCTCGCCGGTTTTTTAGCGTCCCTGTCCTTTGCTTATTATGTATTGATGCATTTGCCAGCCATTGATTTTAGAGCTTATAAAATTGGCGATAATTTGCAACAAAATATGGAGCTAGCGCCAAATGCGAAAAAAGCCATTATTGACTACGTTTGGACTTACAAAATAAACGGAGAAGAGAAAACCTTGACCGACCGTGGACAAGGACCAGCAGCGTATGACGAAATCATCAATGTAGAAACTAAAGAAATACAAGGTGCCGATCTTCCAAAAATTCAGGATTTCTCCATAGAATCCGAAGATGAAGATTTAACCTCATATTTCTTGGAAAAAGATAAACTGCTCATGATTGTAGCTTACGATTTGAAATCTTCCGAAAAAGAGGGGCTCAAGAAGTTGAAAACCCTTTCAGATGAAGCGCTAAAAAAAGGATATTCCGTTATTGGCATGACCACTTCCGATGAAACCACAAAACAAGCCTTTAAAGCAGAGTATGGATTCGATTTTGATTTTTATCTATGTGATGAAAAAGTACTGAAAACTATTGTGCGTTCAAATCCGGGTGTGGTCATCCTAAACAAAGGTACGGTCATGCAGAAGAAGCATTGGAACGATATTGACGAATTAAAACTGTGATTTAGAAATATAATATTAAATAATAAAAATTTCCTTCCCAAGAAAGTTGTATGCACAGTCGAATTGGAAGGTAGTATAAGATATGAGAAAAAAAATAGTAGCAGGGAATTGGAAAATGAACAATGATTTGGCACAAACCGAAACATTGATTACGGAACTAAAAGCACAACATAATCCAGCTGAGGTGGAGGTCATGATTGCACCATCTTTTACAAATCTTTGGCAAGCCTTCAATTCATTGAAAAATGAGCCGATTGAAGTGATCGCTCAAAACATGCATTATGCGGAGTCAGGCGCTTATACAGGAGAAGTCAGTGCGTCAATGCTTAAAAGCCTTGGAATTAAAACGGTTATTTTAGGACACAGTGAGCGTCGTGCCTATTTTAATGAAACTGATGAATTGTTGGCTAAAAAAGTAGATACTGCCATAGCGAATGATATGCGAATTATTTTTTGTTTTGGTGAAGAGTTAGAAGAACGAAAATCAGGTAATGAAGGTGCTATTGTTGAAAACCAGATAAAGAATGCTTTATTTCATCTTGATGCAGACGCTTTCAAAAATATCGTTTTAGCTTATGAACCAGTTTGGGCTATCGGAACAGGCGAAACGGCATCGCCAGAGCAAGCTCAAGATATGCATGCCTTTATTAGAAAAACAGTTGCCGATAAGTATGGAGATGATGTTGCAAATAGTGTTTCTATCCTTTATGGAGGCAGTTGTAAACCATCAAACGCAAAAGAGATTTTCTCGAAGCCAGATGTTGATGGCGGATTAATAGGTGGTGCAGCACTTAATGCCGAGGATTTTTTTGCCATCGCAAACGCATTTTAATTTAATGAAAATAGCTTTATATCTCAATGCTCAGACGGTAAAGTTTGAGCAGCAATAGATATACTAAATCCTAAGTAAAAATGTCCAACACAATATATATCGGATATCAATTTAAAGTAGAACCCTTGCAACCCGGAACAGAAATTCTGATTGCAGAATTAGGGTATGCAGGCTTTGAGAGTTTTGTTGAAACCGATGATGGCGTCACAGCATATATCCAAAAGGAAGAATGGAATGCCAATATTCTAGAAGATATCTATATTTTAAGTTCAGATGAATTTAAAATATCCTATACGTTTGAAGAAATAGAGCAAGTCAACTGGAATGAGGAATGGGAAAAGAATTTCAATCCAATTATAGTTGATGATCTCTGTTCAATTCGGGCACCATTCCACGAAAAGCCTGAAACTGAATACGATATTATTATCGAGCCCAAAATGAGTTTTGGAACTGGGCATCATGAAACGACACACATGATGATCCAACATATTCTAAAAAACGATTTTACTAATAAATCTGTTTTAGATATGGGCTGTGGAACCGGTGTTTTGGCAATTTTAGCTGAAATGAAAGGAGCCAATCCAGTGGATGCCATCGATTATGACAATTGGTGCTATCTGAACAGTTTGGAAAATGTGGAGAGAAATAACTGTAAGCATATTACTGTTTTGGAAGGCGATGCAAGTTTGCTCACAAATCAAAAATACGATACTATTATTGCCAATATCAACCGAAATATCTTATTGAAAGACATGGCATCCTATGCCAAATGTTTGAACATAAGAGGAACACTTTTCGTAAGCGGATTTTATAATGATGATATTCCAATCATTGAAGAAGAATGCAATAAATATGGATTGACGCGCGTTGAAAGTTTGGAAAGAAACAATTGGGTTGCTTTAAAATTCGTAAATTTGTAGTTCGCTGAGAGTTAGATGTTATAAGCAAAAAGTTTGAAGCTTAAAGCTCAATGCGCGTAAAATACATATCAACTGCAGGCTTATGCCTGCAAACCGTAGACTTTAAAAAAATGAGTACTAAAGAGAAAATTCAAGAAGACCTTCTCGTTGATACCTTAGAACATAACCAAAACGAGATTGTATTGTACAATGATGATGTCAATTCATTTGATTATGTCATCGACACGCTTATTTATGCTTGCGATCATACTCCTGAGCAGGCAGAGCAATGTTCTATATTAGTACATTATAAAGGAAAATGTACTGTAAAAACGGGATCATATGATGATCTTGAGCCACGTTGCACTATGCTTTTGGAAGCAGGGTTAAGTGCTGAAATAGTATAAATACTTATACATATTAAACCTCACAAGCTTTAAAAACTTGTGAGGTTTAATATGTCTACTTTGCGTTTCCTCGTCTCTGCGAGAGAATATCCATAACTACTGACTTCTTACAAGGTCGACGGACATACAAAATTCGTAATCGGCAAATCCGTTTTTTTAATGGCCGCAAATCCGCCCTCAACATCTATCAGATTATTAAATCCACGTGCTTTTAAAATAGAAGCTGCAATCACTGAACGATAACCACCAGCACAATGAATGTAGTAGGGTTTTTTTGTATCTATCTGATTCATATTTTCATTGATGAAGTCCAATGCGAAATGTTGCACATTTTCCAAATGTGAGGCTTCATATTCGCCATCTTTTCGAACATCCAGAATATTCAGGTTTTCTGATTTTACTTTATGGGCAAAGGCGTCCGCAGAGATGGATTCCAAGGTACTGATTTCTTTTCCAGAAGCTTTCCAAGCGTCAATACCGCCCTCTAAATAACCTAAAGTGTTATCGTAGCCAACACGAGATAAACGCGTCACAGCTTCTGCGCTTTGGCCTTCTGGAACGACAAGAATCAATGGTTGCTTCAGATCCGTAATTAAAGCACCAACCCAAGGCGCAAATTGTCCGTTAAGAACGATAAAAATGGAGTTCGGGATATGTCCTTTAATAAAATCACTCTGAGTTCTTACATCGAGAACCATGGCATCTTCGTGATTGGCCATAGCTTCAAAATTTTCTGGGCTCAAGGGTACGTTTCCTGTTTCCATAACCTGATCAAAAGCATCATAGCCAGTTTTATTCATCATCGCGTTCTTTGCAAAATACTGTGGCGGGGGTGGCATGCCATCCAACACTTCTTTTACAAATTCCTCCTTGGTCATATCCGCACGAAGCGCGTAGTTGGTTTTCTTTTGATCGCCAATTGTGCCGACGGTTTCTTTACTTAAATTTTTTCCGCAAGCAGAACCCGCGCCATGTGCAGGATAAACAATTACATCATCCGTTAAAGTCATGATTTTTGTACGTAGTGAATCATAAAGCATTGCTGCTAAATCTTCTTTAGTCAGATCAGATTTAATGGCCAAATCTGGTCGACCTACATCTCCTAAAAATAGAGTGTCTCCTGAAAATACCGCGTGGTCATTGCCGTCTTTATCCGTCAATAAAAAACTTGAGGATTCCAAGGTGTGTCCTGGTGTATGGAGTACTTTAATAGTAATATTTCCGATTTTAAAGATTTCGCCATCTGTAGCCGAATGAATATCATAAGACGTTTCTGCTCCAGGACCAAAAACTATGGTCGCTCCAGTTTTGTTGGCTAAATCGACATGTCCAGAAACAAAATCGGCATGAAAATGAGTTTCAAATACATACTTTATTTTTGCGTTTTCAGCATTTGCCTTGTCAATATAGGGCTGAATTTCACGCAGTGGATCAATAATTGCTACTTCGCCTTCAGACTCAATATAATAAGCACCTTGTGCCAAACAACCTGTATAAATTTGCTCTATTTTCATATTTTAAAATTGATTTTTGTTCCCGTTATTACTGAACATTAATAAGGATTCTATTGTTTTTAATTTCAATTACAATAAATGAAACCTTTCTTCCATGTGTTTGGTTTTCAAAGATAGAAAACGTTTAAAGTAAGTAAGGTAACATTAATCACATTGCAAAGGGATGTCAGTATGAATAACAAAGAGGACACGTGATAAAAAACCTTTTGTCAAACGTAATTTGATCGATGTTCATTGTATTTCACAAGGAAATAATAAAATCCATCTGCCGTTTAAATCTTGTGAGAATTTCTGCAAACGTATTTCTTTATTACCTAAACATCTGAGGTTTAATTAGTGTGGTAATTTATTTTTGAGTACACCATAAACGTAAGTTCCTAATATAGCCGCTAAAATAACTATGAGCATTGTAAAGACGCCTGTGCCCACCAAGATGTACATTGGTCCTGGACAAGCCCCAGATAATGCCCATCCCAATCCGAAAAGAGTACCACCTATAATATATCTGGTTAAGCCTTTTTCTTTATCAGGTACGCCCATCAAACCACCTTCAATATTTTTAAACTTGAATTTTTTCGTGATTAAAAGCAGTATAATTCCTGCCGTAATCGCAGTGCCTATAATGCCGTACATGTGAAAGGACTCAAAACGGAACATTTCATAGATGCGATACCATGAAACGGCTTCTGATTTTACGAGAATGATCCCGAATGCAATGCCGACGAGTAAAAATTTTAAAAATTTCATCTGTATATATTTATTGTTTTTTGAAGTTTAGATGCCATGTTGAAGTCAACTTTTCAGCTACTTTAAGATGTGCAAATAAATATTTCAGGTTAACCAAAAATTAAAGGGAATAATAAATGCACCATAATCAATCCGCCAAGAAAAAAACCAACGACAGCAATTAAAGAGGGTAGTTGTAAGCTGCTTAAGCCGGTTATGGCATGACCGGAGGTGCAACCTCCAGCATAGCGTGTTCCAAAGCCTACCAAAAAACCACCAATAATTAAAATTGATAATCCTTTTAAGCTAAAAACAGCATCCCAGCTAAACAATTCAGCAGGTAATAAGCTTTGTCCAGCGTTTTCAAACCCTAGTTGTGATAAATTCTCAACAGTTTCAGGGTTTAAATCAATGTCCACGGGATTGGATAATAAAAAACTAGCAATAAATCCACCAATGACGGCTCCCAAAACGACCACAAGATTCCATCTTTGTGACTTCCAGTCAAAATCGAAAAACTTAGTTTTTTTACCAGCACCAGCAATGGTGCAGAAGGTTCGTAAGTTAGAAGACATGCCAAATGTTTTTCCAAAATAGATGAGGATAAACATGATCATGGCAAGTAAAGGTCCAGAAACGTACCAGGGCCAAGGTTGTAGTATAAATTCCATTAATTTAGTTTTTTGCGAAGATAAGTTTAGTAAATGAGTCCAATTGTGATAAATGTTACTTAAAATCGAGAACCTCAATTTTGTTGCGACTTAGAACAATTCTTTTCTCGTTTTCTAATTGTTTCAATAATCTTGAAATGACCACACGTGAGGAATTTAAGTCTTCCGCAATTTCTTGATGCGTTTTTGAAATTATTTCAGAAGCATTCAATTTTACTTGATCTATAAGATACTTATAAAGCCGTTTGTCCATTTTCATGAAAGCTAAAGTGTCGATGGTTTCTAGCATTTCTTTGAAACGAATCTGATAGCTTTGTAAAATGAAGTTGCGCCAGCTTTCATTGGTATGAAACCATTCTGTCATTTGTGCGTTAGGAATCATGATGACGCTAGAATCTTTGTCAGCTACCGCTCTAATTTTACTTCTTGATTTTGACATGCAACAAGTTAAAGACATGGAGCAAGTGTCTCCTCGCTCAAGTACATACAGAAGAAGCTCACTTCCGTTGTCATCTTCGCGCATTACTTTGATATGGCCAGTCAAAAGGAGGGGCACATGAGTCAAGTGCTGTCCAATATCCATGATGATATCATCTTTTTTAAAATATGAGATCATGCCATAAGTAGATATATTCTTGATGATAAAGTCATCAAAATGGTTGGCGAATTGCGTTAATAAAGCTTCTCGTATCATGAACCAAAAATAAACATTTTAAAATTTGAAATAAATAGTTTGGTAATGTTTTAATAAATGTGTTATATTTGCACCCACTTAAAAAGGCCTCGTGGCGCAATTGAATAGCGCACTTGATTACGGCTCAAGAGGTTACTGGTTTGAATCCAGTCGAGGTCACTCAACGCTTTATTAAAAAACATTAAAAGCTTGTAAAACATATGTTTTACAAGCTTTTTTCATTTTTAAGGTTTCTTACAGGTTGTGTGAAATTTTTAAATATTTTCTTCTTTTATTATTAAAAAAAATATAGGATCAGATATGTAACTACAATAGAAAGTTTAAAAATTGAGCGTAATAAAAAGTTAAAAATCAGTATTATTTACAATCAAGTTATTCCCATATTTTTAAACAGTATATGATTATGAACATTAAAATATAGTCTGTGTCAATCTATTATAATTGCCTACTTTATACCGTATACCATTCAATTCAATTTATTTCTAAAATACTAACTGGTCATTTTGATATACTTCATTTATTTCAATTAAATTAGAGAATGTATATTATTACACGTTTCATTACCGCCATCAGCTATTTTCTTATACAAGAAATTAAAGCCGCTGTAATAATAAGCTTTTGTCACTTTTCTTGTGGGATAGATTATTAAACTTATTTATGCCATTGAGACAAGTAATGTTCAAGTCAACAAATTAAAATTTAAACCTATGAATAATCCTTTACTTATATCGTATTCGGAAATTACAGATAGCAAATTTGTGGAAGCCATATACGCGCTCTTTCAATTAAATCAAAAAACATTTTTTCTGATTATTTTTTCTACATTTTTTATTTATGTTGTGGTCATCTGTTTTACCCGAATTTTTGGTAAAAGAAGTTTTTCAAAAATGTCAAGTTTTGATTTTGCAATGACTGTTGCCATTGGTTCCATAATAGCGACGACGATCTTATCAGACAGTGTTAGTTTTTTGGAAGGCGCCTTGGCTCTTTTAGTTGTTTATTCACTACAAATTTCAGCAGCATTTCTCAGACGCTATAAATGGTTTAGAAAAATTATTGACAACCAACCTACTTTATTGATGGATGGGGAAAATATGTTGCATGAAAATATGAAAGCAGTCAGAGTTACAGAAGGAGACATTCGCTCCAAGTTGAGAGAAGCTAATGTAATTAAGCTTTCAGAAATAAAAGCTGTCATATTTGAGACTACAGGAGATCTGGTCGTTCTTCATAAAAGCAATGATGACACGATTGACGAATGGCTGTTAGAGGATGTGCAACGATAATTCCAAACGCGATGATAATGTGTTTACGATTAAGAAATAACATCCTGTGGTAGGGCGGCTAATGAATTTCAAGGAGATAGTTTTTGACTGAAAAATATACGATGAATTCGATTCTTATATTCGCAGTCGTAATGTGATTGGTTTAAAAAATGCGATTTCAGGTGTTAGTAGTTTAAAATAGCGATCTATAATTCAATAATGGTGGTTCATTCAAAATTTTGCACTTTGTTATCAAGTAAATCAGTCAAAATCTATTCGATTGGCGACAAGGTTTTTGAGTTCATCTACTTAAATTAATAACATAGAAACTTAAAAAATAAATATCATGAGCGACAAAAAAAAAGATCAGGAAACTGAACGTAAAGAATCTAGTACAAAACATGCCAGAGGCAGTAAAAAAGTACATAGTGAAAAAGATGATTCTACAGAGGACGGATTTAAACCAGACAAAACTAAAAAATAAAATATTGGGATAAGTTAAAGACAAAAAGAAACATCGAGCTTACAAAGTAAATGGGGAATTTAATAATTCAGGAGACAGTCTAAAAGTTAGATTACATATTCTTGCGGACTATCGCAAAAAAACCAATTATGCCCATGAATTTGTTGATTTATATCCGGACTTGACCATATGGTTGCAAATATTGCGCTTGGAATCAATTGGAAAGCAATGGATACAAAACTTGACTTTAAAATTGGACCACTTAATTGGTCGTATTTCACATTAAATATATAATGTATTTCATTTAACGAATCGAAAAACCATGAATCTCAAGATGAAATTCATGGTTTTTTTTATGATCTAATATGATTCTAATTAGAATTTTTGTAATTAAACAGTTCAGCCATAATTAGGTCCGAAGCTTTATATCCACACTTTTTTGCTTGAAAACATTTTATTTAGTATGCGTATCATAATACATTTAAGAGCCTATTATTAGTTTACATTCGAATAAATAGATAGGTATTTATACAGAGTCGTCGCATTCAGTATAAACGAAAAAATTTATTTTGTTTTTTTTTAAATAATAAAGATTGTGACAGATTTGATATATAAAGACATTTTGAGGTTATAGATCTAGATGGCTAGCACTAAAATAAAATCTTTGAGATATAAAATCAACGCGTTGATTAATCATTGACGATAAAGGCGTGAATAACTCCTGGAATCCAACCAATAATGGTAAGAATAACGCTGATTAAAAATGTGCCACCAAGACCGTGTTTGGTAAAAACAGCCAATGGCGGTAAAAGTATATTGAGGATGATTGTTATTAATGACATAGTATTAATTTTTAAAAAGTTATTAAATGAATTGAGCGATTAAAAAATTCTGGCAACTTTCTCCAATCAAGTTGTGCACGTCTTCTTTTGACTCTGAAACATGACTGATAAATTGTGTGTATAGAATTTAAAAAGGTGCCAAAATCCTATATTTGTAATAATTCTGAACCTTAATTTTTGTCCATTGAATTTAAAAGGTTTTCAATAAACTCTTGCTTCTGTTTCTTCTTCTGTAACCGTTTGGGATGGAGAACCAGTGGCGCCTCCAAAAAATGCAGCTAATGCACCCAGCAAGAACATCACAAATGCTATTATACTTGCTGTTGCGGCAACATCAGCAGCTTTATCAGCATACTTAATTGCTTTCTGTTTTGCTTTGGCATAATACATTTCCGCTTTGTCCTTTGCCGTTTCAAACTTTTTGCTCCATTTGTTTATAAGTCCGTCAATTTCAGATTCATCCAGTTGGGTGTTTTCAACAAGATAGTTTTTTAGGTCATCTTTATTTAAGAAATCTTTATCGCCCTCAACACTAATATTTAAATTACCGTTGTCATCCAAATCGAAAGAAAGATCATTAAAAAATTCATCGATGTTCTGATCTAAATGTAAATCTTTGAAGGTCTTTTTAGCATCCTGTTTAGTCTCATTCATGACCTCTTTCGTATCTTTCGCAGTGCCTTCTGGAAGTACATTATAATTCTCCCCTTTTTTTACCAACTGCAGAATATCGCTTTTGATATTGTCGTAAGATTTTGTTGTATTATCTTCTCCTTTTTTATTTGCTTTATCTAGCATTACTTTAACGGTTTCACCTTGTGAACCTCCAAAGACACCTGATACCGCGCTTGATACTCCGTTGACCATAGATCCAACAGCGGAGGTAATTAATAGAAAGGATACTACAGCATATAATGCCCAGGCTAAAAATCCATGAAGACCGGCGTCTTTTTGAGAGGGAAAGCCAGACATACGTCCTGCAACCATTCCACCTACAAAAAGGGCAGCCAAATTAGATAATCCTAGCCAAATTAAAGTTCCAGTGCCAAGTCCGCTTAACGGATCGTTTTCTGTCATGGGATCGATCGTGGACAAACCAATCCCAAGGCCTAACAGATTTAACATAGTTACGACTGCTAGAGCAGTCAAAGCGCCAGCAATAATAGCACCCCAGGTTATGCGAGATACTTTGCCGATCACATTGTCGGAGGATGTGTAAGGTGTCTTCATATTTTCGTTTTTATAAATTTAACTATCTGTAGTCCTAAAAATGCACTCTTTACGACAGATTATTGAAGCATATGCTGGTAATCAGAGAGATTTAATAATTATTTGCTTGAAATCAATTCAAACATTTACATTCTATTTTTACCAAGATGTCACAGTATTACCTCTCTTGTTCGGGTCGAGAGGATATATTAAAATTTCTTAAAAATTTAAAGGAAGCAGGATTGGAGAGAATCGGATAATATGAAATATATAGCGCTTAATTCATTCATCGTATTAGATAAATCTAGCTGCTTAAATTTTTTTTTGGTGGAATGACATTTAGAAAGTAGACAATTATAATTTAATTCGAAGAACAAAGTTTGCCAAATGCATTATAGTACTAATGTAACTAAGATCGGAAAATGGTCGGAACCAACTTTAGCTAAACGCTCTATTTTTTTAAATCGAAATTCCTTAGTTACAAAAACATGATCCAACGGCCACCGCATTAATATGTTTTCGGCATTAAAACTGTTATAAAAACCGCGTCCGACCCTCACATCAAAGAGAATACTATCCGTTCCGGTCAATTCGTCAACATATGACCAAACCACATCATTTAAATCGCCAGCGACAATGGCCGGATATTCGTGACCAATTATTTGTTGTCCTAAAGTTTTGAGCGCATCATCTTGCTTGCCTTCATTATCTGGTAAATTTTTGAAATGAATAGGAGGGACAGGATGTACACAGTGAAGAATGATGTTTTTACCGTTAGGGAGCTCAATTGTAGTTTTAAAAGATGGAACTTTTTCGTTTTGCAAATGATTAACTTTTGTATTCGTTAACGGATACTTGCTATATAAAACCATCCCGTAGGTAACCCTATTAATGGTGCGTTGTGAATAGGGATACTCCTTTTTCAGCTCTAACAATTTCTCATTCCACCAGGCATCTGTTTCCATTGCCAATATCAAATCGGGTTTTTTAACAGCAATCAATTCTAGTAGGGGCTCTGCTGTTCTATTGGACATTTCTACATTGGACAACATCAGACTTAATTGTTGGTCAGACGTCTTGATCTCTGTTGCAGTTGGAACTTCTACAGAAACCAAAGTCGTATAATTAATTAAGAAAACACTATTAATAACGAGCGAAATAATGAGGCCTAGAATTATTAAATAATCATAAAATTTCCACTTTCTAATAGTTATAAATAGTATTATTAGAATTATTAAAGATGTGATAAAAGCTTGTATTCTAGGAAAGTCAAGCAATTTTAAATACCGACTTTCTGCATTTCTAAATAGTGAAAGGATACACAGCAAAGTCAAAATGCCAGCAATCAGATATAGAATTACATAAAGAATCTTTGTAGCTTTTTTCATGGTATTTTAGATTCATTAATTTGATGGTGGACCTGATTATTCCAAGGTTTTTCTTGAAACTTCACACTGTAATAGAAGTATTGTAAAAGTATTGTGATTTTCTAAAGCAGCAAAAATCAACGAAAAGTAATTCAGCATTTTGTAAATAACCAGTGTTAGGTTTATAATAATTACAGAAGATAGGGCAAGCCTTATCAGCAGTTACCTGAAATGATGGCTTGCTACTCGAAAATAGTCGATAAATTTCTATGTCTATATGGAGCAAAATGCACGTAACTAGATATTTATATCGAAAATCGCTCCTTTTTTATTCCAAGTTTTTGATTACGTTAATAATCTCTCTCTTTGCCCTTACGTTTTCTTAATTGGCGTTCCAAATCATTAATGGATTCTGAAATTGAATTCTCGAAATTAGCATGGCTTGCTTCGGCGAACAATCTTGGGCCAGGAAGACTTAGTCTGATATTGCATATTTTTCCAGTCTCGTCTGAAGTGGTGTTTTCTAGCTTAAAAAACACATCTGCTCTAATGACGGCGTCATATTTTTCTCCCAAATGCGCCAACTTTTCTTTGGCAAAATCCTCTAATTGTTGATTGCCTTCTACATTATCATATTCGAATATTACTTGCATATTATTGTATGGTTTTTATTGAGTTATATTATATTTTTTATTGACATTATAAATCTATTTTTATTTAACATTCAGTCAATGTCTAATCTATTAACATTTAATAACATATAACGATGCAGGACAGTTTATTATATATGACGTTTCACAGTCAACTTCAGGTTATGTGTTTTTTTATGAATGAAGAAAGCATCTTAATTATATAATTTCAATAGTTTGACCGTTTCGAATTCAACACTAAATGTTTACTGGAATAGTCAGATACTTAACGACAATCCTTTCAAGGTAAATGTGCTTTTACCTACAGGGTTTAAAGTAATAAAAATAGTGTCCATTGATAGTAAAACTTGACTTCAAAGGTTTAACTATTAATTCTAAAAGAATTATTTATAGAAAAAGGTACGGGTCATGGATACAATTTAAGTTCCGATCAGTCTATTTATGATCCTTCCTTCTTTCAACTTTCTACAGATTTTTCTATTTTTTTTAATTACCAAGACCACAATTTGCGATGGTGGTTGCGCTTATTCAAAATAAGAGTTTATCTATTTGAATCAATATAAAATTTATTAAAGCACCTATAGTCTACATTCTGTCTGTATTTTTACTTTAAGAGGGAAATATTGAAATATGCGCCTTAACTAATTTTCCAACTTGAAGTTGCAGATAACTTATAGAATTTTTAATGACCTCTCACCTTAGACTTATTAAATGTATCTGAGCATTACAGTTTGGGCTTATTAGCAATGATTCTGGAACTTTTCTCGTTTTTGGGAAAATCTCCAAAAAAGAAATCTTAGTAAAATTTTTAAATCAAATAAATCAAATAATAAATTATGGCTGAAATTAAAATTAAAAAAAAGCAATCAATATTGCCCTGGATTCTTTTGATTCTAGGCATCTTGGCACTGGTGTATTACTTATTCACGAGAAATGGTGATGTAGTAGATGACACTATGGACGACGATATCGAAATGATGACTGATGATTCGGGGGTTTCAAACGATATGGAAAATAATGACGCATTAATGTTATCTGACAGGGCAAATTCTAAAATATCCGAGTATAGAACTTACATAGCAGATTCTACAAAGATGGGGTTAGACCATGAGTACTCAAATGAGGCTCTTACCAAACTTATAGATGCGACTGAATCTGTCGCTAATTCATTGGATGTGGACATCGATGCCGATTTAGAGAATGCGCGGTCCAACGCTCAGGAGATTACCCAGGATCCCACTAAAGTAGATCACGCAGACAAGATTAAAAATGCGGGTGAAATCATTGTTCAAGCTTTGAAAAAAATTCAAGAACGGAAATTTCCCGATGAGGAACAGGGTATCAATGAATTGCAAAATGCGATCGGAGCTATTACTCCAGCCACTAAAACACTCGACCAAAAGGACAAAATTAAAAGCTTTTTTGAACAATCCGGTCAAGTATTAACTAACATGAAAAACAATTAGATCATGAATACAGATAACGAAAGAAACTTATACTACCTGGAAGAATTATCAGACTATACAGTAGCCGATAGCGACAAAGATGTTCGTGGTTGGGAAGTAAAAGATGCAGATGGAAGAGTGATAGGTAAAGTAGATAATCTATTGGTCAACAAACAGACAGAGCGTGTAGTATACCTTGATGTTGAGGTGGATGTCTCCATTATTGAAGCCAATCACAACCCTTATAATGCAAAGGCTATTGATGGCACGCACGAGTTTATAAATGAAGATGGGGAAAACCATTTGATTATTCCAATAGGTATGGCAAACCTTAATCTAGAAAGCGAAACTGTTTATACGGATAGTGTGAACCATAGAACTTTTGCGGAAACAAAACGAATTAAAAAAGGAGCTACTATTGATAGAGATTACGAAAATCTGATTTTGGATAACTACAACCGAGACAGCGATTCAGAGTCAAGATCTTCAGATGATCTATTTTATGACAGACCGGAATTTGGTTCAAATCCTAAATTATCAAAAATGTTTCCTTTTTTTGGCTGAGTGATTGTTTCTTTAAGAAATAAACACAAACTAATTCGTATTTACTAATTTAAAATTCAAACTGTCTACGGTGATAAGATAATTATGTAATGGAATACGATGTTTGGTAAGGGATTTTTTGCTTAAAAACTCTTATTGAGATAATTGAAATATTATTGGATTGGGGTACTATTTTTAATTTTGATCAGAGCTCAAAAATTTGAAGTCTTATTTTTATAAGATTAATTGCCCATTAAACGTATAAAAGTTTTTTATGAAGAGTGATCAAAACCAAAATTCGCAAAGAACTTCACAGGATTTTAAGAAGAAAGTCTGGATAGCTACGGGAATTGTGGTCTTGGTTTTAATTACTATTCTACTTTTCAAAACTCTTTTTAATTTATTTCTTCTGGTTTTGGCAGGTGTGCTGATGTGTGTTTATTTTCACGGTTGTGCATCTCTGATTAGAGGAAAACTTAAGATTGGAAAAACCTTCTCATTAATTTTATCTTTACTGCTCAACGTTATTATAATTGGGCTTTTTCTTTGGTTTGTTGGTGCCAGACTCGGTTCGCAAATTGATCAATTATCCGATACTCTTCCGGAAACTTTGGAAAATGCCAAACAATGGCTGCGTAATCAACCACTGGGATCTAAAATTTTAGATTACGCCACAAACTCAATGGGTTCTGGAAAAGCTAGTGCCACAATAAAATCTTTTTTTTCATCAACGTTCGGAATTATAAGTGATTTTTATATTGTTCTCATTTTAGGATTGTTCTTCACAGCAAACCCCAATGTATATCGTCGAGGCATGATTCACTTAGTGCCACCTTCAGGCAAAAATAAAGCGTCTGAATTGTGGGATAGGTTAAACACTCTTTTACGTAGTTGGCTCAAAGGTCAAATATTTGGTTTCTTTTTTATAGCTGTCTTAAGCGGTTTAGGTCTTTGGGCAATAGGGATGCCATTAGTATTAACTTTAGCCTTGGTTGCGGGGTTGCTCAACTTCATTCCTAATTTCGGACCCATTATAGCTTTAATTCCCGCGGTGCTTTTGGGGCTTACGCAAGGAACACAAACAGCTTTGTTAGTTATAGGGCTTTACACATTTATTCAAATTATTCAAAGTACCGTCACTCAACCGTTGATTCAGAAAAAAATGGTAAGTGTACCGCCCGGATTATTAGCATTCGGTCAAGTAGCTATGGGTGTTTTGGCGGGCTTTTGGGGAATTCTTTTGGCTACTCCAGTGATAGCTATAATTATGACGGTGGTTAATAAACTTTATGTAGAAAGACAATCAAGTAATAAAACAGAGAAGATAGAATGATTACTGAAACGAGAACTATTTTATTTTTAATCCCAAGTAATTATCTTGAAATTGAAGATATTTAACAAGAGAAATAATATTTATATAAAATTTTGTGAGTAGATTTTAGTTCTCATATATAGGATTTAATTAGAAATATCATTCAGACTTTTCTCTTCCATTCCGCCAAAAGTTGCATTGCGAACAATGAGCTTCGTCAAAAAGGTCTTAGACCTTCTATAAGCCTCCCGTGTCATTCCACTTTCCAGCTCATTTATGAAAAAAAATTAAGTAGAAGGCAAACTCTACTTCGAATTAGAACATCACTAACATTACAACCTACAACTTTGTTGTCAGATCTGCTTATTACTGGCTAAAAGAGATATATACCATAAATAAAGGAGTAACGAATTCCTCCGCATTTATTGCCCGTCTTTTCGTCCATTCTAGAATACTGTCATATGATAAGTTAAAGTTTTTGCAGTTTAGGTATTCATAAAACTAAAGCTGACGGTCTATGGGCGACTGAAAGTCTGTTTATAACATCTCTTAGAAAATTAAAATCAGAAACAAATATCCATTAGATACAAAATGCAACACGAAACCTGATGACTAAGCCCATGATGAAGCTAAATTTAGCTTCCAAAACGCCGCCTAATCCGGCTTTTTCTCTTTTTACATGAAGAAGCCTTTTCAGTCGTATTATGGCCAATGGTTCATATGAATCACAAATCAAATCTTGGCGATGTGAATTGATCAATTGTTTGATAGTGAAATCTTATCTTTGATATGTTCTCTTCTGAATAAATTCTACGTCCAATTATTATCATGCCCAAAATAAAAATCAATACATTCGGTGAAGGATTTGAAATTAGGAAACTGTGTTTAGACCCAGAAACTCACGAACATTGGATGGCCATAGCCACTAAAAAAGACCGACCTCTCACTAATTTGGTTTTAGTTCCATTTTTCTATTATGGTTTAAAGGATAAAAAAAGTAAAGGACTTGCTGATATCGAAGGATGTTTATTTAGCGGGATGCTGAACACCTCAAAAAGTCGAATAGAAATTTGGTTTAAACGACGAAAGGTTTTAAAAATTCAGTCTAAAGAACTGTTTAATGACATGGTTTTTTTTCCATTATATCAAATAAATAAAAATTTAATTCCACTTTCTCATAAATTGGAAAATGGAATTTATGTAATACAGAAAACAATTGGTTTATTACGTTCAGAACAGCTAGAAGTTGATTGCCAACAGCTCGATATTGATGATTTTGTCTTTACGTTTGATAAGTATCAACAAGAACATTTATTAACCGAAATAACTTATCAGGACCGAAAGTTATATTGTAAAAAATGGGATATCATAATTACGTATCAAACTGCTTTTGAAATAAAATAGTTTTAAGTTTCACTACTCTTCGTGGGACCTCGGAGGTTCTAAAACCTGAGGTCTGTTAATAGCCTATAATTCTAATTCAATTTCTATTTAATTTACTTAAAAGTGCAGAAGATCATGATCATCAATTAATTTTATTTAAACTTGTTTTCGGGAAGTAAAGAATTTATAAATTTTAATCAGACCAAAAAAAATCTCCCTAAATATTTAGGGAGATTCTGTTTAAAATGTCACAATGTTTTATTGGTCCCAAAATATGCGATCAAGAAGAGTCACGTCTGGAACATTTGATCCATTTCGGCTTACCTCGGAATCTGGATATTTTAGCCTTCTTAAATAGTTTCCATTTAATGCAGGGTTTAAGTTTGCCGGTACCTCAAAATTGGTATAGCTATAATTGTGTCTTCGGGCATCCACCCAAGATTCTGGCTGCAAAAACATAGCCTTCCATTTTTCTTCAAAAATATTGTCCAGGGTTAAAGCGGCTTCTCCCACACCTATTCTAGGACTAGCAATATAGCTCTCAATGGCACTTTCTGGAACATCCAATTTTTTCATATTTGAACGGATGCCTTCAAGGTAAGCGGTGTAAGATCTGCTTTTATCTACCGTAAATGCAGCTTCTGCTTCGATGAACTTCTGTTCGAAATAGGTGGCAATCAGCATCGGAGATAACTTGGAAGAATAAAAATCTCCGGTTTCTAACGTGGAACGGGCACCAGACTCTGGAGCATTTCCACGCCCAGCACCATTTTTAACACCTACATAGTCGCCGCTTTCCGTAGCGCCAACCATAAATGGCAACCGTGGATCGGCAACTCCAAAGATGGTTCCATCCATGGATTCAATAAACTGTTGAGAGATCCAACCGCCAAGGTAAAGATTGTCATTATCAATGGCTACTTGTCCCCAAGGATTAAATTGTTCCTCAAAATATTTCACTTGCGCATCATTCGCGTTATCTGTAAATCCATTATCTAAGGCAGCAAGTACAGCATTTGGAACATATGAACTGGTAGCGCTAAGATGATTTAAATAACGCGCCTTAAGCATATGTCCTAGCTTGATCCACTTGGATGCATCTCCTTTGTAAATAAAATCATCATCTTCAATGGAGAATTCCGTTTCTTGAGATAAATTGGCGATCCCCGAATCGAGCAAATTGAAGATGTTTTGGTACAAATCGACATCCTTATCGTAGCTTGGGGTAATGGTCTGAAATTCTAGGGCTTCACTATAAGGGACATCTCCCCAGGCATCCACCGTCATTCCCAAATTTAAAGCCATCAATATTTGGGCAGCGCCTTGGTAATGCTTAGCTCCCGACGTTTCCGCTTGTAAGATAAGGTCTGACAGGTCTGTCATGGCATGATAATGGTTAAACCAGGTGTTTCCATGGCTTACCTCATCCATCACGTCAATGGAACTTGCGGGATTTGGAGAGGCCAGATATTGTACATAATAAGAAGTAATGTCTCCCATTCGGAATTGGTTTTGTGCCGTTTCAAAAGTGGTATTAACCATTAATCCAGCCAGAGGCGCTTTGGTGGGGTTGTTAGGGTTGTCATTTATATCTAAATAATCATCACATCCAAAGCTTATGATAAAAACGGATAGAATGAAAAATCTGTATTTATTATTTAAAATTTTCATATTGATATTTTTTATAGTCCAAGATTAAGAGTGAAAAACATGCTTTGCACACCCGGATAACCTAATCCAGTGAGTCCTACTGCGTTTCCGCCAGCGCCAGCACTGAAAGATTCTGGATCAAATCCATCCCAAGGGGTATAAAGAATAATATTGTTAGCGGCAACCGACACACGGACGGAGCTAAAAGGAAGGCTTTTTAACATGTTCCCGCTAAAATTGTAAGCTAACGTGATGTTTCTTAACTTAATAAAGGAAGCGTCATGAATAAAGTTTTCACTCGATGTCCTATAGGTGTTTCTATAAAACCCTGCGCCGTAATCCTTTCCGTCTGGACCCACGCCTTGGCCTAACCAAACTTCTTTAGTGTTGGGTGTGCCATCAGCCAGTACGCCTTCAAAAACTTTGGTATCATTTCTATCCAGAGTATATTCTGGAATGCCAAATGCGGAGAAGAAGTTATCATATTGGCTGTACTGTTTGAAACCTGCTCTGAAATCAATCAAGAAAGAAAATTGAAACCCTTTATATCGGAATCTATTTTGCATTCCGCCGACCCATTTTGGAGTAGAATTTCCTAAAATAAGTTGCTTGCCATTTCGAACTGGGAACCCATTAGCTCCAATGATTACTGGGAGATCCTTATCTAAAAATAAACTGTTTTCATCAGCCCCATAGCGTTTATAACTTGATCCAAAGAGATTTCCATAAGCTTGTCCTTCTATCAATTTCACGGTTACCGAACTGCCCGCATATCCACTTTGGCTTCCCACTACAATTTCATCAATGCCCTCACGGATATTGACCACCTCATTGTTATTTAAAGCGGCGTTGAATGAAATATCCCAAGAAAAATCCTCCGTGATAACGGGTGTTGCTTTCAGGATAAGTTCTATCCCTGTATTTTGTATTTCTCCGGCATTTGTAATATAGGTCGAAAAGCCCGTAGCATCAGATACTGGCACAGGAATAATCTGATCTTTACTGTTGGATTTATACCAGGTGAAATCGATTCCCAATCGGTTTTCAAGAAATCGAAGTTCGGTACCTACTTCTATGGCAGTAGTTTCTTCTGGTTTCAATTCAGGATCTCCATACTGACTGTAGCGCGTAAAACCGACTTGACCATTTAATGGATAACGACTTGGAGAGGTGTAGGTTTGTCCAATAAGGTACGGATCAGTATCCTTACCCACTCTCGCCCAGGAGGCTCTTAATTTTCCATAAGTAAGGAATTCAGGAGCTTCGATAGCTTCAGTAAATATAAAAGAAGCGTTAAAGGATGGGTAGAAAAATGAATTGTTTCCAATTGGTAAGGTAGAAGTCCAGTCATTTCTTGCCGTGATATTTAAAAATAACATCTCATCGTAGTTCAACATAAGATCGCCATAAAGCCCGATAAGCCGACGTTTACGTTTGTCCTGAGAATTCGAAATCTGACTCGTATAACTAAGATCATAGAAATTCGGAATTACGAAATCGTCACCTCTGGCAATCACTGTTTCCAAGTTTCTTTCAAAGATATCGTTTCCAATTCTTAAGGTAGAGGAGAACTTTTCGGTCCACTTATTTTTAAAAGTAAGATAAAAGTTAGAGTTGATATCCCGACTGTTACGTCTGGTTTCTTGGATGTATCCAGTACTGCTTAATGGATTTTCTCCATCGATTCCCATTGGTCCTGGAGTGATTTCTGTCCTTTTTTCACTATAATAATCGGATCCTATAAGATAGGTGGCATCCAACCATTCAAGCGGGCTATAAGTAAATCTTAAATTCCCTAAGGTCCGGTTCACTTCATCTTTGTAGGTACTGAACCGGGCATCATAAATCGGGTTCGTGTTTCCTCCAACACTCTTCATAGTGCCGTCCTCGTTGATGTAGTCATTAACATCGGCATTGGGAGTCCAGTAAACCAATCTTTCCATAAAGCGGTCGCTTGGAACCCTATTTCCTCCGGTAACTGAATAATCCACATTTCCGGAGAACTTAAATTTGTCGCTTACTTTTACTTCTCCACTCAGTTTAGCAGAAGTTCTTCCCCAGTCACCAAAAGGGATAACGCCCTCATGATCCATTTTTCCCATCGATCCGTAAAAAGTGATTTTGTCACTACCACCAGAAATATTTACGGAGTGGTCAAATTGCATTCCAGTGCGCATGGCATCTCTCCAAATGTCGTGGAATTCGATATTAGGATCTATTTTATTTATCTCTTCCATGGATGGGCCCCAGTTTGGCCAAAAAGAATCCGGATCATATACGCCGGAAAATCCATGGCCATATACATTTTGGAAATTCGGATACTTATTAACTTCTTCAAAAGAGGTGCTGGTATTTAAATTGACTTGTAAGACGCCCGCTTTTCCTTTCTTGGTAGTAATAATTACAGCGCCGTTGGCCGCACGAACACCATATAAAGCGGTCGCAGCCGCTCCTTTAAGAACTGACATGGATTCAATGTCATTTGGATTGATGTCAGCTGCTCTGTTGGTTAATCCTCGCGGTGTACCTCCAGATTCTACTGTTGAGTTATCAATGGGTACGCCATCTACCACAAATAAAGGTTGGTTGTCCGCATTAGGATCCAGGGAAGTTACGCCACGAATAATAATCCGAGAACTCTGTCCAGGAGCACCACTGGAATTGGTGATCTGCACTCCGGCCACTTGACCTTGCAAAGCACTTACAATGTTTTGCTGTTTGCTCTCAACGATATCCTGGGCTTTTATTTCCTGCACAGAATATCCTAAGGATTTTTTCTCCTGTTGAATTCCGAATGAAGTAACCACCACTTCATCCAAACTTTGAAGGTCAGTAGTCATTTTGACATTTATCTCGGATTTGTTCCCTACCAATATTTCTTGAGTTTTAAATCCTAAAGAGGAAAATACGAGGATGTTGTCAGGAGTTGCGGAAATAGAATACTGTCCTTCAAGGTCGGTCATCGATCCACGGGTCGTTCCTTTGACGATAACATTGACACCAGGTAAGGGCATGCCATCTTGCTCAGAAGTTACCGCACCGTTAATCATTATTTCCTGGGCATAAACGTGCGAAAACTGAAAAATGACCAGAAAAAAAACTGAAAGTGTAATTTTGTTTCTCATTGATATCGTGTTAAATTTTCATAAATATAACATAAATGTATTTATTATATGGTTATATATGCGCGTTTATGTAATATGGTTCCCAAAAAAACATATAATTTCTGTTATATATTATAATTATAAACGAATGAGTAAGTGTTCGATTATTGTCTTCAAGAATAGGTTTAAATCCAGTTTATAATTTAGTTGGCTTTTATGGAAAATCTCTTTTCAACATATTTATAGTACTATGGATTATTTGCCTTTAATTCAAAGGGTTTGATTTCCTTCTCTTTTTTTCTTAAAATTTGTTAAAAAAATTGAAGTTTCCATACTTCTAACATTAAAAAATTAGATTTGTGAATCAGTAAGATTCCTTAATCTAAATAACCCACCTTTTAATGAAAAAAAGATACATTTTTTTCACGCTTATTATTTGTGGAATAATTGCGCTTATTGCTTATAGAATTAGCGCTAATTCCGAAACTAGCAGTCCAAAAAACGCAACAAGAACCGTCACTATTATGTCTGTTGAGGGAATAATTCTTAAAGCACAAACCTTTGCAGATAACATCAATATTTCAGGAACTTTAGAAGCCAATGAAGAAATCGAACTTCGAAGTGAGGTTTCCGGTATTGTCGAAAGTATCAATTTTGAAGAAGGCACAAAAGTGTCCAAAGGACAAGTGCTTTTTCGCGTGAATGACATCGAGCTACGGGCTCAATTATCTCAAGTAAAAACGGCGCAGCAATTATCTTCGGAAAATCAGAGACGGGCCAAACTCTTGTTAGAAAAACAGGCTATAAGTCAAGAGGAGTATGAGGTGGCCAACGCCGATTTTGAATCTTCCCGTGCGCAATCTGATTTGATCGCCGCACAATTATCGAAAACCACCGTGCGTGCACCATTTTCAGGAACCATCGGATTGCGATCCATTTCTAAAGGTACCTATGTTACACCAGCAACCCTAATTGCCAATTTGGTCAATACAAGTCAACTAAAAATAACTTTTGCCATTCCTGAAAAGTATGCTTCACAAATGAAAGTAGGCAATCTCCTAACTTTTACTACTTCCAATTCTAAAGAAGAATATTCGGCTAAAGTTTACGCTATAGAGCCTCAGGTTGATATTGCCACACGAACGTTAAAAATGAGAGCGATCGCGGAGAATAAAGAGGGAAAACTATATCCCGGCACTTTTGCAAATATAACAATGGCGCTTGAAGTCGTCGATGATGCTTTACTCGTTCCTACAGAAGCTTTAATTCCGATACAAAATGGAAAGAAAATATTTGTAACTGAAGATGGAAAGGCTAAAGAAGTCATCGTGGAAACAGGTGCAAGAACAGATAGTGAAGTGCGTGTACTTTCCGGAATTAAAGTAGGAGATACTATTTTAACTTCGGGTGTGATGTCACTTAAAAATGGCACGCCAGTAAAAGTGAAATTAAAGAATTAGTCAAGCTGATGAGTTTATCCACCTTAAGTATCAAACGCCCTGTACTCACCATCGTGATGAATTTGACCATCATGCTTTTCGGGATTATTGGTTTTACCTATCTGGGAGTTCGGGAGTTTCCATCCATTGACCCTGCACAAATATCAGTAAGTACAAGTTATTCTGGAGCCAATGCCGATATTATCGAATCCCAGATTACAGAGCCTCTGGAAAAAGCAATTAACGGCATTGATGGGATTAGAAATATTACTTCTTCAAGTAATCAAGGCTCTAGTAGAATCAGTATTGAATTCAATCTCGGTAAAGATCTTGAAGAAGCAGCAAACGATGTACGGGATAAAGTCTCACAAGCCATCAGAAGTTTACCTCAGGATATCGATGCAGCGCCAGTAGTTTCAAAAGCCGATGCTGATTCGCGTGCCATTATATCGATGACGGTACAAAGTGACATTAAAAACATCTTGGAACTTACAGATTATGCTGATAATGTGCTCGCGCAACGTTTACAGACCATTCCAGGTGTGAGTAGTGTGCAAATTTGGGGGCAACGTCGCTACGCGATGCGTTTATGGATTGATCCATTAAAATTAGCGTCTTACGGCGTTACTGTTGCTGAAGTAAGACAAGCATTATTGACACAAAACGTTGAACTCCCTTCAGGTAAATTGACAGGAGCCAATACGGAATTGAGCGTAAAAACGATAGGTAACCTTTCAACCGAAGAAGAATTCAATGATATCATTATTTTAGCTGATGGTGGAAAAGTGGTGCGCTTTAGTGATATCGGAAATGCGACTTTGGAAGCAGAAAATATGGAAACCAAGTTGAGCGATTCAGGGCAACCTATGATAGCTTTGGCAATTGTGCCACAACCTGGAACCAATTATGTGGAGATTGCTGAAGGTTTTTATGCCGAATTTGAAAAACTGAAAGAAGATTTACCTGCCGATTTTAAACTGAATGTCGTCATTGATGATACTTTGTTTGTAAAACGCGCCATAACGGAAGTGGTTGAAACTTTGGCCATTTCTATTGTTTTAGTGATTTTAGTCATCTATTTGTTTTTTAGGAATTGGTCCATGGCGTTGCGTCCGCTCGTTGATATTCCTGTGTCCTTGATTTCTACGTTTTTTATTATGTGGATGTTCGGGTTTTCTATTAATGTCTTAACGCTTCTTGCTATTGTTCTGGCCACAGGTTTGGTGGTAGATGATGGTATTGTGGTTACCGAAAACATCTATAGGAAAGTAGAGGAAGGCATGTCACCTATTGAAGCGGCCATAAAAGGGTCAAATGAGATTTTCTTTGCGGTTATTTCCATTTCTGTCACCTTGGCAGCAGTATTTCTTCCTGTTATATTCTTGGAGGGTTTTGTGGGGCGTTTGTTTAGGGAATTTGGTGTGGTCATTGCTTCTGCGGTAATGATTTCGGCCTTTGTATCCTTATCATTAACGCCAATGCTTAATGCTTACATGATGAAGCCAGGAAAGCAGAAACGATCAAGATTCTACAATTTTACAGAGCGCTATTTTGTGAAAATGAATAATGCCTATGCAAGTACATTGGGTAAATTCATGAAAAATAAATGGTGGAGTTTCCCGATTTTGGCGGTATGTATTATCATGATTGGCGTGTTTTATAGCTTACTTCAGAAGGAGACCGCACCTTATGATGATCGCAGTTATATTGGTCTTAATGTCACGGCACCAGAAGGCGCTTCCTATGATTATATGGATCGATTTATGGATGAAATGACCGATTTAATCAATGACTCTATTCCAGAAAAAAAAGTAAGCTTGATTATAACCTCTCCAGGTTGGGGATCTTCTTCTGTCAATAGTGGGCGTGCTACAATTTCATTGGTTGATCCTAGCGAGCGCGATGGTAGTCAAAAGGAAATTGCTGAAGATCTCGCCCGATGGACTAGGAGTTATGAGAATGCCCGTGTTAGTGTTTCTGAAACACCGACCATTGCCGTGAACAGAAGAGGAGGGATGCCAATTCAATATATTATCCAGGCACCAAATTTTGAAAAACTACAAGAGAAAATTCCTGAGTTTATGGATGAAGCCGAAAATCATCCGGTTTTTGCCAACACCGATGTGAATTTGAAATTTAATAAACCAGAAATCTACGTCACAATTGATCGTAACAAAGCAAAGAGTTTAGGGGTTTCTGTATTGGATGTGGCGCAAACGTTGCAATTATCGTTAAGTGGACAGCGTTTTGGATATTTTATGATGAATGGCAAACAGTATCAAGTCATTGGTCAATTTGATAAAAAAGATCGTAATGAACCGATGGATTTGAAATCGATGTACGTGAAAAATGATAAAGGACAATTGATTCAAATGGATAATTTAGTGACTACTGAAGAGCATAGTAGTCCGCCACAACTGTATCACAACAACCGTTATATGTCGGCAACTGTTTCCGCAAGTTTGGCACCCGGCATGAGTATTGGCGATGGCATTGAAGCCATGGAAAGTATCAAAAGCAAAGTTTTGGATGATTCGTTTACGACCGACTTAGGTGGGGAATCTCGAGATTTTGTAGAGAGTAGTTCAAACACACTTTTTGCATTTGGATTGGCGCTATTACTAATCTTTCTTATTTTGTCAGCGCAATTTGAAAGTTTTATCGATCCTTTAGTAATTATATTAACCGTGCCAATGGCCGTGGCCGGAGCTTTGTTTTCGCTTTGGTTATTTGGACAGACTTGGAATATCTTCAGTCAGATTGGTACGATCATGTTAATCGGTCTGGTCACAAAAAATGGAATTTTAATTGTGGAATTTGCCAATCAGCTTCGTGAAGAAGGAGTAGCTAAACACGAAGCGATTCAGAAAGCGTCAGTATCCAGACTGCGCCCTATTTTAATGACCAGTTTAACTATTGCTTTGGGTGCTTTACCGATAGCACTTTCCTTAGGTGCAGCTTCTGTAAGCCGTATCGGGATGGGAGTAGTTATTATTGGAGGGACGATGTTTTCGCTTATTTTAACTTTGTTTGTTATTCCATCAATCTATATGATGTGGTCGAGAGAGCGTAAACACCATCCGGAATTTGATAAAATTGAGAGTTATGAAAGGGAGTAAAATTTTGTCATTATATCTAAGTATCTGTTTAGGAATGTTTTCATTCCAAACCCAGGCTCAAGAATTGCTGACGTTGGAAGAGGCGGTAGAAATCGCATTGGAAAACAATTACGATATTCGTTTGGCGAAAAATGAGTTAAAAGTAGATTCTCTGGGTGTAAGTCCCGGGTATGCAGGAATGCTTCCTCGAGTTTTTGCTCAGGCCACCACTAATAATAGCATCCAGAATATCTCTCAAACACGATCGGACGGAAATGTTATTGAACTGGATAATGCTAAAAATAATAATATTAATTACGGCATTGGCTTGGACTGGACCATTTTTGATGGCTTAAGAATGTTTGCTCGTTATGATCAATTGAAAGAACTCGAAAAATTAGGCAAAGCAGAACTGCAAAGCACGGTTTTGAATCGTGTGAGTGATGTGATGATTACCTATTATGATCTGGTTCAACAGCAGCAGCAATTAACTGCTTTGGATAGCACCTTGGTTATTTCAGAACAACGCGTGGAGCTTGCCGATAACAGATTCAGCATTGGTAAAGCCTCTAAATTGGAAGTGCTTAATGCCAAAGTGGATCTCAATACGGACAAGACCCTTCATATAAGACAAAACGAGCGCTATATTAATACCAAGATTACGCTTAACGAAATCATGGCACGTGATGTGAATATTGATTTTAAGGTTAACGATGAGGTATTGATTGCTACCGATTTAGAATTATCAGAATTAGAGCGATTAGCAGCCATTCAAAACCCAGAACTACAAGCACCACTGATCAATAAACGAATTTCAGAACTGGAATTAAAACAAATTAAGGGCGACCGATATCCCAAAATTTCAGCTGTTTCTGGCTATAACTTTAGTGATGCACAATCGAGTTTGGGTTTTACCACAAAAAATAATGCCCAAGGCTGGAATTATGGATTTGCGGCCAGTATTGATATTTTTAATGGCTCCAATCAAAATCGCAATGAAAAAATCGCAAAGCTTCAAATTGAAAATTCTTCTATTGTCATTGAGAGGCAAACTCAAACAATAAATTCGCAATTACATACCGCGTTTCAGACCTATTTAACCAATTTGAGTTTAATTGATTTAGAAACTAACAATGAAGAAATAGCAAAAGAAAATCTTGATATTACCTTGGCTAAATATAAAATAGGAACCATCCCAACCATCGAGTTTAGAACGGCCCAACTGAACTACATCAACGCCACTTTGCGCTTGAGCGATGCCATTTATCAGGCGAAACTTTCAGAAGTAACTTTAAAACAGCTTTCTGGGAATTTGTCTTTACAGTAACAGTAAATCATATAGTTTTTTATCATACAGTATAAATCTTCCTTGTCAGATTAATGCTTATTACACGTCATGGAAACTTGAAGAAACAAAGGTTTCAGGTCGTTATCAGCAAGTATACTTTTAGTTCAATTTAATAATCAATTCATTGCAAACTTCAATTCATTGCTGACGAAAACTGAACTGCTTATCTTCTGATCTTTATTCCCGACGAAGTCATTTATTCGAGTTAGATAGTTCTATGTGCTGAAGGTGTAGCGGCGGTTGCCGAGCTCGTCGAAATACTTAGTTTCTTCCTCAAAATAATGATTTTAAATCCTTTGTTAAACCTCTCACAACCTATCCAAATAGTATGTCTTCCAGTTTCTTTTTTTTACCTTTGCACCTTGATTTTTACACCTTTTAAAAATTTTAACATTTTATTATAAGGGCATTCTGTATTTGGAACGTCTTGTTGTTAGAGAAGTGACAATCGTGTTTTTTTCTATTTTAAATATTGATAATACCCTAATTAATACTATCAAATGAGAAATATTTTTCTTTACTTTTTATTGGTTTCATTGACATTGACAGTCGCGAAAGCCCAAGTTTTGGACCCGGTTAAATGGTCTACGTCAGTTGAAAAAATATCCGAGACAGAATATGATCTTATCGCAAAAGCTAAAATAGACAGAGGCTGGCACTTGTATTCGCAAGATGTGCCTGAAAACGGACCAATTCCGACCACGTTTATTTACGAAACCGGTAAAGATGTTGAGGTTATAGGCAATACTATCGAGGAGGAGGGACGCACGGTGGATGATCCTGTCTTCAATATGCACATTAAGTTTTTTGAGGATGCTGCTGAATTCAGACAAAGGATTTCGTTACTTAATAAAGAACTTTCAATAGTCAAAGGAGAAGTAGAATTTATGGTGTGTGATGACATGCGCTGTTTACCTCCGGCATATATTGATTTGGAATTTGATTTGACCAAGGCTAGAAGTGTTACTGGTTCAGCTGTGAGTGGGTCAGATGGTAGCAACGCCATAGATTTTCAAGACCCAAACAGTAAGGATGCATCCCTGGTAACGAGTGACGATGTTGGCAAAGCAAAGGTTATAAGTAACAAATCAGAGCAAGACTCGGATAATATGGGTCTTTGGACTATTTTCATACTAGGTATGGGCGCAGGCCTAATCGCATTATTTACACCATGTGTATTCCCTTTGATACCAATGACGGTTAGTTTCTTTACCAAACAAAGTCAGAATAAAGCACAAGGCATTAAAAATGCCATAATTTATGGGATTTGTATTATTGTAATTTACGTGATTCTCGGTACGGGAGTGGTGGCCATTTTTGGTGCCAGTGCCATTAACGAGTTTTCCACAAGTGTTACTTTTAATTTACTCTTCTTTCTCATCCTTGTGATTTTTGCGGTCTCCTTTTTGGGCGCTTTTGAGATCATGCTACCACAATCTTGGGCGAACAAAATTGATAGTAAAGCAGATAGGGGCGGCTATACCGGCATCTTTTTTATGGCTTTGGCGCTTGCCATCGTTTCGTTTTCATGTACAGGGCCTTTTGTAGGTAATATTATTGTGCTCTCGGCCACTTCGGGCGGGATAGCACCCATGATTGGAATGCTTGGTTTCTCTTTGGCCTTGGCACTTCCTTTTGGATTGTTCGCTGCCTTCCCCGGATGGTTGAACTCTCTACCAAAATCAGGCGGATGGTTGAATACGGTAAAAGTGGTTTTAGGATTCTTGGAATTAGCATTTGCATTCAAGTTCCTATCGCAAGCCGACTTAGTACTACAATTGCATTTCTTAGAGCGTGAAGTATTTATTGCTATCTGGATCGCTATTTTTGGTGCATTGGCTTTTTACCTTTTCGGAAAAATCAAATTGCCCCATGATTCGCCATTAACGCATATTTCAGTCGGACGTTTAAGTCTTGGATTGTTAGTGTTGAGTTTTACCATTTATATGATTCCAGGGCTTTGGGGTGCGCCTCTAAATTTGATTAGTGCTTTCCCGCCACCATTGGATTATTCTGAATCACCGTATGGTGTTGGTAATTCAAAAACTGGCGGAGGATTTACATCTAATGAAACTGAAGAACTCCCCGAAGGTGCACATCTTTTAGCACCACATCAAATCTTGGCTTTCAATGATTATGATAAAGGATTGGCCTATGCCAAAGAAGTTGGAAAGCCGATTATGTTAGACTTTACAGGATGGGCATGTGTTAACTGCCGAAAGATGGAACAGAACGTTTGGCCTAATGACCAAGTGCTTAACATGCTTAAGAATGAAGTGGTGTTAATTTCCTTATACGTGGATGACAAACGTAAACTTGAGGACGATGAGGTTATGGAGTCAAAGTTGAGGCCAGGAAAGCAACTCAAATACATCGGACAAAAGTGGAGCGAGTTCCAGACTATAAGATATAAAACAAATACCCAACCTTTTTATGCACTTATTGGCCTTGATGAGGAAAACTTAAACGAGCCTGTGGGTTATACGCCGGACACTCAAGAATATTTGGAGTGGATGAAAGAAGGTGTGGGTGCTTTTGAAAAAGAATAATATAGAATTCTAGGATATCGACAAGCTGATAGGCGTGTTGCTTTAAGTTATTCAAGCCATTAATAAATAAGTAAAATACCAAAACCACTTCGTATCTGAAGTGGTTTTTTTATTGGGAATTTTAAGAATATTACCTTTCAAGAATAATATATCAAATTAGAAATAAGGCAGAAAACAATATCAATCGCTACAGAAGCTCTCGATATTTTAAAGTTCTCTTTTTTAGAGTGTCCGAAAGAGTTTTTAACCAGATCAATTGATTGGAAATTAAATAGGCTTCCTGAAGACTATGTAAAGTCTCCGTATCCAATTCTGTGTCGCCTTTTTCAATATTTTCATCGCGCACTTTAGATAGGCTGTGATAAGATTGCATGAGTTTTTCCTGCGCTTTTTCAACATCCATAGTTTTGATTTCAGAAACTGCATCAACATTATTTAGAATAGAACAGGAGGCTTGAAGCGTATTGGCAATTCTTATAATTAAAGCATCAAACTCTTTTGATGCTGGGGTGGTTTGATGGTTTATTATAAAACTGCCTATAGATGCAATAGCAGACACCATGGTTTGGTTTAATGTGACTATCCCATAAATTAGCTGATACTCGGTTTGTTTGGATTTTGGATCTTGTGTCAATCTTTGAAAAGAAGCATTTAAGTTGCTGATAGCCAAAAAAGCTTCCTTTCGTGCTAATTTATAATTAAGTTCATTCTCCTTCTTGTCATAATACAATTCTTGGGTGGCTAGAAGATACTTTCTATTTTTATCCAAAGCATCTACGAGCACACTTTTCAAATTCAGAGCCTCCCAACTAGGCCATAAGACGTAATTGGCGATTACGGCAATACTCGCACCAATAATAGTATCCATCACACGATATTGAATGACCTGAAAAGCATCAGGATTGATAAGCGAATAAACAAATACAATATTGATGGTTATCAATGCTGCGGCCGATTTATAATTCTGCTGGATCAATGAGAAAGACATGGTCAATGAAATGATGGCTAAAACAGCATATACCACCACATTTTGGGTTAGCAAAACAATTCCAATAGCAAAGGCAGCGCCAATGAGTGTTCCAATAATTCGGTCTTTGGAGCGCTCTTTAGTCAGTCCATAATTGGGACGCATAATCACAATAATCGTCAAGAGAATCCAATAGGTGTTTCGGATGTCTAAAAGAGTTCCGAGGATAAACGCAAAAATTATGCACACGGTGAATCGTAACGCATGTCTGAATAAAGTAGAACTAAAACTGAAGTTTTGCACAATAACGTTCAGGCGATATTCCTGAAGTGTTAAAAATTGGCTCTCATTCTGCCGTTTTAAAGATATTTTTGAAGCGTCATTAACATTGGTCATGACACGATGGATCGCGTTGATTTCTTGAAAAATTTGCTCTTGATAATCATAAAGATTCCGAAGCAGTAAAGCACCTTCTCGTGCTTTTGGAAGTTTGATGTCTTCAATATAGTTGGCAATGTTTTCTTTTACTTTTGAAAGTGCCTTCAATGAGCGATCATTATCTGGAATGTTATCGTTTTGGATCAACAAATCAGATAGGATCTTCAAATGATTTCCCATAACGTTATTTAGCTTTCGGGAAGCTTTGATGTATTTCTTATCGCTGAACAATCGATCTATTTCTTTATAATTGATATGTTTCGCTTCAATAAGTTCGAAAATATTAATCGAAGAAATAAAAATCAGTAAGTGCTTTTCATCATAATGAGATCGTCCTGACCGTTTCCGCTCCATCAATAATAATTCTCTTAAGGTCTCGTGTTTTTCATTGATTTGACTCTGCAGAACAAGCGCTTGTTTCATCAGCTCTTGCCGCTTTGTTTTTTTGGTCAATAAACGAGCTCGTATTTTAAGATATTCACTAATAAGAGATAAAGTGTCCGATAAAAACTGAACTTCATCTTTTTTGGGCGATAGTTTTCTAAACAAGAATGACACTAACAAATACCATAGTCCACCACAACCCATCAATGACACATGTACTAAAATATCATAGGCGGTTTCTTTCTGAACTGCAAACGCCAATACCATCGCAAGTAACCCAGAAAAGGATACCATGGAAGCTCTAAATCCATAAACGGAAATCAGGGATACACTAAACGAAATGACCGCCAGCGCTATAATTAAAAGAGGCAGGTAGGGTTTGCAAAATAGAATGATGGTAGTGATAATCATCGTCAAGCCAATGCTGATTAAAATAGCATTGACCGTGCGCTTTAAACTTCCAGGAATGTCTCCGGGAGCATTTAAAAAAGCGCCCATAACAATGGCAGGGGCAAACTCAAAATAACCTAAGAAATTAAGAACGAACAATGGCGTTACCACCGAAAATGTCAATCTGAGGCCTCTATAAAAGTGGGAACTTTTTAGGAATAATTCTATTGTTTTAAGTAGTGCTTTCAAGAGTTTGTGTGATTGCCTGCAAAGGTAAACTAATTGATTTATTGTACAGAATTGTATGGAAGTTTAATGTTTTGGTAATAGGGGTTGAATCTATACTTCAAATGTTTATAAGTTCTACGGAAGAAAAACATCAATGATTAGAGTTTTGTGGTAAATATTCAAATTTATGGGATATAATTTTCTCATTGTAGCAATGATAATTAAAGAACAATTATACATATGGGTATACCATTCTAGTCAAATGGAACTTCTGTGGGCTTAGTGATTGCTCTTTTTCTTTTTCTATTAATTTGTTGCCACCCTGAGTCTTCACTTGGCTATTTCATATGGCATTTATCTTCCTCGGTATAGGCCATTGGAAATGACGCTCAGTATGTAGTTTGCCTTATGATCCGATCTCGCTCAACGGAGATTTTGATCGCAGGTTTTTGTGTTTCTACTAAAAAGTTGCTTTCCTATGGCTTTAGTTTGATTTTATATTTTTATCGAGTTCAAGAGGAGGGTAATTATATTTTGTCTTCTATTCCTATCTCGCTCTAACGAAGCTTTTGATTGCAGGTTTTTGACTCTCTATTAAAAAATTGCTTCTCTATGGCTTTATACTGAATTATATCTTTTATTGAGCTCCAGAGGAGTGTTATATTCATAGCAATAATGTTTGTGATTTAGTATAAGCTCCGTAGAAGCGACATTATTCATGGTAAAAATAGTTTCGTTTTTAAAATCAATTTTATAAGCTTTAAAAATTCAATATTTTTCTCTGAACGTTTTCGTATTATGATTTATTTTTTGATTTTAATACATAAGGAACTTACGACGCATTTAACAATTCGCCACGCTGTGGCTTTTGATATATCACAACTATGCGGCGATTAATATGTTGCCACTCTATGGCAATTGTTCTAGGTTTATATGACAATTCATATCATTATTAAATTTCAAAAATATTTTAATTAGTAAGTTATAAAAGACAAGAATATAAGGGTTTCTATTGGAATATAAATTACTAAAACAAAAAAACCACTTCTTTTTGTGAAGTGGTTCTAAATATTATGTTTTTGCTTTAAATATGAGTGAAATAAAGATAATGGAGCCGTAGTAGGATTGTTATTTTAATTACAAACCACGATCATATTTTAACTACCCCTCACTGCCCCATGGGGCACTTGGCGTGTCCACTTCTTTGGTCAAATCGAATTTCACAGAAAAGAATCTTTCCGAACCAACTCTCCGAAGATTGTAAGTAAACGAATTCTCATCAAGAGTAATCCACCAGACATTATTAGATGCATAGGATATTAAGTCAGCCGTAAACTGATCAGCCGGAAAAAATTGTATATCGGCTAATCCTGTGTTAGGACTGAGTCCGCCGTATTGCGTAACGGCGTCTTCTGATCCATCCTTGAGGCGATGGTCGTGCTTTAACAAAATTAAATTATCCTTGCCCATCGTTAGAACCCAAGTTCGGGATTTGTCATCGCCGACAAAAAATGGGATTCTGATCTCCTTTTCATTACAAGCACGGACATGCATGACCAATTTTTCGCCGGTAAAACCATCGCCTTCTTTTCCACCAGCCATGATCTGGCCTTCATAGGATTTACCGCAATGATTTTTTAAAGTATCCCAAAATTGAACAGAACCAGGTGCCTCCTGCGCCATCATATGGAACGGTACCACCAATAAAATAAAGAAAAGTTTTTTCATGGTCTCAAGATAAGTGTTTATTATTAAAAAGACGCAATGCATTGCGTCTGTATTCCATCGTTTTCCTTACCCTTTTTACCGCGTTTTACTAAAATTATATATAATTATCCCTGTTAAGTCGCTTCAATTTGGCTAGAGTCAAGTAGATCTAGTTTTTCCCACGTTTCTTTTTTGATGTTGAGTGAACGGTCTAAAACATCCGCCAAACGGATAAAACGATCCGAAAACTTTCTTCATGCGGAGTTCCTACAGAAAGAAGCCGCATTCAGAATAAAATAATCGGTTACTTTTCTATCCTTAAAAGTAGTATGCAGCATTTAAGCCACAAAAAAACCACCATGATTTCTCGAGGTGGTTTTTCTTAATTCTAAATTCTAAAAGCGAAGCTGAGGTTGGTGAGCCTGTTGAAGTATTTAGATTCTTATTTCAATAGTTCATAAGAACGTTTAACAAAATCACTCAATTCTTTACCTTTCAGCAAGCCTTGTGACAAACGTGCCAAGTCTAAACTTTGAGAAATTAAGCGCTCTTGTTTTTTCTTGGTCTTGGTGCTTAAAATTTCGCCGACCAATTCCGAATTGGTGTTCACAACCAAATTGTACATCTCTGGCATATTGCCCATACCAAACATTCCGCCGCCACCTGTGGCTTGCATCTCTTTCATACGACGCATAAATTCCGGTTGCGTGATAATAAATGGCGCTGCATCACTATCCATAGCTTCCAATTGTACCATGAACTTTTCAGAAGGAATCGCATCTTTTAAAATGGTTTCTAAATCTTTTTGTTGTTCATCAGATAATTTAGAAATTTTAGTATCGTCCTTATTGATTAAATTATCAACATGATCTGCATCCACACGTGCAAAAGTGATGTTTTCTTTGGTGGATTCCATTTTTTGCATCAAATGGCTGATGATTGGAGAATCCAACAAGAGAACTTCATAACCTTTAGCTGTCGCAGCTTCAATATAGCTGTGTTGCGCATCTTCGTTGGACGCATATAAAATGACCAACTTGCCATCTTTATCAGTTTGATTGTCTTTAATTTTATCAAACAATTCTTGATAAGTGTAATACTTACCATCAACGGTAGGATATAATGCGAAAGCTTCTGCTTTTTCGAAGAATTTATCTTCTGAAAGCATTCCGTATTCAATCACAATTTTAATATCATTCCATTTTTTCTCAAAATCCTCACGATTTTCATTGAACAAAGATTTTAATTTGTCCGCCACTTTACGTGTGATGTATGAAGAAATTTTCTTTACAGCGCCATCTGCCTGTAAATAACTACGGGAAACGTTCAAAGGAATGTCAGGAGAATCAATCACACCTCTTAACATAGTCAAGAATTCCGGCACAATACCTTCTACATTATCCGTAACATATACTTGATTTTGATACAATTGGATTTTGTCCTTTTGGATATTCAAATCGCCCGACATTTTTGGGAAATAAAGAATACCGGTCAGGTTGAACGGATAGTCCACATTCAAGTGGATGTGAAATAATGGCTCTTCAAATTGCATTGGATACAATTCTCGGTAAAAAGATTTGTAATCTTTATCCTCTAGCTCGGCTGGTTGTTTAGTCCAGGCTGGATTAGGATTGTTGATGATATTATCAACTGTTATTTTCTTTTGAGGCTCAGTAGTTTCTTTACCATCTTTGTCTGTTGTAGTCTCAGGTTTGTGGTCTGGATCATTAACTTCCTTTGTTCCAAATTTAATTGGAATAGGCATGAACTTATTATACTTGGTCAAAAGTTCGCTGATTCTGGATTCTTCCAAAAACTCCGTAGAATCATCTGCGATATGAAGGATGATTTCTGTGCCGCGGTCAGTTTTAGGATCTGACTCTAAAGTGAATTCTGGAGAACCATCACAAGTCCAACGTGCGCCTTCCGTACCTTCTAAGTAAGATTTTGTAATGATCTCAACTTTTTCTGCCACCATAAAAGCAGAATAGAAACCTAAACCAAAATGTCCGATGATCCCTGAATCTTTTCCAGCGTCTTTGTATTTATCCAAGAATTCTTCAGCACCTGAAAAAGCAATTTGGTTGATATATTTTTCAACCTCTTCAGCGGTCATTCCCAGCCCTTGGTCAATAATATGGAGTTTTTTACCTTCCTTATCAATTTTAACTTCAATTATTGGGTTGCCGTATTCCACTTTTGCTTCGCCAATATTGGTAAGGTGCTTTAATTTTAAAGTTGCATCTGTAGCATTACTAATTAATTCACGTAAAAAGATTTCGTGATCACTGTACAAGAACTTCTTAATTAATGGAAAGATGTTCTCTACTGAAACATTAATATTTCCTTTTGTCATAATTTATGATTTTTTATCATTTCCGCGAAGGCAGAAATCTGGTGTTGTTAAACTTATATTTCCAACATCCTATTAGTCAACAAAAATGCCAAGTCAACATTTGTGACAAGATGGCATAGAAAAAGCCATTCGGAGTAGAATGGCTTTTTAAAATAATTAGATATGATTTTAATTTTTAATCGTTTCTGTTGTTTTTATGTCATTGTTTTTCTTTTTATTCTTTACATAAGTTTCCAGCCACTGATCCTGTTCCCAAAGCATGTGCATAATAGATTCTTTCGCACTGTAGCCATGACTTTCTTTTGGCAACATAACTAATCTTACCGGGGCTCCCAAACCTTTTAAGGCGTTGAAATAACGCTCACTTTGCATGGGATAGGTACCCGAATTATTGTCGGCCTCACCATGGATTAACAATAATGGTGTTTTCATGGTATTGGCATTTTGAAAAGGGGACATGGTATTGTAAACTTCTGGAGCTTCCCAATAGTTGCGCTCTTCACTTTGAAATCCGAACGGCGTGAGCGTGCGATTATAAGCACCACTACGTGCGATTCCTGCCGCAAATAAATTAGAATGTGATAATAGATTGGCCGTCATAAATGCGCCATAAGAGTGTCCGCCAACCGCAACGCGGTCACGATCAATGTAACCCATGGCATCAACGGCATCAATAGCTGCTTTGGCGTTCCCAACTAATTGCTCAACAAAGGTGTCGTTGGGTTGATCATCGCCTTCACCCACAATTGGAAAAGCAGCAGCATCCAAAACCACGTAACCTCTGGTTACCCAATACAAGGGCGAACCATACGAAGGATATGTGAACTCATTAGAGTTAGAGGTGCTTTGAGAAGCGCTGTTTTTGTCTTTATATTCACGTGGATAGGCCCACATGATCATCGGGTATTTTTCGCCTTTCTTATAATCGGTTGGCAGATATAAAGTCCCGGTTAGTGGCAAGCCATCATAACGGTTGTAGGTAATTACTTCTTTATGGACGTCTTGCAAACCTTTGAATGGATTTTTAAATTGCGTTAAAGGTTGAAGTCCGATCCTTTTTTTGATATTCCGGATGTAGTAGTTGGGATATTCATTTTTTGATTCCAGCTGAACCACGAATTCTCCTGCTTTCGCATCTAAGGCAAAGGAAATATTTTCGACCTTATCTTTTTCATTGGATTGGTATAAACGCTCTGTTTTTTGTGACTTGAGGTTTACTTCGTCGATGAAAGGGAATTTGCCGTCATCACTATATCCATCCCCAATAAGGTAGGCTTTCCCAGCATTTAGGTCTAAAACGGACTCATCATAGTCGTTCAATGTGGTCACAAAGTTTCCTGGATCGCTGTAAACATCTTGGTAATTTCTATCAGAAAGCACGTTTGGAGCTTTACTTGCATTAGAAGGATCAAAGAGGTACGTTCTGGTATTTCTACTGTTCCACCAGCGGTCAAAAGCAATCGCCGTGTTTTCATCTCCCCAACGGATGCCGGCAAAACGATCTTTAGTTTTTAAAATGGATTGTTTTTTAGCAGTAAACGGTGCTTTCTGTTGAAACACCTCATCTCTAAACGGAACGTCCTTCGCAGGGTCGCCACCGTCTAAGGCTTCCGTCCACACTAAAGTGGATGGTTGGTCATTACGCCAGTTTAAACCACGCATTCCTGTGCGTTCGGCCATAAAGCCTTGTGGTAAATCTTCAATAAGTGGTACTTCCAATATTTTTTTAACCAAAGTGCCATTTGAATCGTAAATCGTAGTGGTAGATGGGAATCTGGTATAAGGAACTAAATAGGAGAAAGGTTTGTTGATGGTAGTGACCATAACATATTTTCCATCAGGGGAAAAATTTAAACTTTGATAAATATCTGTTGATTTCCAATTGCTGGCATTTCCACTAAGATCTACTTTTTGAATGTCAGACAATGCTAATTGCTCAAAGTTGTATTCGTCGTTAGGATTCGTAAGTAAATCTTGATACGTTCTGTTTTGCGCTTTGACGCCGGCTTCACTGACGGATATGGTTGGTCCTTCCGGTACAGATTCTTTAGGATCGATCAATTGTTTTTTTGACGACGGAAGCATTTGTACCAATAGGTAATTACTGTTTTTAGACCAAGTATAAGGTCTGCCCATATTGGCATTTAGATTGTCTTCGGTTATTTTTTTTGCTTGCCCAGTTTTGATATCTATATACCATAATTCTACCCCCTTTGCTGTGGTATTTGTAAAGGCTGCTGAATTCTGATCGGGGGACCAAGATAGATAAGCCAGTCGACCATTTTCTGGCATTCCTGCAATCTTTTGTGGATCGCCTTCTCTGCCTTTTCTCATTTTGAAGTCCGTATAATAAGTGGTGCGGCTCCCGATATTTGTCGCCGGATTTATCCTCAGACCGCCTAACCGCAACTCGGTTTCAGATAACTCGTCGATGGTTTTGTAGTTACTTCTGTAAAGAAAAATGATGTTTTCGCCTTTACGATCCATGCTGATGCGAGGTGCCAAAGGCGCTTCAGCAAGATCCAGGATGCTTTTATCCGGTTTTTGATAAGATAAATTGACTTGTCCAAAGCTAAATAGGGATAAGGACAGGAAGAAAATAAATAAAGATGCTCTCATTATAAATTATTAATTAGTTAAGTCCCTAAAATACTTAAAACCGTAGAAGGCATTATCAAATAATTGTTAAAAAGCGGATAATTATTTCATATCACTTATTTAAAAACGGTAATTTTATGAATACTGCGGATATTGTTTAAATTGCGAAACAAATTATTATTAAACAAATTGACTTATGTATAACTCCAAAATAATTGGTTTAGGGCATTACGTTCCTAATAATGTGGTTACTAATGACGACCTATCTAAAATAATTGATACCAATGATGAATGGATCCAAGAGCGTACTGGGATAAAGGAACGCCGTTGGGCAAAGCCGGAAGATAAGGAGACTACCTTTACCATGGGGTTAAAAGCTGCTCAACGAGCGATAGAAAACTCAGGTTTAGATAAAGATGAGATTGATTTTATTGTTTTTGCGACCTTGAGTCCAGACTATTATTTTCCAGGACCAGGCGTTCAGATCCAAGAAGCGTTGGATATCGGGACGATTGGTGCATTAGATGTACGTAATCAGTGTTCGGGATTTGTATATGCAATTTCGGTCGCAGATCAGTTTATAAAAACGGGGATGTATAAGAATATCTTGGTAATTGGTTCCGAATTACAATCACACGGGATCGATAAATCCACGAGAGGTCGAAATATTTCAGTCATTTTCGGAGATGGGGCAGGGGCTGCGGTGTTAACACGTGAAGAAGACGTTACTAAAGGCATTTTGTCCACACATTTACATTCAGAAGGAAAACATGCTTTAGAATTGGCAACGGAAGCTCCAGGGATGGGTACGCGTTGGGTAACCGATATTATCGAAGAAAACAATCCTGAAGACTTAAGCTATTTCCCATATATGAACGGGCAGTTTGTGTTTAAACATGCTGTGGTCAGATTTAGTGAAGTGATCATTGAAGGCTTAAAGAAAAACAATCTACAGAAGGAGTCCATTGATTTACTTATTCCCCATCAGGCAAATTTGAGGATATCACAATTCATACAGAAAAAATTTGGTTTAAGTGATGATCAAGTATTCAATAATATCCAAAAATATGGAAATACCACGGCAGCTTCCATTCCAATCGCACTTTCCGAAGCGTGGGAAGAGGGTAAAATAAGAAATGGCGATGTGGTGGTGTTAGCAGCCTTTGGTAGTGGCTTTACGTGGGGAAGTGTAGTTATTAGGTGGTAAAAATCCCTGCCTAGTCAGGGATCTCGGGATGAAAAGCATAGTCTAGTTATTTAGCGCAACCAAAACTTCTTAGTGTTCTGTTTTCTTAGTTTGGATTTTTATTTTTGAAATAAATATAATTTCTGCTTGCGGAGGATATTCTTCCTTTGATCATAATATGAAAGCATTATCAGTGAAAGATCAAGATTAGCTTCGCTGAACCTTAAGGTTTCCTGCCTCCGCAGAAATAAAAAAACCCGAAACAAAATCTGTTTCGGGTCTCTTGCTATTAATCAACTTAACTAACACTTTGATTAACTATTAAAAACTTATCACTTTACAATTAGACGTGGATATTCCAAATTTATTTCATCAGATTTTGACTTTAACTATCAATTAACAGAAAGTAATAAATTTTGAAGGTGGTATCCTTCAAATTTAACAACTACCTGGTCATAAGGATGTTGCTCATGAAAATATGAAATCAGGAAAGAGGTATTCTTTGGTAAATAAGAAAAATCCGAAGTAGAAACTCCGGATTTTAATATACCTACTTAGCTAATACCCTTTCTCAAAAAGTAGAAGGCTAATTCAAATCGATTTAAAATAAGACAATAGTTCGTTAGGACTGATAAAACAAGGATTTAGAATGGAGTGTTCCAAAGATAAGTTAAGAATTAACAAAAATTTAACATTCCTGACAGGAAATTCCATTAGGCTTTTAGTATGTAAAATGCAATTATCCAGTGTTAGCAACCATCCATTCAATGAGTTGTTGCAGTTAGTTGTGCTACATAAATCCACCACTTCCAGACTTTTCATTTTTACCTCTATTTTTTCTTTTTAGAGCATCATACTTTCCACCTCCAAAACGATAAGACAATCCGATGTTCCAAGAATTGCTTTCCCAATTGAATTTGCCAACTTGACGATAAGGCACCTCACTCTCAAATCCTGCATGCATCGTCTTAAATACATCATGGTAATTGAAACTGAATGTGGCAGCATCATTCAAAAAGTTATATCGTAAACCCGTATTTACAAAATACATGGGTTCACTTGTAAACTGTAGCCCTTCACGTTCTGATCTGTACATGCCAAAAACTGATAGTGTAAGTTTTTTGGTCGCCTTAAAATTGTTGTTAATTCGGAAGCTATAAGCAATGTTATTGTCTACAGTAATTTCACTCAGCATAATATCCTCTACGGTTGGAGATTGTCCTATGGGCGTGCTGAAAATTTCAGAAATCCCTTTTTGGGTTTGGGCAAAAAGATCAAAACTAGCGTTGAAGTTCCACCACATTGTAGGTTTGTATGTGCTTGATAGTTCGATACCATAAGCAGAAGTGTTCTCAAAATTACCATAAGTTAGAATCATCTTGTTCAAATCCAAACGGTCAATAAGTACGGCGCGATTAATTTCATCTTCGATAATTCGGTAAAAAACACCTCCGGTAAAAGAGCCTTTTTCCATTTTTCTTGTATAGTTTATTTCAATAGAATTGGTAAACTGTTTCCGTAAGAAGAAGTCAAAGGAGAACTCCATTCTCTAATCGGATTGATTTGTCGTAAACTTGGTCTATCCACACGTCTGCTTATGCTGGCTTGATAAGCGCTTTTCTCAGTTGGAGTATAGGTCAAAAACGCCGAGGGATACACTTGGAAATATTCGTTTTTGAACGGAATCGTTTCTTTGGAAGTTGATGAATAGTTGATAGCTTGTGCATCATCTGCAACCGCTTCTGCCCGTGCACCGAATTGGTAGCTCCACTTTTCAAAAGTTTTACCATAAGTTATATAAGCCGAATAAATATCTCTTTTATAATTAAAATCGGTGCTTGGCGTATTTATAATCCCTCCAGCTGCATCGTACGATTGGCCAGTCGAGTCATAATAAGCATCTGTATTGAATAATCGGGCCTCAAGTCCAAATTCCAATTTTGCTTTCTCACTTAGTGGATTTACATAATCCAGATTGACGGTAGTTTGTTCTCGATTGGTATCTACGTGATCTTTGTAATTAGGAGGAAAAGAAATGTTGGTGTAAGTAAAATCCGAAGTTTCATTTTTATCAAAGGTGTTATAGTCGATCTCTAAATCTATTTTTTCGCCTTCCTTGGCGAAATTATGTTTAAACGCAAAATTGTATTGTGACGAAATATTGTCAGATAGATTATCAAATATTTGGCTTTGGGTTGGAGTATTTGGTTTATAAATATTGACGGTGCCTATTCCTTTGCCGTCATAAGTGTTCTGATTTGTAAATACAGATATGGTATTGTTATCATCGGCGTAAAAATCGACACCAAATTTATATAAATGGGATTTGTCGTTGTCAAAGAAATTGAAAGCTTGTTGAGAATTCTCGTCAAGCCGATCAAGAGTACCGTAATTGGAAAACTTTCCTATGTTATTACCATAATTTCCGTATAAATTGAATTTTCCATTTCTGTAATTCAAGTCTACCGAACTGTTGAATCGCGCATTAATGTCTTTAGTCAAACCAACGTTGAGGTTTCCATTAAAACCGATATTGGTATTTTTATGTAGAATAATATTAATGATGCCACTCATGCCTTCTGGATTATATTTTGCAGAAGGATTCGTGATCAATTCAATTTGTTTGATCGATGTGGAAGGAATTTGCTTCAGTAATTGGTCAACCGGAACATTTGATAATTTGCCGTCCACCATAACCCGTACGTTTTCATTGCCGCGTAAACTCAAATTGCCAGTTTGCTGATCAATACTTACAGAAGGGATGTTATTCATAATATCCGCTGCGGTAGGGCCAGAAGTGGTTAGGTCTTTTCCAACTGTTATGACCTTGCGATCCACTTTTTGTTGAATGCTGGAAACTTCTGCCACTACCGTAACTTCGTCCAAGGCCGCGATGTTTTCTTCCAAAAGGATCTTGCCCAAATTCACATCATACATTTCTTTACCAATTTTGAAAGGCCAAATTATAGTCTTATAACCTATATATTGGATGGTTGCGGAATATTGGCCTTCAGCCAGTTTAGAAATTTTAAAGTTGCCATCGTCTTGGGTAATGGCTCCAGAAAGGATTTCATTGCTGCCGTTTTTAATGATAATGGTAACATAGGGAAGCGGTTGGTTTAGATGGGCATCTATTATTGTTCCTGAAATAGAACCTTCTTTAATTTCAATGGAAGCTGACGACTGTGCATTTAACGTTGTACACGTTAATAAGCACAATAAAAATAATGATTTCATTTGTGATTGAATTTTTGATTTGATTGATGAATTTTGATTTGATTATTAAAGTAGAGACGATTAGTTTTGTGTATTGTTACGCTCCTATTTAATCTTTTAAAATATTAATCTATCAAACTATGCAAAAAAATAAAAAAACATTGGTCTTCGGAGCTTCCTTAAATCCAAGTCGCTACTCCAATATAGCGATGCACAAACTCGTAGCTCATGGGCATGACGTTGTGGCTTTTGGGTTAAAGAAAGGGAGTGTTAGTGACGTGGATATTGATACGGAATTACAGCCCTATCAAGATGTTGATACCATAACTATGTATATGAATCCCTCACGACAACAACCATTTTATGAGTATCTTGTTTCATTACAGCCAGATCGTATAATTTTCAACCCTGGCACAGAAAATCCAGAATTTTTTAAATCCTTAAGGACGGCTGGGATTAAATTTGAAATGGCTTGTACTTTAGTGATGCTTGGTACGAATCAATATTAATCCGAAGAAAGTCAATAATCCGTTAAGGATGAGGATAAAAAATCCGAATTCAAATCCAAACCATCTTAAACTATTGTCACTAATGATATAGGCTAAAATGGGAGATAAAATGGCGATAATAGGAACTAGTTTGTCCTTGACTTGCCATTTTGTAAATAATCCAAAAGTATAAAGTCCTAGTAATGGACCATAAGTGTAGCCAGCAAAAACAAAGAGTTTTGCAATCACGCTTTCATCCTTGATTACATATTTAAATGCAATAATCACTAAGATCAAAACGAATGAAATCATAATATGAATGCGCTTTCTAATTGCGATTTGTTTTGTGACATTGTACTTTTTCTCAATGTCCAAAATATCAATACTGAACGAAGTCGTCAATGCAGTTAAAGTACTATCAGCACTACTGTAAGCCGCAGCAATTAATCCGATTAGGAAAAACACGAACACACCAATGCCTAAATGTTCTTTTGCCAAAATAGGAAAGAGTTCATCTTTATGTGCATCGATACCATTTTGTTGTGCGTAGACAGTTAAAAGCAATCCCAAGCTCAAAATGACAAAATTCACAATGGTTAACACAATGGTAAACCAAAACATGTTTTTTTGTGCGTCTTTTAAACTTTTACAGGTCAGGTTTTTTTGCATCATATCCTGATCCAATCCGGTCATCACAATGGCGATGAATGCGCCCGATATAAACTGCTTCCAAAAATAATCGCTAGATTTATAATCCTCAAAAAAGAAGGTTTTGGAGAGATCGCTATCCAATACGTAACCTAAAATATTTCCACTGCTGATGCCTAAGTCGTCGCTCACATAATACATGGTAACACCAATGGCAATTAACATGAATAAAGTCTGTAACGTATCTGTCCAAATAATAGTTTTTATTCCGGACTTAAAAGTGTATAACCAAATTAGAAACACCGTCATAGATACCGTTTGCCAAAACGCAATTCCCAAATCATCAAAGAGAATGACCTGAAGAACGTTTGCTAACAAGAACAGTCTAAAGCTCGTGCCAACAATTCGGGAGATGATAAAAAATGAGGCTCCAGTTTTATACGACGCATTTCCAAAGCGCTCTTCTAAATACGTGTAAATTGAGGTTAAATTCAATTTATAATAGAGCGGAAGCAGTACAGTTCCAATAACCAGATAACCTACAATATAACCCAAAACCACTTGCATGTAGCTAAATTGAGATGCCTCAATCCATCCGGGAACGGAAATAAAAGTTACTCCAGATAAGGACGCACCAATCATTCCAAAAGCCACGACGTACCAAGGTGCTTGTTTATTCGCTTTAAAAAATGTGTCGTTGTCTGCTTTTTTTCCGGTAAGAAAAGATATCAAAATGAGAATTCCGAAATAGGAAAGGATCAATAGGATAATTGTTGTAGAATTCATAAATGGAAAAATGGCTTAATAAAATTTTCAATTTGCAAATTTCGGTCTTTAATGTGAAATAAGAATATGTTAAACGATCAAAACTTTGGACTAAAATCGTAAATTCGCACCCATGGAATTTTCTTCAAAACTACTCGAAAAGGCTGTTAATGAAATGTCGCAACTTCCCGGAATTGGGAAACGTACGGCGTTGCGGTTGGTGTTGCATTTACTGCGGCAACCTAAGGAGCAAACTACTTTATTGGCTTCAGCATTGCAACATATGAGAAACGACATCAAATTTTGTACAAGTTGTCATAATATTAGTGATACCCAAATTTGTGAAATTTGTTCAAATCCGCGTCGCACAGAAGAAATCATTTGTGTTGTTGAAGATGTTAGAGATGTGATGGCCATTGAGAATACAAGTTCCTATAAAGGCTTATACCATGTTTTGGGCGGGAAAATTTCTCCTATGGATGGTATTGGTCCCAATGATCTCAATATTGTTTCGCTCATGGAAAAAGTGAAAGAAGGCCGAGTAAAAGAATTGATTTTCGCGTTAAGTTCTACGATGGAAGGTGACACGACCAACTTTTACATCTTCAAACAAATTCAGGATTGTGAAATTATTACTTCAACCATTGCAAGAGGAATTTCAGTAGGTAATGAATTAGAATATACGGATGAGGTAACTCTTGGAAGAAGTATTTTGAACAGAATCCCTTTTGAATCTTCCTTGAGATCCTGATATATTCTTGAAGCTATCCGTCATCATACTCAACTTTAATGTGCGCTACTTTTTGGAGTTGTGCCTTAATAGTGTGCAAGCGGCTTTAGTAGATGTGGATGCGGAAATCATCGTTGTGGATAATTTTTCTTCAGATGATAGTTGCGAGATGGTAAAACGGCTTTTCCCAAAGGTCATTTTAATTGAAAACAAAGAAAACTTTGGATTCTCGAAAGGTAATAATATTGGTGCCGCACAATCTAAGAGCGAATATCTTTGTATTCTTAATCCTGATACGGTTGTTGCCGAAGATACGTTTAAGAAGATTCTGAATTACGCGGAAAAAATTCCTAAAATGGGTATTTTGGGGTGTCAATTAATTGACGGACGCGGTCAGTTTTTACCTGAATGTAAAAGAAATATTCCGACTCCAATGGTATCCATAAAAAAGATCTTGGGCTTTTCAAATACCTATTATGTTAACCACTTATTACCATCTGACATTGGTAAAGTGGATGTCTTAGTCGGTGCGTTTATGATTCTTAAAAATGAAGTTTATAAAAAAGTCAAAGGTTTTGATGAAGATTACTTTATGTATGGGGAAGACGTTGATCTTTCTTATAAAGTCTTGAAAGCGGGTTATGAGAATCATTATTATGGCAAAACGACAATCCTACATTATAAAGGAGAAAGTACCTTAAAAGACAAAATTTATGCCAAGCGTTTTTATGGAGCCATGCAGATTTTTTACAGTAAGCATTTCAAGTCCAACCCTGTTTTCGACATTATGGTATGGTTTGGAGTATGGTTTTCACGATATTTCATGAGAATGCCTAAGCTAACTACTGAGAAAGTGACGTACTACTTCTTGATGACCAATGATTTAGATTTGAATATACGGTTGCCTTTCGAAACAAGAAATATCACTGATTTTGCTGAAGTAGCAGACTATTCACAAGTTATTTTAGATGGGAATGATATGAAATATAGTGAGATTATCGATAAAATGGCTTCTTCAGATCCTACCAAACAGTTAACTTTTAGGATTTTACCTAAAAATGCTAGCTTTATAATTGGTAGTAACAGCTCTGAACACCGTGGCGACGTGATTTTGTTGGAAAAATCCAATGCACATATGCAATGAGAATTCGCAAATTATAAAGGATTATGTAATTAAGTATGGCAATTTTAACTAATTTTGCAAAAGCAAATAAAAATTTTAGCATTAGAATAATAATATGGCAAAATTTGAATTGAAACTCCCTAAAATGGGTGAAAGTGTAGCAGAAGCGACTATTACGTCTTGGTTGAAAAACGTTGGCGACACTATTGAAGCTGATGAAGCAGTATTAGAAATTGCAACCGATAAGGTGGATAGTGAAGTGCCAAGTGAAATAGATGGGATCTTGACTGAGATCCTTTTTAAGGTGGACGATGTTGTAAAAGTGGGTCAAGTGATTGCTGTTATTGAAACTGATGCCAATGCTGCTCAAGCAGCTGTTGCGCCGAAACAAGAACAAGCATCAGATCCTGTTGCTGAAACACCTGAAGTTGCACATGTAGCACAAACTGTGGAAGCGGCAAAAACTGCGGTTGCAGCACCTGTAGTTTCTACGGATGATCGTTTTTATTCGCCATTAGTTAAAAATATAGCGAAACAAGAAGGATTTTCACAATCTGAATTGGACCAAATTCCTGGTACAGGAAAAGATGGAAGAGTGACCAAGAATGATATTTTCGTCTATCTGGAAAATAAGAAGTCTGCACCGACTGCTGAGTCCGGAAAAGAAGACACACCAACAGCATCCGCTAAACAAGAACCTGTTGCCGCATATTCAGCTCAAGAAAATAAAGTGGAGAAACCAAAGGCTGCTACAGTCATTGGGAATGACGGCGATGAGATTATCGAGATGACCAGAATGGGCAAGTTAATTGCACATCATATGGTGGAATCCGTCCAGAAATCGGCGCACGTACAAAGTTTTATTGAAGCAGATGTAACCAATATTTGGAACTGGCGCAATAAAGTAAAAAATGATTTTGCAAAACGTGAAGGCGAAAGTTTAACGTTTACCCCAATATTCATGGAAGCTGTTGCCAAGGCTCTGCGCGATTTTCCAATGATGAATATTTCGCTTCAAGACGATAAAATTATTAAAAAGAAACACATCAATTTAGGTATGGCTGCGGCACTTCCCGATGGCAATCTTATTGTGCCGGTTATAAGGGATGCCGACCAGTTAAATCTTTTAGGGATGGCTAAGCGTGTTAATGATTTAGCCAATAGAGCACGTTTGGGCCAATTGAAACCCGACGATATCCAAGGTGGGACATATACGGTAACTAACGTTGGTACTTTTGGAAGTATCATGGGCACGCCAATCATCAATCAGCCACAAGTTGGAATTTTGGCACTTGGAGCAATACGCAAAGTTCCAGCAGTTGTTGAAACGCCTCAAGGCGATTTCATAGGCATCCGTTACAGAATGTTCTTATCCCATTCTTATGACCATCGCGTGGTCAATGGTGCGTTGGGTGGACAGTTTGTGAAGGCGGTCAAAGATTATTTGGAAGCTTGGGATTTGAATCGCGAGATATAAAATATGGATAAGACCTGACCGTCCCGAAACTTAGGGACGGTCTGATCTTAAATCATAAAAATAAAAACAAATCATAAACCTAACCTTAACATAGTTAGGTTTTTCTATTTTTGCATAGCATAAACATCAAACTACTCAATAACAAACAACAATGACTCTGATTCTTACCAAACCCATCTGCTTTTTTGACCTTGAAACCACAGGTATTAAAATTACTAGCGATCGTATTGTGGAAATTGCCGTATTAAAAATTCATCCTGATGGCAAGGAAGAGCGAAAAACATGGTTGGTAAATCCCGAAATGCCAATTCCTGCGGAGGTTACAGCAATCCACGGAATTTCTGATGCCGATGTTGCGGACAAGCCGACTTTTAAAGAATTAGCAAAGGAAATATATACGATGGTAAAGGATTCGGATTTGGCAGGGTATAACTCCGATCGCTTTGACATCCCATTACTAGCTGAAGAAATGTTGCGTGCTAATGTTGATTTTGACATGAAAGGTCGAGTAGCCGTTGATGTCCAGACTATTTTCCACAAAATGGAACAGCGGACTTTAGCTGCTGCTTATAAATTTTACTGCGGTAAAAACTTGGACGACGCCCACAGCGCTGCGGCAGATACTGAAGCTACTTACGAAGTTTTGAAAGCTCAAATTGCGAGATATGACGAGTTGGAAAATGACACTAAATTTTTAGCTGAATTCAGTTCTCGAAAAAAGTTTGCCGATTTTGCCGGCTTTATTGTTTTTAATAAGTATAATGAAGAATGTTTCTCTTTCGGAAAACACAAAACCAAAAGAGTAGAAGACGTTTTGAATGAAGAACCTGGCTATTTTGGATGGTTACTCAATGCTGATTTTCCATTATATACCAAAAAGGTGTTGACTGCTATTAAGTTGAGGGCTTTTAATAATAAATTGGCATAATTTAGTCTGCAGTCTGCAGTCTTCAGTCGGCAGATAGGAGTGGGGAATTGGCAGTCATCTTTATTAGTTCAAGTTTGCTTACTTTTTTTCTGTTTGACTCCGCGATACTCTGCGCAGCTCTGTGTAACAACGTTCCATAAACATTCTCTTTTTCGATTAAAAGTGGCATCACAAAATAGACAATCATATATAAATTATAAACTGTGAAAATCATCTGCATAGGCCGTAATTATACGGAGCATATCAAGGAGTTGGCCAATGAAAAACCGACAGAACCGGTAATTTTCTTAAAACCAGATACTGCGATCTTATTGAAAAAGCAACCTTTTTTTATTCCTGATTTTTCCGATGATGTGCATCACGAGGTGGAAATTTTGGTCAAAATCTCCAAGGTTGGAAAACATATTGATAAAAAATTTGCACATAAATATTACGACGAAATCGGTTTGGGTATCGACTTTACCGCACGTGATTTACAGCAGAAACTAAAAGAAAAGGGCTTGCCCTGGGAAAAAGCCAAAGCTTTTGATGGTGCTGCAGTAGTGGGTAAATGGCTACCAAAATCCAATTTTGAATCGGTGGACGCCATTAATTTCTCTCTTGAAAAAAACGGAACCCTTGTACAATTAGGTAATACAAGTCACATGTTATGGAAAATTGACGAACTTATAGAATATGTATCAAAATATTTTACTTTAAAGATTGGAGACATTATCTTTACGGGAACACCATCAGGAGTTGCTAAAGTAGAAGCAAATGATGTACTTAGAGGATTGATTGATAATAACGAAATGTTTAATTTAACAATCAAATAAATGGAAGAAAACTATAAACTGTATCGCATTCGCGAATTAGCAGATGGCGATGAGGATTTTGTATTGGCTATCGCTGCGGCATTCTTGGAAGAAGTTCCTGAAGATGCGGCACGACTTAAAAAAGCTGTTGCAGAAGCAGATTATTACACCACATATCAGGCTGCACACAAAATGAAACCTACTATCGATTTGTTCGAACTTGGAGTTTTGAATGAATTGGTTACCGTTCAGGATTGGGGAAAAGATGAGAAAGGTAATGAAGACGTTTCTAACCAATTAAAAATTGTTTTGGAGGCTATAAAAAGAGCTGCTGAAGAAATTAAAAGTGATTTTAATCTCTGATGTTAGCCGAAATTATAACTATTGGAGACGAAATACTTATTGGTCAAATAGTTGATACCAATTCTGCATTTATCGCAAAACAACTTAATAAAATTGGAGTATCTGTCTACCAAATTACCTCTGTTCAGGATGATAAGGAACATATTTTAAAATCTTTCCGGGAAGCCGAAGCCAATGCCAATATCATCATTATAACTGGTGGTTTAGGGCCAACCAAAGATGATATTACCAAAAGAACGCTTGCTGAATATTTTGACGATATTTTGGTCAGAAATGAGGCTGTTACCGAAAATGTTAAACGTATCTGGGCAGATTTCGTTATTAAAACACCCACACAAGTGAATTTGGATCAAGCGCTCGTGCCTTCAAAAGCGCAAGTGTTGATGAATATGCATGGAAGTGCGCCCGGTATGTGGCTCGAAAAAAACGGGAAAATATTCATTTCGCTTCCCGGCGTTCCGTATGAGATGAAAGCCTTAATTGATGATTCAGTCATTCCTAAGCTCGCAAAGCAATTTGAGTTCCCCTACATCCAACATGAAACCTTATTGACTTACGGACTTGGTGAAAGTGCTTTGGCCGAACGCATTGAAGCATGGGAAGATCATTTGCCATCTTATATAAAATTGGCCTATTTACCGAGTTTAGGACGCGTGCGTTTACGTCTCTCTGGTAAATCCATGGATAAGCAATTGATTCAAGTTGAAATAAAACATCAAATCGAATTGTTGTTGCCGCAAATTGAAGACATATTCGTAGGCTATGAGAGTGCAGAATCTATTGAAGCCATTATCGGTCAACAGTTGATAACTATGGGGAAAACTGTTGCCACCGCCGAGAGCTGTACAGGCGGTAAAATAGCCGAATCCTTCACGGCAGTGGCAGGTGCATCGCAGTATTTTAAAGGAAGTGTCGTCAGTTATGCGACACAATCAAAAGTTGATATTTTGAAAATTGACGAGCAATTGATAAAAGAATTCTCCGTAATCAGCGGTCAAGTAGCAGAGGCTATGGCGCAGTCAGCTTTAAAATTATTTGATACAGACTATGCCATTTCTACAACAGGAAACGCAGGACCATCCAAAGGTGATGCTGACGCTGAGGTCGGTACAGTCTTTATAGCGATAGCTACCAAGAACAAGGTTTTTTCAGAGCGATTCACTTTTGGCAACCACCGCCACAAGGTAATAAATAGAGCGGCAAACAAAGCCTTTGAAATGCTAGGAAAAGAAATATTGAAAAAGTAACAACATTAGTTTGTAGGTATTATAAAGTTTTACTAAATTTGCAAACTGTTTTAAATAACATAATTAAAGTTAGAAAGAATGTCAAGAGTTTGTGAACTTACTGGAAAAAAGGCGATGGTTGGAAACAACGTATCTCACGCTATGAATAAAACGAAGCGTAAATTTGATGCAAATTTGATCAAAAAGCGTTTTTATATTCCTGAGGAGGATAAATGGGTAACTTTAAAAGTTTCTACATCAGCGTTGAAAACCATCAATAAAATTGGAATTGCAGCTGCGCTTAAAGAAGCAAAATCTAAAGGATTTTTAAAATAATAGCCACAAGCTAAAAAGTTAAGATAATGGCAAAAAAAGGTAATAGAATACAAGTCATATTAGAGTGTACCGAGCACAAGGAGTCTGGTCAAGCAGGAACTTCTCGTTACATTACCACGAAAAACAAAAAGAATACGCCAGACAGAATGGAGATTAAGAAATTTAATCCTATCCTTAAGCGTATGACAGTTCACAAAGAGATAAAATAAATGTAGATTCCCATTGACATGGGAATTGTAAAATAAATTTACAATGGCAAAGAAATCAGTAGCATCGTTACAGACAGGATCGAAAAGATTAACCAAAGCTATTAAAATGGTTAAATCTCCAAAAACAGGCGCTTACCAGTTCGTTGAGACTGTTACTGCTCCTGAGTTTGTGGACGAGTTCTTAAAGAAAAAATAAATATATATCCTATATTTTTTAAAAACTGCTTTCATATGAAAGCAGTTTTTTTATGTCTATATTTGAGCTGATTATGACAAATTGCAGCTCTTTTCTTTTAGGCAGGACATTTGTTATTAGGTGTTGTTGGGCGTTACCTTTTTTAAACTTACAAGGTCTCCAAAAGAAACATGTAGTAGAAAAAAAGGTCGGGCTTTCCGCTATATCTTTTTATTTTTTTGGCTTAGACAAGCTCAGCTAAAAAAATAAAAAGGATGCCGCTGCAATCCCTAACGCAAACTCGTCTTTCAGAATTAAACACTGCTTAACAATAAATTCAGCAACATAAATGAGTTTTTTTAAAAAAATATTCTCTTCAGAAAAAAAGGAAACTTTAGATAAAGGATTGGAGAAATCCAAATCTTCTTTTTTCACCAAACTTAACAAGGCTGTTGCCGGAAAATCAAAAGTCGATGATGATGTACTTGACAATCTCGAGGAAGTTCTTGTGTCGAGTGACGTTGGTGTTGATACAACTCTAAAAATCATAGGTCGTATTGAAGAGCGCGTGGCCAAAGATAAATATCTTGGAACTTCAGAGCTCAATCAAATTTTACGTGAGGAAATTGCAGGACTCCTTTCTGAAATAGATAGCGGTAACGCTACGGAATTTACGATTCCAAAAGATAAGAAACCTTATGTCATTATGGTTGTTGGCGTCAATGGTGTTGGAAAAACCACCACTATTGGGAAACTCGCTTCACAGTTTAAAAAGCAAGGTTTAACTGTTGTTCTTGGTGCAGCAGACACATTTAGAGCAGCAGCTATTGAGCAATTGCAAGTTTGGGCAGATCGTGTTGATGTGCCAATGGTGCGTCAAAACTTTGGGAGTGATCCAGCTTCCGTCGCTTTTGATACCTTAAAAGTTGGGGTCAGCAAAAATGCCGATGTGATTATTATTGATACGGCAGGACGATTGCACAATAAAGTCAATTTGATGAACGAGTTGACCAAAATCAAGCGCGTTATGCAAAAAGTAGTTGACGATGCACCTCATGATGTCCTTTTAGTATTAGATGGTTCTACTGGGCAAAATGCTTTCGAACAAGCAAAGCAATTCACAGCCGCCACCGAAGTCACTTCATTAGCCGTCACTAAACTGGACGGGACTGCCAAAGGTGGGGTGGTCATCGGGATTTCTGACCAATTTCAAATTCCCGTAAAATATATAGGCGTAGGAGAAGGTATAGATGATTTGCAAGTTTTCAATAAATTTGAATTTGTAGATTCGTTTTTTAAATAGCCCAATTCGTGCCTTTCGACTTTGCTCAAGATGAACTTCGGCAGGAACCCTTTAGGTTGAGCGAAGCTAATCTTGAAGTTCAATTGTGCTAGTTTGTTCAGTGATTTTTGTTTACAAACTAAATCGTATTCGCCGTTGTTGGTGTTTTCCACCAACAACATTCATATAGCCCTAGAGATGTTTCACATCACTATCAGTATTCCTAACTACATCCTTTCTTTATATTTTTATCACCAACCTTGAAGTAAACCCACTTTATTTAAACTTCAATCTCATAGTAAAATAGATTTTCAGTATTTTTATTAAAAATATCAACGATGAAACCATTCCTGCTTTGTATGATTGTTCTGTTAATGTCTTCTTGTAAAAATTCTGAAATCAATTCGAAAGAAATAACTAAACTTTCAAAAGACACCACGACTATTTCTTCCAAGGATTTTACAGAATTTAAAGTCTTGGATTCCAAATTCATTGATAAAGCTAAATTCTGGAAACCATTCAATAACGAGCTACACGACTTTACAGAAGACAAATACAACGTCTTAAAATCGTTAATTTTAGAACAGGACATTCCAACGTTACAGCAGCATATCCAAGATGGGAAATTGTCCTATGAAAATTTGACTAAATTCTATCTCTATCGCATTCGAAAATTTGATCGAGAAAATAATTTATCTCTAAACTCCGTTATTTCATTAAATCCAAATGTTATTTTTGAAGCAAAACAGAAGGACATCGCTTTAAAGAATAAGATGCGTAAACATGCCATTTTTGGAATGCCTATTCTTTTAAAAGATAATATAAATACTTCGGAAATGGCAACGACTTCAGGTGCTGTGGCGTTTCAAAAAAATCACACGAATAACGATGCTTTTATCGTAGAACGTTTAAATGAGCAAGGTGCTCTCATTTTGGGAAAAGCCAATTTAAGCGAATGGGCCTATTTCTTTTGCGGCGATTGCCCAAGTGGCTATAGTGCCATTGGCGGCCAAACTTTAAATCCTTACGGACGAAAAATTATGGACACGGGAGGCTCGAGCTCAGGAAGTGGGGTTGTAGTGGCAGCTAATTTTTGTGTCGCTGCTATAGGTACTGAAACTTCGGGATCTATTTTGTCCCCTGCCAGTAAAAACTCTATCGTCGGATTAAAGCCAACCGTTGGTTTGTTGAGCAGAATTGGCATTGTCCCTATTTCATCAACTTTAGATACACCTGGACCAATGGCCAAAAACGTTATTGATACTGCCATTGTGCTGGATGCCATGCGTGGTTATGATGAGAGCGATTCAAAATCTGTTACTGCAAAATCTGAAATCAGCTATTATCCTAACACGAGTTTTGAAAGAAATAATTTGGAAGGAAAGCGCTTTGGAGCATTCAAAGAATTATTTAAAGATTCATTATATGTTAGTGCTATTGCTGACTTAAAATCTAAAGGCGCCATAATTGTTGAGATTGAAAACGAAAAGGTAGAGTTGCCAAGTTTTTTAAGACTTTTAAATCTGGATATGCAAACCGATTTTTCAAACTACATTAAGTCGTCAGGGAATCCAAAATTGACTATAAAATCTATAGCCGACGTTATAGCCTTCAACAAAAAGGATTCTCTTGCGAGAATGCCCTACGGACAAAAGTTATTTGAAGGAATTGTTGCTGATTCTGCTACTGAAAAAGAATTCGACGAAATTAAAGATACGCTTAAGAATAATGGTAGATTGTTTTTTGATTCGTCCATGGAAAAACATAATTTAGACGGTTTTTTATCCAAAAATAACTTTCATGCTGGCTTTGCCGCAGTGGCTGAATATCCTGCCATTACCGTCCCGATGGGCTATTCTAAAATTGGCGAACCAGAAGGATTGACCTTTATAAGTAAACCCTTTTCTGAAAAACTTTTATTGAGTTGGGCGTACACTTACGAACACGTTTCCAAAAGACGTATCGCTCCTAAAAATTATAATTGATCGATTAACGCTTTTATTTTTACTCAAATACCAAATTTCTGAATTGAGATTTCGGATATCCGAACTAGACTTTAGTCCCTTGCGCCCTTAGCGCAGATCTTTGCGTCCCTTGAGGTTAAAAAATCAAACGCAAAGACGCAATGGTCTTTCGCAAAGGTCGCAAAGATATAGATCTCAACTTCAACTTCGATTTCAATTTCAGTTTTGAATTGGTTACTGATCATAGTCGAAGTATGGTTACTGAGCTCAGTCGAAGTATGGTTACTGAGCTCAGCCGAAGTATCAATTTGGAATTGGTTACTTAGCATAGTCGAAGTATCGACTTGATTTTCGTATCTTTGCACACTTAATTTTTTTGGATATGAGAACGAAGTCGATTAAAAAGAACCGCATAAATGTCGTCACCCTTGGTTGTAGCAAGAATGTCTATGACAGTGAAGTCCTGATGGGACAACTCAAAGCGAGTGGGAAAGATGTGGTACATGAAGAGGAAGGTAATATTGTGGTAATTAATACCTGCGGCTTTATTAATAATGCAAAAGAAGAAAGTATTAACACCATCCTCGATTTCATGCAGAAAAAGGAAGATGGCGAGGTGGATAAAGTGTTCGTAACAGGGTGCTTGAGTGAACGTTATAAACCAGATTTACAAAAGGAAATTCCGAATGTAGATCAGTATTTTGGAACCACAGAATTACCTGCTTTACTAAAAGCCTTAGGTGCCGATTATAAACATGAACTCATTGGAGAGCGTTTAACCACCACTCCAAAAAATTATGCTTATTTAAAAATTGCAGAAGGCTGTGACCGACCTTGCAGTTTTTGTGCTATTCCTTTGATGCGTGGAAAACATAAAAGTACGCCAATCGAACATCTTGTTCTTGAAGCTGAAAAATTGGCAGCAAATGGCGTTAAGGAATTAATTCTTATTGCTCAAGATTTAACTTATTACGGACTCGATATCTACAAAAAAAGAAATTTGGCTGAATTGCTCGAAGCGTTAGTCAAAGTTGATGGTATCGAATGGATCCGATTACATTATGCATTCCCGACAGGTTTTCCTATGGATGTTTTGGACGTCATGAATAGAGAGCCGAAAATTTGTAATTATTTAGATATTCCGTTACAACATATTTCAGATCATATTCTGAAGAGTATGCGCCGTGGTACCACCAAAGAAAAAACGACCAATCTTTTAAAAGAGTTTAGAAAAACGGTTCCAGAAATGACGATTAGAACTACTCTAATTGTTGGTTATCCAGGAGAAACGGAAGCTGATTTTCAGGAGTTGAAACAATGGGTTTCAGAGATGCGCTTTGAGCGTTTGGGCTGCTTTACCTATTCGCACGAAGAAAACACGCATGCCTTTAATTTAGAGGATGATGTGCCAGCAGAGGTAAAGATGCAACGTGCCAATGAGATTATGGAGATTCAATCACAAATTTCTTGGGAGCTGAACCAAACCAAAATAGGACAAACCTTAAAAGTTGTTATTGATAGAAAAGAAGGCGAATATTTTGTAGGTCGTACAGAATTTGATTCTCCAGATGTTGACAATGAAGTGCGAATTGACGCCTCAAAATGCTATTTAAAAACAGGGGAATTTACTACTATAAAAATCACTGAAGCTGAGGATTTCGACCTCTATGGCGAAGTTGTGGCATCTTAAGTCATATTATTTATCAAGCTTTAAAAATCCATCATATAAAATTTGACCTGAATGCATAAGTTTTTGCGTTCAGGTCATTTTGTATACAATATAAAAGTTCTAATCCTGATCTAAGCACTTGCTATTTATACTACATCATCAATAGTTTAGAAGCGATGGAAAAGTAAATTAATACACCACAAATATCACATAAAGACGTGACTAACGGTGCACTTGCCGTGGCAGGATCAATTTTTAACTTGGTAAAAATAAATGGTAAGACCAATCCAATCATACTGCCAAGCATCACGTTTATGACCATAGCAATACAAACTACTACAATGACCTCTGGTGCTCTAAAACTAGCAACAGCGGCTATACTGGCGGCCATGGTAATACCTAATAAGAAAGATACTAATAGCTCTCTCCCAATTAATTTATACCAATCTGATACTTGAATTTCTCCCAAAGCTAAATAACGAATCATCAATGTAGCCGATTGGGAACCCGCATTTCCACCACTATCTATTAGTAATGGTAAAAAGAATACCAATGCAACGAAGGATTGAATAATATCTTCAAAACTAGCTAAAGCCGCTCCTGAAAAGATATTCATAAAAACTAAAAGTACCAGCCAAACGATTCTATTTTTGTATAAATTAAAAATACGTTCCTTAAGTGGGTTTTTACTGGCATTTTGGACCGATCCAAATTTATGGAAATCTTCAGTGGACTCTTCTTCAATGACATCCATAATATCATCGAAGGTCACAATACCTAAAAGCACACCTTCTTTACTTAAAACCGGTAAGGCTACTCGATCATAATCTTTAAAAACGGGAATGGCCGTTTCCTGGTCGTCCAAAGCGTGTAGAGAAACAAACCGATGATCGATAAGATCACTTATGGTTTGGTCTGGGCTTGCTAAAAGTAATTCCTTAATGTCAATATCATCAATGAGCTTCCAATGTTCATCTATAATATATATGATATTTAAGGTTTCTGAATGTGTTCCATGTTTTCTGATATGTGCAAAAGCATCCGCTACTGTAACATCTGCTTTTATGGCGACAAATTCAGGGGTCATTAAACGACCAATACTATCCTTTGGATAACTTAGCAGTTGAACAGTAACTTTCTGTTCTTCGGGTGTGAGCTTTTGTATGAGTTTCTGAGCAATGTCACCCGGCAATTCCTCAAAAAATGCCGTTCTATCATCAGGTTCAATATCATTGAGTAAACGCGCCAGTTTTTTAGAGTTTTCCGCTAAACCTTCAATAACCGCTCCTTGTTCAGAATGGTCGAGCATCTTAAAAACCTCTTTGGCCTGTTGCCTTGACAACAATCTAAATAAAATTATCTTATTGGTTTTTGAGGAACTTTCAACCAAATCTGCAGCTTCAATAGCATCCAATTGTTTCAACGAACTCTTTAGAGTACGCCAATCTTTATTTTCAATGAGCTCGAGATGATCTGTTTTAGTAGGTATCATATCTGATTTTTTTATGGATGATTAAAAGATGCATTTCATATAAAATAAAATGCTATTATCAATATTGTTCAACCTGAAAGCAAACTAAACCGATGCGTTTTTCAGGTTTTTGATTGCAAATGTAAGCTGAATCTTTTGCTTTAAAAAGCTCATATTTTTGTTCTCTTTAAGGATGTGGTTAATGTGTTGTTTATTAGATGATTACTATTCAATTCTGAACCCTAATATGGTGCATTCTCAAAGTTATGTTCTTAGGCATAATTTACAGTCTGTTTTATATTACCTAATTTTGATTATTCTAAAATAACGATGCAGGTGAAAAAAATATTAATTATAGAAGATGATCCAGAGTTGAATAGAAATTTAAAAGATGCTCTAACAGCTGAAAATATGCAAGTAGAAACTGTTTATGATGGGTTGTTGGCGGAAAGAATTCTTAATAAATCACACTTTGACTGTATTTTACTAGATATTAATTTACCTGGAAAGAACGGTTTTGACTTGGCGAAGGATTTTAGAACACACAATACCTCGACACCTATATTAATGATTTCGGCATTTTCTGAATTGGAAGATAAAGTGCAAGGTTATGAAATGGGAGCAGATGACTATATAACCAAACCTTTTTACATGCGCGAGCTGATTTTGAAAATCAATTCTCTCATAAAAAGAAGTCAAAACGTAGCTTCAGATAAAAAAGATAATACAGTGATAATTGCGGGAGATCTTCAATTAGATACACGATTAAAGGAAGTTAGCCGCCAAGGAATCAGCATTGTATTGACACCAAGAGAATATCAAATACTTGAAAAACTTCTAGAATCTAAAGGTGAGATTGTATCCAAACAAACCTTGGTTCAACAAATTTGGGGAAAGTCTTTTGATGCCAATACCAATACCATCGAGGTCTATATTAATTTCTTAAGAAAAAAAATAGACCGTCCCTTTGGTAAAGAGTCTATAAAAACTAAAATTGGTTACGGTTATTATTTCGAAGACTGATGAGCATTAGAAGGAAAATCTTATTGTATTTCTCTGCAACTATTATTAGTTTGTTGGGGATAACGTTATTTTTTATCTACACTCTCTTTTACGAATATAGAGAAGAAGAGTTTCAACAAAAACAGAAGCAGAAAATTACTTCTACGATCAAATTTCTAACCGAGATAAAACAGGGCGATGAATCGATTATCCAGGCAATGGACAGGATTAGCATCAATGAGTTTTATGATGAAAAGCTTTTGATTTTTGATCATGCTAAAGAACTCATATATTCCAGTATTGACGACTTGCAAATTCTAGACCGAGAAGCCAATGAGATTTTAGGCGTGTTGACCATTGCGAACCCTTGGTTGGAAACTAAAGATGATTTATATGATGTGGTTGGGGTGTACGTCAAATATAATAACAACACCTACTATGGCATCAATAAAGCATTCGATGAATCTGGATATTCTAAATTGGATTTCTTGCGCTATGTTTTGATTATCACTTTTTTGGGCATTTCCTTAGCTGTTGTTTTAATTGCTTATTATCTATCCCGAATTATAGCAGAACCCATCGTCGATATTACAGAAAAAATTACCGATTACAATTTTGACACACTTTATATTCCAATTGAAGTGAAGCGTTCGGAAAATGAAATTGTGGTCTTGGCAGAGCAATTCAATAAGCTCATGAAACGGATGAAAGAAGCAGTTTCCTTTCAAAAACACGCTATCAATCATATTTCACATGAATTAAAAACGCCTATTGCTGTTTTGGTTTCCAATTTTGAGCGGATGGAAAATGAAAATGATTTGCAGGTTTTAAAAGCCCAAATCAGTCGCCAAAAAGAAGATACTAAAAATTTAAGCGAGATCATTAATTTGTTACTGGAGCTCTCAAAAACGGATGCAGGACAGAGTATTCCGAAAACAAAAATTAGGGTGGATGAGCTTATTTTTGATACGATTGATGAATTGGGACAACTGTATCCAGATTTTGAGTTTTCATTGGATTATATGGGGCCTACGGATAATGAAGGATTCCTAACCATACAGGGTTCGGCAAGACTATTAAAAGCAGCTTTTACAAATTTGATGCTAAATTCCATTCATTACAGTTCTAACAATGAAGGTAATATTCATCTTATAACTAGCGAGAACGAGCTTCAAATAGAGTTTATAAATCAAGGTCCTATAATTACTTCGGACGAACAAAAATACTTGTTTCAGCATTTCTTTAGAGGAAAGAATAGCAAAGGCAAATCTGGTTTTGGTTTAGGACTTGTTTTTATCCATAAAATTATTACCCAACATCATGGAAGTATTTCTTATACTACTGACGAAAAGAACTTGAATAACTTTTCCGTTGTCTTTCCATTACAGAATATCTAAGTTCCTTCGGCAAACATTAAGCTAAACTTTATCCATTTTAAGGTCTTTTTAAGGTCGTTTTGAAGTCTTTTGCCAACATGATATGGAAAGATAAAAAAACAACAGCCCAAAAAATACGACATCTTAAAATGTATGTATTAATCTGCTTATTGATTGGTATTGGTATAAGTTCAGATGCATTTGCTCAAGCTCAGAAGACTGATACGCTTAAGTTAAGCCGAGTGCAATTTGAAGAGATTTTCTTAAAGCAAAATCTATTATTGCTAGCCGAAAAATTTAAAATTGACCAAGCAGAAGCCATGGTCTTACAGGCCAAACTTTGGCCTAATCCCAACTTATCGCTCGAGGATGTTAATCTATGGGCAACCGATAAACAACTGTCTTATTTAGATGAACCATTGCCATCAGTTTTTGGTAACGCGGCGAAAAACACTCAGTTTTCAGTTCAGTTGGAGCAACAGATCATTACATCAGGGAAGCGCAGAAAGCAAATAAACCTTGAGAAAGTTGGAGTGAATGTGGCCGAGCAAGAATTTGAAGAACTTCTAAGGGAATTAAAATACGATTTTAGAAACACACTGACCGAGTTGCAATACTTGCAATTATACAGTAAGGTGTTTTTTAAGCAGCGCGATTTGATTCAGAACCTCTTAAAAGCCTATAAAAAACAGCTTGAAAGCAATCATATAAGTAAAGGCGATTATATGCGACTCCAAACCTTGCAATTTGAATTGTCCAAAGAAATCAATGAACTGACCAAAGCTAAAAATGAATATGAAAAGGACTTAAAAATTCTCTTGAGCCTTACGGATCAAACGAATTTGTTTGTATTGGAAGACGATTTCACTCCAGATCTTCAAAAACTTCAAAATATGGAGTTATTAAATCTCCAAGTAGATTTATTAAAACATCGACCAGATATTAAACTAACGGATTTAGAAATCGAACATTTCAAAAGTTTGTTGATCTATGAAAAAGCGCAAGCCCTCCCAGACATAAATTTAAGTGCAGCATATGATCGTGGGGGTGGTGTTTGGCCAAGTTTTTTCGGTTTCGGTTTGTCCATCGACTTGCCTGTGTTTGATAGAAATCAAGGTTCTATTAAGTATGCACGATTAGGGATTGAAAATACAGAATTGCGTTCCGACGAGATTCGTTTGCGTGCTCAAGCTGAGTTCAATCAAACTCATAAAGATTTTCTTTCCGCATTGGCATTTTACGAAACGATTGAAGTCGACTTTGAAAAGGATTTGGATGACATCTTTGAAAGTTATACCCGGAATTTTCTCAGTCGAAATATAAGCATGTTACAATATTTAGACTTCCAAGAAGCTTATCTGGAAAACAAAAAAATAATTCTTGAGTCGAAAAAAGAAATTCATCTGCAGCTAGAAATGCTTCAATATACCATTGGAAAAGAAATTTAAACATCATGAAAATATTTAATTTAAAAAAAATGCATATCAAAAATTCAACTAGTCTTTATGTTTTTGCAATCCTAATGATGCTTTTCAGTAGCTGTTCGCAAAAAAGTAAAGAAACGGAAGTGGCTGAAGTCACTGGTTTTTGTCTCAATGACTTTATGAAAGACGACATTAAAAAAGTGCCCGTAGAAAAAAGTCCGATTTCAGAGTCGATTTTATTAAATGCAAATGTGGAATCAAACCCAGATAAAGTAGTGCATTTTGTGAGTTTGGTCAGTGGCGTTGTGACTAAGACCTATTTCACATTAGGAGACGAAGTCAAAAAAGGCCAATTATTATTAGAAATGGCGAGCAGTGAACTCAGTAATTTAAGCTCGCAAACCACAAGTCTTCAATCTCAAATTTTGGTCGCTCAACGTGAATTGGAATCAGTTCAAGAAATGCATCACGATAAGATTGCTTCGCAAAGAGATTTAATGGCAGCCCAAAGTGATCTGGACGTGCTCAAATCAGAACTACAAAATACGAGAGCACAACTAAAGTTATTCAGTGCGAGTAGTGAACGTGGCGTGTTTCAGGTAAGAGCCGCAACTTCCGGGACAATTATCACGAATAATATTGCTTCCGGGATGCAGATTTCCGCAGAAGGTGATCCACTTTTTACTATTGCCGATTTAAATGAAGTTTGGATCATGGCTAATATTTATGCAGGAAATGTGGCGTATGTGAAGAAAGATATGCCCATAGAAATATCCACATTGGCTTATCCAGATGACACATTTTCTGGTAAAATAAATACTATTTCACAAGTTTTTGATGCCAATGAACGCGTTTTGAAAGCACGGATCGTAATGGATAATGCTGATGGTAAATTGATGCCAGGCATGCTTGTAGACGTGAAAGTTGAAAAAGAAGATGGTGTCCTAGCGAATGCGGCACCAATTAATGCCTTAATTTTTGATGACAACCAACACTTTTTAGTGCTTTATAAATCAGATTGTGATATTGAAGTCAGAAAAGTTAATCCTACTGTTCAAAATAGTACAAAAGTGTTTTTCGAAAACAATATTGAAGAAGGCGAACAGATAATTGTAAAAAATCAATTGTTGATTTATAACCATTTAAAAGCCTTAAAATAAACACAATTCATGAAGAAATTTGTCCAAGGTATTGTCAGTTTTTCATTAAAAAATTCCACAATAGTATTCTTCCTTACGGGTTTATTATTGGTAGCAGGAATAATTAATTATATCAAAATCCCCATTGAAGCCTTCCCTGATGTTACAAGCACGAGAGCGCGAATTATCACACAATGGCCCGGTAGAAGTGCGGAGGAAGTAGAAAAGTTTATTACGCTTCCGGTTTCTAAAGAAATGAATACCATTCCGAAAAAAGCTGAAGTGCGTTCCACATCCTTATTCGGTCTATCAGTAGTAACTGTTATTTTTGATGATGACGTAGATGATTTTTACGCGCAGCAATATGCCTCAAACAGATTGCAGGGTTTGGCCTTGCCAGAGGGAAGTGACGCCGAAATAGAACCTCCTTCGGGAGCCACGGGTGAGATTTTTCGATATGTGGTCAAAAGTGATTTACCGATTAAAGAAATATCAGCCATTCACGATTGGACGATCGAACGTGAACTACTATCCGTTCCTGGGGTTGCCGATGTGGCGAGTTTTGGTGGGGAAGAAAAGATTTATGAAATTCAGATCAACCCAAGTGAATTAAAGAATTACAATCTTTCGCCATTAGATGTTTATGAAGCGGTTTCAAAAAGTAACATCAATGTTGGTGGAGACGTGATTCAGCGTGGCGATCAAGCTTATGTGGTTCGTGGTGTCGGTTTATTAGAAAGTGTTGACGATATTGAAAACATTTTGATTACTGTTAATGGCTCCACCCCGGTTTTGGTAAAACATGTGGCAGAAGTGGTTATTGGCGCTAAACCGAGGTTAGGACAAGTGGGTCTCGACGATGATGACGATTTGGTTCAAGGCATTGTTATTATGTTGCGTGGCGAAAATCCAGCTGACGTCATTGAGGGTCTGAAAAATCGAATCGAGGAACTGAACGCCCGTATTTTACCAAAAAATGTTGAGATCGTTCCTTTTATTGATCGTTCAGAGTTGGTCGATGCGACGGTAAGTACGGTTTCTAAAAACCTAGTTGAAGGAGTTATTCTTGTTTCTTTGATTGTATTTATTTTTCTATATAATTGGCGAACAACTTTAATAGTTGCCTCGGTTATTCCGCTCGCCTTTCTATTTGCGATTATTATGCTGCGAATTCAAGGTTTGCCCGCCAACTTAATTTCGATGGGTGCTTTGGATTTTGGATTACTGCTGGAAGGAACCTTGGTAATTGTGGAGTCTGTTTTTGTTTCCCTTCAAGTGAAATCACGCCTTATAGGAAAGGATAAATTCGCGAAAATGTCTAAACTCGGCATTATTAAACAGAGTGTTGGCAAGGTTTCTACGCCTATATTTTTCGCTTTATTTATATTGATTGTAGCGTTATTGCCAATTTTCTCTTTCCAAAAGGTGGAAGGTAAAATGTTCTCTCCTTTAGCATTTACCTTAGGTTATGCGCTTTTAGGATCGTTGATTTTAAGTTTGACTTACGTACCAGCAATGTGTAAAGTGTTGTTGAAAAATGGCATTAATGATCGAGAAAGCAAGGTTTCTAGGTTTTTTAATGTACAATTCTTTAAGCTTTTTAGATTTACGGATAAATACAGAAAGGCAACCTTATATACTTTTTTAGGTTTGCTGGTCATTTGTGCTGTGAAATTCCATTATTACGGTACCGAATTTTTACCAAAGCTAAATGAAGGGGCGATTTATGTGCGAGCTACTTTGCCCATCAGTATTCATCTGGACGAGTCGGTTAAACTGGCTCAGGAAATGAAGCAGAAAATTAGGCAGCGCGACGAGATCAAATTTGTGTTGACCCAAACCGGTCGACCAAATGATGGTACCGATCCGACCGGATTTTTTAATATAGAATTTCACATTCAATTAAAACCTGAAGATGATTGGGAGCGCAACATTACCAAAGAAGATTTATTGGCAGAATTGCGTGACGATTTAGAAACTTATCCAGGTGTGAGTTTTGGTTTCAGTCAACCGATTCAAGACAACGTAGAAGAATACGTAGCAGGTGTAAAGAGTTCGTTGGTCATTAAAATCTTTGGAGACGATTTATTTGAATTGGAAGGGAAAGCCCATGAAGTGGCCGATGCCATTAGAGATGTAGAAGGGATTACCGATTTGAATGTTTACGAAAATATTGGCCAACCTGAATTGCGTATTCAATTGCACGATAATAAAATGGCAAAATATGGTGTGACTATGGCCGATGCCCAATCGGTAGTTGCTATGGCCATTGGTGGTCAGGCCGCAACCACTTTTTATGAAGGTGAGCGTATGTTTGATGTCCGTATTAGATATCAAAAACAACATCGTGAAACTGCCGATGCTATTGGTAATATTCTAGTGCCGGTTCTTGATGGACATCATGTGCCGTTAAAAGAAATAGCCACGATCGATTTCCATACCGGACCTGCATTTATTTACCGTGAAGGTAACAGCCGTTATATTGGGGTTGGTTTTAGTATTGAAGGTCGGGATTTAGGAAGCACCATTGACGAAGCACGTAAAAAAGTGGAAGCCGAAGTGGAAATTCCATCTTATAACAAAGTAGAGTGGGCTGGCGAGTTTGAAAGTAAAGAACGGGCTAGTAAGCAATTAATGACGGTGGTGCCTATCTCTTTATTATTGATTCTTTTCTTATTGTATATGAATTTCGGGAATGTTAAAGATACGGTAATCGCTGCGCTGACACTGCCGTTCGCCTTTGTGGGCGGTTTGATCTCTTTATGGATCACAGGAACTGTTTTCGGGATTTCTGCAGGTATTGGATTTATCATTCTCTTCGGAGTTTCCACCATTAACGGACTTATTCTAATTACCGTGATTCATGAAAAACTTCAAGAACGCCATAAATTAAAAGATGCCATTTCGTTAGGAGTGAAAGAAAAAATCAGACCGATTGTAATGATCGGATTAATGGGAGCAATGGGATTATTACCAGCAGCTCTTTCCGATGGAATGGGGTCTGAGATTCAAAAACCATTGGCGATTATGATTGTAGGAGGGATTTTAATATGTACTGTGCTCTCGTTAACAGTCTTGCCGCAATTGTTTTATTTTGCTTATAGAAAGTCGAAAAACTAAAGAGCGGATTATATAAAATGGACAAAGGTTAATTTTAGATTATCTTTTACAGAATAGGATGAACGGGTATTAATTTACCCGTTTCCTTTTTGTTTCTGCATTTGCTTGTTGATTTTCTCAATAGCAGATTCAATGGATTTCTCTGGTTCTATTATGTTGTATTCGCCCCAAAACGTTGGGTCAGAAAAACCTGAAGCTTCATCACTTAAAATCATTGATGGTCGCAAAGTTTCTTTTCTTGTGAAACCTTCATCTAAACTCTTTTCCCAATCGGTAATCGCCATTTCGCTGTTTAGGGTGTAAACACTGTTGAACAATCGACCTTTCCAATTAACTTTTATCGTCAGTTGTATGTTGCTATATCCATAGAACCATTTACCGTCTTTAATTCTGTAATCTACACGATAGGCTGCTTCTGTGGGATAAACTTTAACCTTATTTGGTTTCTTTTTAACGAACATTTCTGCTGCCATTTCCCTGTTTTCAACATTCATATTATAAATGGCGCTGATGAGTGAAAAAGTTTCGGCATCAATATAAAGCTTCCCATAATACAGTGGATCAATAAGCCCTGGTAGTTGTTTGAACTTTACCACGTATACCGAGCGATCATTAATTTCGGTAGGTTTATCGAACGAAAACTCATAATTGACAAGATTGTTATCAGGGAATATATATTGCGGGTATTTAATCATATCCGCATAAAGTGCACTAAAAGGACCGCCTTGCAATTTGACAGCTAAAGTGTCCAATCTGTTATAGTCTGTGCTTTTTCGTGCTTTAATAAGTTTTATTTTATCTGTTTTGGTCGAACTGTAGGGCTCTCGATAAATTTCAACTAAGGCTTCTGATAATGAGGCATCACGACGTCTTTTTTTAATGGTTTCTCTATAAAAAGCAGTCATTACCATTTCTTCATTGATGTAATGCTCCCCTTTTTTGCTTAGTGCAGTTCTGACTAAAGTTCGTGCATCTTTGGGCGCATTTATTTTGACTTCTGTAAGTTCCATAACCGATTCTTCCAATAAAATTTGAATATCATCGCCATTCAAATTAGAAAGAGGAACTATTTTGGTTTGATACCCCAAAAAGGAAATAGTAATGTTTTGTTCCACCAGCGTATTGGGGACTTTTAATAAGAATTCCCCATCAGAATTTGTCACCGTACTGATGTTGGTTTCGTTGACATTTAGAGTTGCAAACGCTAATGGTATTTTAGATTTACTATCAATGACGGAGCCTTTAAATTCGGTAAAGTTTTGAGTTTTTTCTTGCTCTTGGAATAAGGTATTTGAGAAAACGTTAATTCCATAAAAAACGAAAAATGCAATCCACAGCAAACGAATTTTGGCTGAAAGTTGAGCGCAATCGATTTTAGTTTTCATAACCTTTTACTTTTAGTCCTTAAATTACTAAAAAAAGATGTAATAATTGATGTTCACAATTAAACTTCAATGATTTACAATTCGAAAGCATTATTGTTCACGAAGAAAACCGCATTCACAAAGAATAGTTTACCATTCTCCCAAAAATTTCTAAAAAGGATATTATCTACCATGTAAATAATACTACCATTTCCAATGCGTTCTTCCCCAAAAATCAAAGAATTTTCAAGATTTTTCAACGTATTCCTTCCTGCGAACCCTGATACTTTATTTGGTTTTTCACCCAGATAAGCAACGTTATAACCACTATCTAACAAGCTATAAGCCTCTGAGCCCGATTTTAAGGTAAAGTAGGTTTTATCATAACCAAAGGCCAAAGGATGCGTATTGTCTATCTCCGTTTTGAAAATCGTACCAGTAATCAGGTCATTCGTGTTCTCACGCTCACGTTCGGCATAAGGGGTAAGGTTGGTTTTTACTTTAATAGTGTCATTAGATACAGTTCTCTTCAAACTAAAATCTTTATGGTCTGCAAAAATGTTTAAAGCCCCATCAATGGCGATGACCTTTCCGCCTTTTTTGACCCAGGTCTGGAGCTTTTCAAGATTAGAATCATTAAAAAGCTTCCCATAATACCCATGAGGAATGACCAGGACGGTGTATTTATCCAGGTCTATTTGATCAAAATAATCCGTATTGATGGATGTGACCGGATAGCGTAGTTGCTGCTCAAAGAAATGCCAAACTTCGCCATAGCCCAAGGAAGAAGTGTATTTGCCTGACAGCAGTGCAATATTGTGTTTATTGACCAACTTCACATCAGGAGAGCCAAAATCTGGTCCGGACTTTGAAAATCCGCTGGAAACAGCGACCGCTTTTCTTTTGAACTTGTTGGCAGCCGTTATCACGATATCATCAAAGTTTTCTACTTTTTTATTATCTCCTCTTATGATAACTAGTGCTCCTCTATCAAAAGTCTGTTCTGGATTTTTGGTGGTTAATGGTTTCTCGGTAAAGCGTATTTTAATATTCTGTTTTAATAATTCTGCTAAAAACTCAGCATCCTTCATATGATCCCATTTGGCGACATAAGCAACAGCATTTGAGTTTTTAGTGTTTGAGCTTGTTGTCTTTTCAACAACAGATGTCCCAACCAAATTGCTACTTGCTATGGCATCCAAACCATAAGCGTATGGTAAACTCCATGCCGTGATATCATAGGTTATGGAATCTGCCAACTTGGTGGTAGGCTCGAATAAAACCTGAACCATTTGCCCTTTCGGTTGATTTGTGCTGACCACTAAATCTCCAGAAGTGGTATTAAGATTCCCGGTTTTACTGTCTTTATAATTATGACCTGAAATTTTTCCTGAAGTTGCTGAGCCATAGCTGATTTCGTGTTGGTTCAATAATGCTTGCAACCCCGCGATTTTATCAGAAGACCCTCGCATCACATAACTTTTATATTTGACGTTTTTATTTGCGAAGAATTTCTTGAACTCTGTATTTAGTTGCTCTGCATTTTTCGAAGCGATTTCTACGGTTGACAACCCAGTAGTATGATGGTGTTCTAAACGGTCCACTAAAGTCAATACATCGCCTTCATCATTAAGAATGCCTAATCCTGATTGGCCACTTTGCTCATAGGTCATTCCAATGGCACCCATATAAGTCGGGTAGGTGTCGCCATAACTTGGGTATAGCAAATCAAAACGCTCGCGAGTAAAAAACAACCAGCCGTTTGCATCAAAGTATTTGGCGTGATTTTCTCCAATCTGCGTTTGGAAATCACGTTGCCAATCGGTTATAATATCATGGAAAGGTTCTGCCGCTGGCGAAAAGTAATACGGGTCGTTAATGCCTTGTTCATGAAAATCGACGTGAATTTGGGGCATCCATTTATTATATACCTTTAATCGTGCTTTGGTTTCTTTTTGAGTTGCCCACACCCAATCCCTGTTGAGATCAAAGAGATAGTGGTTGGCTCTTCCACGTGGCCATGGTTCATTTTGTTCGCTGGCTTGTTGATCAATATCATAAGGTGTGCTTTTGGTTTCATTGTACCAATTTACATAGCGGTCACGGCCATCCGGATTCATACAAGGGTCAATAATGACCACAGTGTTTTTTAACCACTCTTGTTTTTCAGTCAATAGTGCATAAATGGTTTTCATGGAAGCTTCGGTACTTGACGCTTCGTTACCATGAACGTTGTAGCTCAACCAGACCACAGCAATATTGTCGGACGTGGAATCACCTTTACCAATACCAATATTTTTGAGGTGGTTATTTCTAATGGTCTCTAAATTTTTTATATTTTCTTCGGAAGAAATAATGGCGGTATAAAGTGGCCTTCTTTCATTTGTTTCTCCATATTTTTCAAGTTTAACATGATTAGGCATTTGCGAGGCGACCATTTTAAAATAATCGACGACTTGATGATGTCTTGAAAACTCTGTGCCCAATGCATATCCAAGAAAATCTGATGGCGATTGAAGGACTTGTGCTTTTAATATGAAAATAGGGCTTAAAAGGACAAAGAGAAATACGGATAACTTTTGCATATATTAGAAGTGTGGGATATATTAGTGTAGTAAAGATAGGAAGCTCAAGTGAATTAACTGAAATTTAGGACTCAAAAAATGTTAGGAGGCTTATCTTTGCATTTCAATTTTAAATTCCAATATGCCAACTGATCATATCCCATTTAGAGACACCCATCATTTTTCATCCTTGATCTGCGATTATTTAGATGAAAAGGAAGATCTGAAGCCATTTTATAATCGCTTTCCGACGCTTGATAATTTTAAAAAGCAAATTGAAGAGAAGCAACTTTCTTATAATAAGGAACATAGAGGAGATTTGGTCAAGGCGCTCATGTTGCAATACCAGGATTTAAAAATCTCTTCGGCGACGCTTACTAATATTGATCTTTTAAAAGATGGATCAACTTTTACGGTAACCACAGGGCATCAATTAAATTTGTTTACTGGGCCTTTGTATTTTTTCTATAAGATTATTTCTACGATTAATCTTTGTAAGGAATTGAAGGAGGATAATCCAACCTATAACTTCGTTCCCATTTATTGGATGGCTACGGAAGATCACGATTTTGAAGAAATCAATTTCTTCAATTTTAAAGGAAAAAAGTTACAATGGAACAGAAATGCTTCTGGTGCTGTGGGAGAACTTGATTTAGAAGGACTGGATCAAGTTTATGAAGTATTTGCCGCACAATTAGGCAACAGCGACAATGCAAAATCCTTAAAAGAATTATTTCGTCAGGCGTACTTGGAACATGACAATTTAACCAAAGCCACACGGTTTTTGGTAAATAGATTGTTTTCGATTTATGGGTTGGTCATTTTAGATGGCAATGATCCGATATTGAAAGAAATATATAGGCCTTATATTGAGGAAGAACTCCTTGAGCAAACGGCTTTCGAAAAGATCTCGAAAACCAATGAGCTCATCAATCAACTGCCTTCCAATTATAAAATTCAGGTTAATCCGAGAGAGATTAATTTATTCTATATAAAAGAAAATATAAGAGATCGCATTCTCGAAACTGATGGAGTTTTTGGAGTGTTGGATACGGACATTCGATGGAATAAAGAAGAATTGCTTGTTGAGGTTAAAGAGCATCCAGAGCGTTTCAGTCCCAATGTGATTCTGCGTCCCATGTATCAGGAAATTATCTTGCCCAATCTGTGTTATATAGGTGGAGGCGGAGAATTGGCCTATTGGTTACAGTTGAAATCTAATTTCGAATCCCAAAACGTAACGTTTCCTATTTTGTTATTACGAAATTCAGTGTTGCTTATTACTGAAAAACAAAAGGAGAAACTTAAAGATTTAAATGTTTCGGTCGCTGATTTATTTTTAAATCAAGATGATTTGATCACCAAGGTTACCAAATCCATTTCCGAAGTTGATCTTGACTTCAGTCCGCAAAAACAACATCTTAAGAAGCAATTCGAAGATTTGTACGAATTAGCAAATCAAACTGATAAATCATTTAGAGGAGCAGTAGCTGCACAGGAAGTAAAACAAATAAAAGGTCTTGAAAATCTTGAAAAACGCTTATTAAAAGCTCAAAAAAGAAAATTAGATAATGTTTTGCAACGTGTTAAATTAGTCCAAGATGAATTATTTCCGCAACAAAGTCTTCAGGAAAGACATCTAAATCTTTCTGAATTTTATTTAGAATATGGCGAAGGCATCATTCAAACTTTAGTGCAAAATTTAGATCCTTTGAATGCTGAATTCATAATTTTAGATCTTTCAAATCAATAAATTCTGAGCGATGAAGAGTATGCACAAAATTGATTTGAATTTAATAGAGATGACTCTGGATGTCATGAAATATGTGATTGGACGTATTTCAGCCACGGAGCAACCTATCGGCAAACCTAAAAAAGAAGAAGAACTCAAAATGTTGGTTGGCGAAACAATTACGGCCAAAGGAATTGGAGGAGAATATGCTTTTAATTTATGGAAGAACCATCTCGCAAGTGCCAATGTTCCTGTTGATCATCCGCGAAATCTGGCATTTGTACCAGCATCCCCAACAAAAGCAGCTATTATGTTTGATTTGGTCACTTCGGCGTCCAGCATTCATGGCGCATACTGGATGGAAGGTGCGGGCGGTATATTCTGTGAAAATGAAGCGATGAAATGGATGGTATCGCTAACCGGTATGCCAGAAGGTAGTTTTGGTGTATTTACCAGTGGCGGTACGGCGGCCAATCTTTCTGCTATTGTAACAGCAAGAGAACATTGGCGTGAGAATCCTGAATACGAAAGAGAAAAAGGTTTGATTATAACTTCAATCGGCGCACATTCGTCCATTAAAGCGATGGCAAAAGTGGCCGATGTGGATATTATTTTAGTAGACTCTGAAGAACGTTTAACAGGTAATGATCTAAAAGCTACAATTCAAAGCTTGACCAAACATCAACGCAAATGTCTGTTTGCAGTGGTTGCCACAGGGGGCACAACCAATGCAGGAATTATTGATGACTTAGCCGATATTGCATCCGTATGTGAGCAAGAGAATTTATGGTTTCATGTAGATGCCGCTTATGGTGGTGGTGCTTTGGTTGCAGACTCCGTACGTCATTTGTTTAATGGCATAGAAAAAGCAGATAGCGTGACTATAGATCCGCATAAATGGATGTTTTCGCCTTATGATTGTGGTGCGGTAATTTATAAGATCCCAGAATTAGCTAAAAATGCACATTCACAGCAAGGCTCTTATTTGGATATTTTTAAAGACGAAGGCGCACATGGCTTCAATCCGACCGATTATCAAATCCAATTAACCAGACGAGTCCGCGGCTTGCCATTATGGTTTTCCTTGGCAACACATGGTACAGATCGCTACAAACAAGCAGTTGAACGCGGTATAGAGTTGGCACAAATTGCAGGAAGAATGATTGAAGCGCATCCTGATCTGGAATTGGTCAGAGAGCCAAGTCTCTCGTGTGTGTTATACCGAAGAAAAGGATGGCAACCTGAAGATTACACCCACTGGACCTACGAAAACCATCGCAAGGGTTTTGCCCTGGTTACGCCTACCAAATGGAAAAACGGCGATACGTTTGAAACGGTTTCACGATTTTGCTTTATTAATCCCGATACTACAGAACGGGATATTGAAATGATTTTGGAGACGATGGTTTAAAACAACTTAATTTTGTCAGACAAATTTTGTCAATTTTATGGGATTGTCTCTTTCCCTATCTTCATTAAGAAAGCTAACCTATTCATCTTCTTGTTTTTAAAATCGGATACATTTTTGGCATAGTCAACATTATTTCTTATGAAATAAGTTGTCATAAATATTTCAGGGTTAACCTATTAGCACTTCTTTAATCCATTTCATATTTTTTTGTCGAGAATATAAGCAGTTCGACTTATATAAAGTTTCTTGTCAAATTTACTCCGTTTCTTTGCAGTCAAAATAGCACAATTAGTTCCTTAGATAAATTCCCCAACGAACTGTTGACACACGAATTGTATAATGTCTAAGAAAACTAATTAGAAATCCCCTATCTATTTAGACTAACTTTTAACACCGCTTATCATGATTTCTTCAAATTTCACTAAGGTTATGTACCTGCTTCTCATCGTAGGGTTTAATTTCTTTGCTCAAGCTCAAGCTCAAACTCAAACCCCACAAACGCATGGTACATGGGATCCTAAAATAGTATTCGATATCGTTCCTGTGGCTATCGCCAACTTGCCAGATGGCAAATTAGTTACCTGGTCTTCAAAATACCATGACGATTTTGGTGGAGATGACGGTTATACCTATACTCAGGTATTCGATCCGTTAGGTGGTGGAGTAGATGGTCAGAATGGAAAAGGTGCAGTTTTACCAAGAATGGTAACCAATACTAATCACGATATGTTCTGCCCAGGTATCAATAATTTAGCTGATGGTAGAATTTTAGTCAGCGGCGGAAGCTCGGCAGAACGTTCGAGTATTTATGATCCTAAAACTGGGGAATGGTCGCGAGCAGCCGATTTGAAAATCCCTCGTGGGTATCAAGGTGCCGTGACCTTATCCGATGGCTCTGCTTTTACAATTGGTGGTTCCTGGAGTGGTGATGCTACTTACGGCGGTAGAGATGGAGAAATTTGGACGGAGGCCACAGGTTGGAAACGTCTTCCGGAATTACCAGGAGAACTACTTTGGAATGAAAACGACTTTGAAGGTGAGGACGAAGGGGAGTATAGACTGGACAACCACGCTTGGTTATGGGCGGCACCTAACGGTAAAATTTTTCATGCCGGTCCAGGAGAGGACATGCACTGGATTGACGTTAATGGAAGTGGTTCTCACTTACCAGCAGGGCCTGATGGAAAAAGAGGAGATGACCATGAGTCCATGAATGG